>JBHJJI010000001.1:0-50721 GCA_050042805.1 Leptolyngbyaceae cyanobacterium
AAGACGGCCTCATAGGCGGCAATCGCCTCTTCATAACGTTCTAAGTTAGCAAGTGCATCGCCTTTGTTTTAGAGTGCTTCAAGATCTTCCGGTTGTATTTTTAAGGTGGCCTCATAGGCGGTAATCGCCTCTTCATAACGCTCTAAGTCAGCCAGCACACGGCCTTTGTTATAGAGGGTGGAAGAGTTATCCGGCTGTATTTCAAGACGGCCTCATAGGCGGCAATCGCCTCTTCGTAACGCTCTAAGTCAGCCAGCGCAACGCCTTTGTTATAAAGGGTTACATGGTAGTCCGGCTGTAGCTGAAAGGCAGCCTCATAGGCGGCAACCGCCTCTTCATACCGCTCTAAGCCAATCAGCGCATTGCCTCGATAAAACAATGCGATACTCGCGTCTAAACTGGCCGAGGAGGTTCCAAGATTTTGGAGAGCCGCTTCGAAGCGAGTCAAAGCATTTTGCCAGTCTTCGGCGGCGTAGTGAGCTATGCCCAGAGTAAACAGGGTGAGATAGGCCATTTCGGAAGAAAGTTGCGTCTGTAGCTGAAAGCTCTCCAGTTCTGCCACTGCAAAGGTTCGGACAACACCACTAGCGGTTTCGCGAAACTCTGGCAGATTCTCCGGGGGCCGCAACACTTCAAAATTGACGCTGATAGGCGCCGCATCTGCAGTCTTACCGTACCAACCCCAAATCACCATCGCGGCTTTGCGATCTTTGCCCTTGGCCTGAGCCATCTCGCTACCCGCTTGCTCGGTGACGGCTGCTCCTAACGCGACGATTTTAACGTCGGGGTAGTCTGCCGTAGCGTCGCGCAGCTTCGTGAGAATAGTTTCCGTCACGCGATAGTTTTTCGGGTCTGGCCCTTCAAAGTCGGCTACCAAAATGGTGACTGTTTTACTTGGCAGGCTCTGCAGATGCTGCCAGCCCAAGTACCCGGCCACAACAAGCAGTGGCACGAGCCACAGTCCCTGTCGGGCCAACCAGCGCACAGTTTTACGCTGCTTCACTTTGCGAGCTTGGGCTTGCTCTTGTGCAGAGGTTAGGGCAGGTTGAATGCCCGCTGGTGTTTGGTTGCGCTTTTCCGGTTGCCAAAATCGGGCAAAGTACAGACAGGCAGACCACACCAGCCCAACGCCCAGCCCAATCAAAATCCAGGTTACTAAACCTGCATTCCCCTGCCAGAGTTTGATGAAGCCGAAAATTGTGGTGATGAAGCCAATTACCACAGTGGCTACTCCTGATAAGCGCTGTAGCAATTGCCCAAAGTCGTTGTTCTTCATGGCAAAGGGTGAATGATTACGTTGAGAGCTGTCCTTCTCAATTGAACATCAACATTATTGATTGGGCAGTCTAAGCAGGGGTTAATTTAGGGAATCGTCGGTTTGAACCTTGGCGAAGCGATCGCCTTTTTTGTGTCTTTCATCTAACTGCACTTGTCTGTTAAGTACATGGACGTAATTAAACGTAGTCCTGAGCTTCTGGAAGCCTTGAGATGCCGTTGTCGGGATGTTGATTAATTCTGTCTACCTACTTATCTGTATTTACTGCATGCGATCGATGGTGCGATATTGAATCGCTTCAGCGATGTGTTGGGCTTGCAGAGCGTCAGCGTTGTCCAAATCGGCAATGGTGCGCCCCACTTTGAGGATGCGATCGGTGGCCCGCGCTGACAGCCCAAGTTTACGAACGGCATTTTCCATGAGGGTTTGGGTGGTGTCGTCTAACGGGCACCAGTGGCGCAGGTGACGACTTTGCATATCAGCATTGCACTGTAGTGAGGTTTCAGACTGGAAGCGAGCATGGGCGCGATCTCGCGCCGCCTCCACCCGAATTCGGACCTTTTCTGAGGGCTCTCCCTCCACAATGCCAGTCATCTCCTCCGGTTTGAGTCGACCGACCACCACCTGCAAATCAATCCGATCCATCAGCGGCCCTGACAACCTGGCCCAATATTGCTCACGGCTCCGAGGGCTGCAGGTACAAGGCTGTACCGAGTCGCCGTAGTAGCCACAAGGGCAGGGGTTTGTACTGGCCACTAACGTGAACTGGGCAGGAAATTCCACGGACTGTCGCGTGCGCGTAATCGTGACGTAACCATCTTCAAGCGGTTGCCGCAAGAATTCCAGCACATCCCGTTTGAACTCAGTCATTTCATCCAAAAACAAAACCCCCCGATGGGCCAGTGAAATCTCCCCCGGTTTAGGAAAGCTGCCACCCCCGACTAAAGAAGGGCCAGAGGCCGAGTGATGGGGGCTGCGAAAAGGACGATTCGTCACCAGGCTGCCTTTTTCTTTCAGCAAACCGGCCACCGAGTGAATTTGGGTGACTTCTAGCGCCTCTTCAAAGGATAACGGCGGTAGGATGCTGGGCAAACGGCGGGCCAGCATGGTTTTCCCGCTCCCTGGTGGGCCAATAAAAATGCAGTTGTGGCCGCCAGCCGCCGCAATTTCTAACGCGCGGCGGGCCTGGGCCTGACCCTTAACATCGCGCAGATCCATCAGGTTGGTGTTAGCCTTCGCCAATTCTGCCTGACCATCGAGCTGATAGGGCAGGTACTGAGCCGGATGGTTGAGAAAGTCGACAATGTCGGACAATCGCTTGAAACCATAGACCTCTAGCCCTGGCACGACTGCTGCCTCACGGGCATTATCAGCAGGCACAACCAGTCCCTTGAGACCCAGCGATTTAGCCGCGGCCGCGATCGCCAACACGCCCGCCACCGGCCTCAAAGTGCCATCCAACGACAACTCACCCATAAACAGAAAGTCGTCCAGCAACTCAGGCTTGACTTGCTCTGTCGCTGCTACCACGCCCATACTGATCGGCAAATCAAAACTGGGCCCTTCCTTCCGCAGATCCGCTGGGGTGAGATTGATGACGATCTTCCGCATCGGGATGGGAATACCAGAGTTTTTGAGCGCGGCGCGAGTGCGCTCTCGCGACTCTTGCACGGCAGCATCAGGCAAGCCGACGGCCACCATTGTGGGCAGGCCTCCCGATAAATCGACTTCAACGCCAACCTTAATGGCGTCGATGCCGACGATCGCCGCACTCCAGATTCTCGATAGCATGACACCCTTTGATTGACCAATAGTGTCTTTAGGGTGCCCGCCAGCAGGCCGATATTTGGCTCCGGGCAGTCAATCGCAGCTGACAACAGGCTGGATATACCAAGCTTGAGCAAGGATGAGCGCGGTGCAAATCATTGGTGTGTAGCGAAGTGAGAAAAGCTTCTGGCACGGGGGACACCTGAAGCGTTACACACTAGAGACTACAGATTTAACTAAACTGGGGTGCCAGGATTCGAACCTGGGAATGGCGGGACCAAAACCCGCTGCCTTACCGCTTGGCGACACCCCATCATTCAGGCTTAAATAGCCTAGCAGTTTTTATCCCCTCTATGTCAACAGTTTTGGTTGCGGTACGACAAAAAAATGAGATTTTTGCCTGCCTCACTATTTTTCCGGCCTGACTGAGCTGATCACCAGACGGCCAGCTCAGTTCACTGCATGACAGAATCTCTTGCACAGGAGTTTTGGCCCTGATCCACGGTTTGAGGAAGGTGCTGGCGAATGATGTCGGCCAGGGCTTCTGGCTGTTCGACCATGGCCATGTGACCACATTCGGACAATACGGTGACGTTCCCTTCGGAGCTATCAAACAAGGGGTGAAAGCTTGCGAGGTGTTTAACGTATTTGGTTTCCATGACCGGGTCTTGCGCCCCAGCGACAAAGTAAGCGGGTTGCTCTAGGCTGGCAACCACCTGAGGTAAGCGATGCACTTCGGCTTCCGTGGTCGATTCCAGGAGAATGCCTTGAGCTGCTGCGGAATCAGCGGCCAGCAGGTCGGCCAGTCGCTGATCACCCCACTGTAAAGCTAAAGGCTTATATACCATCAGTTTGGCAAAGGCCCGGTTCATAAATGGCACGGTCTTGAGCCAGGGAGATCGCCAGCGAACGATTTGCTGCCCTGCCTGGCGAAAACGCGCAAACTCGTCTGGGAGATACATGCCCCCGCCAGCATTGACACAGACGATGCCCTGCACCTGCTGGGGAAACAGCTTGGCAGTCCAAAGGGCAATGCTACCCCCGAGAGAATGTCCAACCAGCCAGACCGAGCGGAGGTCAAGTGCTTTGAGCAAAGTTCCTAGGTCTTGAGCATAGGCTTCGAGGCTAAAGGGGTGTGGGCCATCGCCCGAGTGGGGGGCGGTGACCGGCGATCGCCCTGCTAGCCCCTGACTCGATTCGCCAAACCCTCTGAGGTCATAGCTCAAACATTGAAAATCAGGATTGAGGCGATCGATCACGGGTTGCCAATACCCTTGACTCAACAACCAGCCATGGACAAAGACCACCGTTGTTTCTGATTGTTGCGTCTCTGGCGTCAAGCGATAGGCATGGGGGACGCCCAACACATCAAAATAAGACATCTTTCTATCATATATTGCGGCAGTCGCCATTTTGTCTGCCTGGTACTACCGCGTTAGGTACTCTTGCTGAGCAACCGATAGCGAATACCCTCAGCAATCTTGTGACCGAGGTACTCAGGAATTAAGCTTTCGTTCGGGCCTAACAAGTAGAGAATCAAACGAGTACGCCCGCGCCACACCAATAAGTTGGCATTGACGACCAGCAGATCTTCTTGCCAAATGGCATACATGACTTTGTAAAACAACCCGGGTTGGTTATCCGCCTCAATGAGCAGCGCCGGTAAATGGAAGACGGGATCAACATAAAATTCCGTTTCGACCTGCTCTAGCCCAGCATCTAAGTTGAATTCCACCGTGAGCATTTCTTCTACTTCAAAATGCCCGGCCAAGGCTTCTCGGATGGCGCGACAGACGTTATCGGCGGTTTTTGTGGGCAACGCCTTGCCCCCCCGCGATACCACAAGCTTGATAAAGACCAGCATGGGGGGATAGATCTGACCGTAAAGGCTGAGATTATGAATCGTCAGCCCATAGGCCGCTAAAACGCCAAAAATATCGCTGAGCAAAAAAGACTGGTTGCGGTAGGCAAAATGCAGAGCACTGCGGTTGCCTTCGGGCTTCAGCTCAATCACGGCTTTGCGAGTTTTGTAGAGCTGATAAGCCAAGCGCAAGTTTTGCAGCTGAATCTCACTGCTGACAAACTGCTCATAAAACTGTGGAAAAGCACGATTAAATCGCTTGAGCAGCTCTACTGTAGATGGTTTTAAACCAGCAGCCATAACCGGGGGGAACACTAGATAGCTTGAGTTAACCTGCGCAGGTGACGGGCACTGCAGCGTCCTTATCCTAAATGCCGCTGCAGTTCTGAAGAAAGAAACTCTCGTCTCTGACTCCTAGAGAGCTGATCGGTCAACCAGAGTCAGAACCGTTCTACCGAAGGGTGTTTATACCCCGAACAGTTCTGATGAGAGCATCCAACTCGGTTATGGCCCTAAAGCCGCCAAAGTATCCTCATATTATCTCTGTAGGTGGATGCTGGTTTGTCGCTGGAGATAAGCACCTCAGTTAGGATGCCCCTGGGCTGAAGTGAACTTGGCAGGGCGGAAAAACCATTCTTGTTTTTTCTTTGTCCACAAAAGACAAACCTGAGCAGATATATTAGTCTAATAGACGCTACTGTACTTCCACTATCTATCATCCAAACCTGTATGGGTTTCTGGAAAAGCTTATTTACTGGTGCTGAGGCCGATCTCCCCCCTCGGGAACAAGCGTCATCAGCCAACACGTTGACCGAGGTCTCCAATCAAGATCGCGGCACACAAATTGTTTTTAGCACTGATCGAGATATTGATCTCTACGAGTTAGAAGAGCTGTGTGATGCTGTGGGCTGGGCTCGGCGACCCATTCGCAAAGTGCGCAAGGCCATTCAGCATAGCTTCTTAGTCGTGACCATGTGGGAGCAGCAAGGCAGTCGTCGTCGTCTAATTGGGTTTTCGCGAGCCACCTCTGACCATGCCTTCAACGCCACTATCTGGGATGTTGTCATCCACCCTGACTATCAGGGGAAAGGCTTGGGCAAAACGTTGATGAAGCAGCTGATTAAGAAGCTGCGCAGCGAAGATATCAGCAACGTGACGTTGTTCGCTGACCCGCACGTGGTGGATTTTTACCGCAATTTGGGATTTATGCCTGACCCCGAAGGGATCAAAGGCATGTTTTGGTATCCCGATTAATCGGGGGTGGCTAGCTAACCACACTGGCTCTCAGGCGCTCAGACGTTGCTAGACCCGCAGTTCTGGGGGCGGTGTTTGCTGGTTGAGCGTTTTCTCATACAACGATTCGATCGCGGATAAGAGCTGGTGCTGCTGCCAGTTTTGATAGATGTTGGCCGCGATCGCGCAGCCGCCGGCCGCGACGCCCTCTTTGACATACCCCGCTTCATATTGTCGGAGGGCGGGATAACGTGACTCGGCAAAGGAAAGTTGCGTGGCGATGAGCGGCACGCTGCCAATTAGCTCCGCCAGTCCCACGGTGTCACAGGTGGGGTCTTCGGCGACCCACCGAGTGGTGCCCACGACAATCTTCTCAGGTTGCCAAGAAACCCGGCGATGGTGAGCGAGGGAGCGCGCCAGTGCATAAACGGCCAACATTTGGGTCCCGCCTGCGAGCATGACCCCACCATGGCAACTGGCGCTCAGGGCCATCGCCGCCACAACTATCTGCATGGGATCGCCGATCGCCGCCACGAGATCCAGCGGATCGAGCGCGCGGCCAGCGGCTTGCTGAGCTTGCCATGGTGCTAACCCCTGGGCGGCGATCGCATATTTTTGGGCGTGATTACAGGTGGCGTGACTGCTCCCGACCTTGCCCTGCACCGGCAGCCCTAAGCCCAGTAGCAGCGCCAAGGCTGTCGTTGTGCCGCCAGCCACGCACTCGCCCAAAATCACATAATCAGAGTCGGCTTGGCTCCCCAAGCGATGTCCCCACATGATCCCGAACCGAAATAAAGATTCGACCAGGTGGCGCGGCATCGCCTGACCCGAACTCACGCAAGCCGCTGCCGCTCCCCGTAAGTCAATATGAGGCACGGTTGGTGCGATCGGCAAACCGGCGTTAAAGATTAGCAGCGGCATCAGCTGAGTCGAGACCACTGCCCGTGAAATCAAGGCGGGAGAGACCCCCTCGACCAACGGCGGCAAAGGATGCTGGGGCGATGGCGTAGGGCCGCGAAATAAAAACTCAGCATCGGCGATCGCCGTCGTTTGACGTTGCTGAGGCGTGCTGCCCGCTGCTGAAATGCCGGGAATCAGTCCCGTTTCAGTAAACCCTAAAATACAGGCGAGGCGAGGGCGATGCCCGACATAACGCCGTAACCATCCTTGCCCTTGGGCGATTTGAGTGTAAACACGATTCATCGGGCCAAAATTCATAGGGCAAGGATGCAGGGGAAATCGAGGCTAACTCTCAAGGAGTTGTAGTACCCAGGCGGGGGGAGACGGCATTTTTTCACCCAGCCGCTCTAATAGCAGCCAAGACGCCAGATGCACGGTGAAGAGATAAACCAGGGAACTGATCAAGACAATCACCAAGGCGACGATCTGGATGAGGGTGGTATTCGACTGGCTCAAACTGCCCCATTCCAACAGGCCCAGATTGACGAGGCGTTCTAGCACCCAGTTGATGACCTGGGTTGCCTGATTGATCAGGTAAACCCACAAGTCTTCCCCAGCATGAGAGAGAGTAGCCACAGGCGGACAAAAAAGCCGAGAGCGCTGAGCAGGGTGCCGATACCGATCGAGAGGTACCAAGATGCTCCACGCCGCCACAGCCATCCCAACTGCACGCCGAGCAAACCATAGGGCATGAAATAGAGCAGGCTGCGGGGGGGGCCCATCAGCACCGCCAGCAGTAAGGTCGATACCAAGGCCCCCATCCAGGCGGCGCGATGCCCCCAGCGCAGATAAATCAGGGCAATCGGCAGTGGGAAGACAATCCGCAACAGCGGCCCTGGGGGAAAATAAGCATTTACCAGCCAGATCAAACTGGCGGCACTGGCCAAAAAAGCAGTCTCGACCATGGCTGCTGGGCCCACTTGGGGTCGCCGTGCCCGAGGGATGGCATCCCCCAAGCTCCCTAACGGGCGATAGTCAAGATAGGTTTCGACTTCGGCCAGTTCATCAGGATCGGGCACGGGGACATCCGCTCGCCAGTCTGGGGTCGCCTCATCGGGCGATCGCTCGGGAGAAAACTCAGGCATAGTGAGCGTTACACGAGAAGTTTTTCAAGGGCAACCACGTCGGGAATGCGCATCACATCGCGATCACGCTTCACCAACCCCTTTTTCTCAAGTTTATTCAGCACTCGCGTTACTGTTTCGCGGGCGAGCCCACTCAGACTGCTCAGCTCCCGGTGCGGCAGATTCGGAATTTCTAACCCGGAGGCTGCTTCAACCCCCTGTCCATCGGCTAAAAACAGCAAAATATCAATCACGCGGGAGGTGCTGTCCGATTCCCGCAGGCGTAACCGGCGATTGACCTGGCGGAGACGACGCGCCATCAGCTGTGACAGGCGAATACCGGCCTGCGGCTCAGCCTGAATCAAGCTGACAAAATCTTGGGCCGGTAAATTGCCAATCACCGTCGGCACCAGAGTGATCACGTCAGTTGAGCGTGGCACTTCGTCAAGGGGGGCCATTTCGCCAAACAGTTCGCCCTTGCCGAGAATGTTCAGCGTAATTTCCTTGCCGTCAAGATTGTAGGTGCGAATTTTAACCCAGCCATCCAAGATGAAATAGACCGAGCTACCCCAGTCGTTTTCCAGCAGCAGCACCTGATTGGCCGGATGCCGACGGGTGACCACCTGGGCCGTTGCCTGATCGATGGTCTCGTCAGGCAACCCTTGAAAGAACGGGGTCTCTCGGATGGGCATTCCCCCTATGGAATTGTCGCGGGATCCATAGCGGCTATCCATGAACTTTGAATATTAGAGATTTAACAAAAGTTTCCAAAAATGGCATTGCTTGAAAGCTAAGACTAACTTAGTCAAGCGATCGCCTGCTCAAACCATCAACTCAGTACAGGAAACGGTAGATAACGATACCAGAAGATCCGACAAGAATCTCCTGCTAGGGGAGATAAGCAGCTATGAGCACTGCTTCGGTCTCTTAGAATACCACTAGTCCAATCGCACTTTACGGATAACTCTATATCCCAAATTACGGACGAAAGTCGACTATGCTCAATGGCCGACTGACCGCAGTCTGGTTTCTGAGCGGGCGAGGGGGTCGTCTTGGCACGGTTTCCCCAGCTGCCTCGGGGGCGAGCGACCGCCTCGACAGTCGCAAAGGTGACGGGGAGATGGGGTTGCCGTTGGCCTCTGAGGGATATCTGAATGGATAAGATCCCCACTGGTTTTGCACCCTAGATAGGGCCCAGCGACGCTTCGGCTGATCGATCTTGCCCGATCTCGAGATGGCCCCAAACGCCTTCCCAAAACTGAATTGTTCTCATCTTTGAGCCCCAGCCTGAGCCACCGCCTCGCCAGCGCGCGCTTAGTTAAGCTGCCATTAAGGGCACACTACACCCATTCCCATCGGTCAGACGCTGATTTTATGGACAGTCTCGATTGCAATACTCGATTACAACAATAGTTAACGGTTTTGCGTTTGCTGTCCTACACTTTGGGCAAACCAAGCGTCGCACCCTCTCAAATGAAGGATTGAGTATGCTTAAGGCAGCCAATGGCAGTGCCTGATAGCATCGGTGTTTAGGCGTTCAGCCGAGATCAAGAGTCGATATATTTTAGACCTCATCTGCTGTGGGTTAACTGTAGTCGGTCGGTTTTCAAGGAGCTCACTGTGACTTCGCAATCAGGGCAACTGCAAGCACTTATTACCGAAATTGAAGCGCTACTGAATAAAGCTGCGCCCAGATTGCCTTGGGTGATGTCCGGGGAGGCCGGTGAGCAGCGGCGCATCATGGAACAGGTGCTGGCCTATCTACAAGAGGTGCAGGCGTCCGGTGCCCTGTCACCCGCATGGTCGCTGACCACAAATCCTGGAGCGGCGATCACTCCGGCTCCGGGTGAGCCGATTGACGCCGCTGAAACCAACAGCCAGCAAGTTTTGCAAGCGCTATTGCAAGAGATGCAATACTTGCGGGTGCAAATGGTGCAGCCGCTAACCAATGAAGTCATGGCCCTGCAGCAGCAGCGTGAGGCTTTGAAGAATGAAGTCCGTCAGCTGGAGATAGAGCGTTTGCAGCGGTCAGAAAGCGCCAACGCTAACGCCCTCAATCCTGCCTTGATCGACGATATGGTGGGGCGGCTCAGTGCGGTGTTGCTAGAGCAGCTAACCCCCCAGTTTCGCGCCTTGAGATCGCAAATCGACGGTGCTCCCGCGCTGTACGGGGCGCTGCCCCCCGACGCAGCAGAAGTGGCAGCGGATCTGCCGCAGCTGAATCCACAGCAGCGTCTGGAGCAATTGCGGCAAATTCAGGCGCAAACCGACCATCTGTTGCTGAAGCTAGACGCCAACCTCCGCACGGTGTTTGAATCTTTAGATCAAAGTATTCACAGCTACTGCGACACCCTCAACCAAGGGTTGGATGCGATGCATGGTTTGGGGCAGCAGGGGGAATTTGTCTTTCGCACCTTTATCAATCACCTAGCGGAGCAGCTGCAAGATGAATCGAGCTATCTCATTAGCCGTCCAGAGCAGGCGCGGTTAACGGGCCGCGAGAGGGAAGCTCAAGACAGCCTTGGGCGATCTCCAGAATCTGGTGCCGTGAGCAGCGATTTAGACCGTCTTGACTTGAACAAGGTTGATCTGAGCGATCTCGATCTGGACGCAGCGGTCGAGGCGGATGAAGAGGTGACGCTCTTTCAGCTCGACGACGATTTGCCCGACTTGCCCGTTGATGACTTTGACGATGACCTCGATGAGATTCCTGAATGGGTTGAGCCTGACCCTGGCGAAGCGACCATGGTGCAGACTGAGCCGATTCCCTGGGAAGTGGTCACAGGGCAAGCCGCTGCCTCGGTGCCCGACGGACCCGCCGAGGCCACTGAAACCGATGCTTACACTGAGGAAATTGATTCACTCTATGACAGCTTGTTTGGCAGTCCTGTCGCGGCATCATCGATGGCTGACGAATTGGGCGAAGCGGATGATGAGGCGACAGCAACCGTCAATGAGCCGTTGTTTACTCTGGATCAATTACCCGAGATCTCGGAGCCAACACCGCCTGAATCAACCCTGATTGGTGAACCCGAGGCGATCGCTCCCCCTGAGCCGGCAGAAACAGCTTTAGAGTCACTGCTTGAGGTCGCTGAGTCGGCCCCAGCGGCGGCTGACGCACCCACCATGGTTGACCCGCCAGCCGCGTTAGAAAATCTGTTAGGAATTGAGATTGCTGAAGAGCTGGCTCCGGTTGGCGAGACTCAGAATGAGTCTGATGATATCATCACGTCTCTGAGTGAACTGCTGCCAACGACTGAACCCGGTCAATCCCCACCAGCCGCCGATCCGTTTGCCACGTTTGAGGAGTCGGAAGATACCTTTATTGCGGCACCGCCGGAAGAGAATCTGCTCGATGCCCCAGTCGCCGATCCGGGTACGACGCTCGATTTCACGTTGGATGAAGCCACACTCGGGCAGTTGACCTCTGATCTTTCCCAGTTAGAAGGATTTGCGGCAGCCACACCCAAATGGCCGATCGCCGCGACTGATGAGACGGCAACAGCGGCTCCGGCCAGCCAAGCCGAGGTCGATTGGACATCGGCAGATGAGCCTAGCCTGACAGAGGCGGCTGATGAGGGAGATGAGGTGGATGATGGAGATGAGGTGGATGAGGCCCAAGATGCTTTTATTGATGCCTTAGAACCGTTGGAGCTCGATGACTCCGTGGTTGACGACCGCGAGCTACCGGAGCGCGAGCCAGCAGCCGATCCAACGCCCAACATCGTCGAGGTCGATTTAGGCTCAGGTCTGGATGGATTATTTGCGGATGAGCCGGAGATCGCCGAGGTGACCTCATTAGACGCCCTAGTGTCAGAGCTGGCGTCAGAGCCAGCCCCCTTGCCACCGGAGGCGATCGCCGATGACCTTGACCGAGAATCCCCGCCCTCTGCTAATACTACCGCCGATGTCTCAGCTGCCGAGACAGCTGAGGATAGCGCCGACGCTTGGCTAGCAGATCTGAATTTGAATCTGAATTTGGACGGTTTGGACGCTGACTTGGACACCGATGTGCCCGCCGCCGATCATCCCGCCTCGGCAGCGATCGCTGCCCCCGACGCGGCTGAGGCGATCGCCTTAGACAATATCTTTGGCGACGACGAACCCTTGTCTTCCCCCATCTCGCCTTCACTTTCAGAAGCTGATCTAGAGTCATCGGAGGTCGATGCAGTCAGCGCTGCAGCTGATGATCGCAGCTTCAGCGTGGCGGATGCCTTTGGCCCTGAAATCGATGATGTGGCTGATCCGCTGAGCGATGTTACCCCTGAGACATCCCCCGCTGCTGCCGACGCAGCCCTCACTCCACCCGTGCCACCCACCACCGAAGAGTTGGCGCTGACCTTAGAAGAAGCCATCCCTCTAGAACTAGAGCTGCCGGATTTTTCAGACAGCCTTTTGGAAATTGCCTCAGAGGCGGCTGACGGTGATCCTGCGATCGCCGCCGCCAGTGCCAGCATCACCTTAGACGACGATCTTTTCCCCGATGACGATGCCCCAGAGACAGCGTCTTCATCGCCGCCGCCAGTGATGCCCGCTAACTCCGCTGCCCTTGAGGCCTCGCAGGACTGGTCTAAGTACGTGAGCGATGAGCCCGACGAGGATGGCCTGTTTGGTGCGGCTTCTCCAGAGGAGCCGAGACCGTCGGCCATCATGAGCGATGCGGGCGAGACAGCGGATGATTTTTTATCATTAGGCGACCTGGATCTCGATCTCTCTCTGGATCTCGACGCCCCGGTCTCCGATAGCGAGACCATCAGTACCGCAGCGGAGCTATTTGCTGATTTCCCTGATGACCTGTCAGCCGCCTCCCAGACCCCAACGTCAACCTCACCCCTGACCGGCTCGGTGAGCGATGGGTTTGGGGGTGAGGCAGATACCACAGAGGCTGAGCAAACCCTCGCTAACCTCATCGCCGCCATTCCTGAGAACGAGAGCGCAGGCGCTGAAGCTGCGACCACAGCAGAATTTACTATCACGACTGGGCAGAACGAGGATGAAGCTTTAAGCGCTGCGCTGGATAATTTAGCCGGGCTCGATGTGATGGGGGCTGATCAGGCCGACGCAGACAGCGACGAGGCTGAAGCGATCGCGCCGTTCATTCCCGAGGTAGACGAGTCGATCGCGGCGATGACTGACCCTGCTGACCCAGGGGTGCCGACGGCTAGCGATGGCTTCTGGACGCCTGAGATGGAGGAGCAAATGGCCGCTGATTTTGCCGCCGCCTCTGAATCTACCGTCGATGCTGGCTCTCCCCCCGATGCTGAATCCACCCCTGGTGATGCCGGTGCCGCCGACTCCTCGGGCCCTCTCTCTGACGACGAATTGGTCGACCTGTTTCCGCCCCAACCGACTGACGACACCGTCACCGTTGCCCCCCTCGACAACCTGGAAGTCCTCTTTGAGGACGATGACAGCCCGGTGCCCGCACCTCTAGAGATAGCAGCGGCGGCGACTCCAGAAGAGGTAGCTGGCGGCGATCTAACCAGCGCAGACCTCTTAACTGTCCTCGGCGATGGCAACACGGTATCTTCGCCCCTAGAGATGGCCGCTGATGCCAGTTCAGAAGATGATTCTGGGGTGGATTCAGCCAGTGAAGATCCCTTAACTTTTCTGCCTGAAGACACTGATTTTGTCGATCTGTTTCCCCCCACTGATGAGGACATGCCTGTCGTAGATGCGGTACCGCCAGTCGTTGAGTCCGCCGCAACTCCGCCGCCTATAGACGTCGATCTGATCAATCCCACCTCGTTAAACACCGAAGATGAAACGCCTGCAGACTCTGAGTTAGAGACCGAGCCAGAGTCAACTGAGGCGGGTGAGACCTTGGGCATCGATTGGGATCCCATGGAATCTGATTTTGAGACCAATGATGGTGATCTCACCCATGATCTCGACAGCGATACTGATGAGGCTGAGGGCTTCGCCGCCTCTCCTCTGTTTGAACCGCTGGAGCCTTCGCCGACCGAGATTTTTGCCGATGATGAGAACCGGGACCAAGCCAACGAGCTAGGCCATCATCCCGATCTCGCTGACGATGACTTTGCCACTTCGCCGCTGTTTGAGCCTCTTGATCTCTCGATGGAAGAAATTCCAGTCGCTGATCTGGAACGTGACGAAGCCTTTCGCTCCGCCTTTGACGCTGATCTTGATCTGACACCTGCTACTGACGTTGATGCCGATGCGGCAGATAGGCCAGAAACGGTCGATGTTGCCCTGACGCTCGATAGTGACGGCGATCGCGAAGAAGACGCCGCCGCGCCGACTTTGGCTACGGAGTTAGAGACCGAGCTGTCTGATGAGGCAGTAGACGAGCTCAATCTTGTTTCCCCGGATGAGACCGCTGCCGCCGCCGAGACCGACAACGTCATCGCCCGCGAATCGGTGCCGACTCCGCCCTTGGAAGCGCCTGCTGTTCCCGAGGCCGAGACGGAAGATGAGTCTTTGGCGGCAACCGCAGACGAGTCTTTGTTTGCTTCCTCCGGTCAGTTAGCCGCGATTCCGCTCGCTGATCCGGATGAGCCCGATGATGCCGTTGACTCCGACTCTGGACTCATTGAAGAGTGGTTTTTGGGCCTGGATTTTGGTGCCGGTGGTCTATCGGCAGTGTTGATGGAACAGGGCAGTGGCACCGCCCATCCCCTCTGTTGGTTAGCCGAATCTGAATCCAACCCTGGGGCCGCGACGTTCCGCCTCGCTACGGTTGCGGCTTTTCAACCGGATGCTAGTGATGATGCGGTGCAATCAGCTTTGGTTACGGTGGGGCCAGCCGCTCTACCGCAGCCCCCTGAGAGCCCGGAGACTTGGCTCTTGAACGGGCCTCGCCCATTGTTGAGAGTCGGGATACCCTATCAAACCACCGCAGGTGATTGGACCCCCGTGATTCAGTGGGCGGATGCTCAAACCGTTTCTTTGCAAGAGGTCTTGACCGCAGTGACGGCGCTGCTGTCGCTCATCAACCATCCGGGTGAGGTGGCGCTGCACCTCACCGCTGTGGGTTTGGAAGATGAGATGTTGTCTGAAGCTTTAGCCAGCCTGCAAGGCGTGGTTTTAGGACTCCCTAGCAACTGGTCAGATACCTATTGTCTCAATATTCGAGAGGCAATTTTAGGGGCGGGTCTCGTGGCGTCATCGAGTCAGATTTTCTTTGTAGAAGAGGCGATCGCCGCATTGCTCTCGGGATTGCCCGATCCGATCGAACCGCCGCCAGAGTCTAACCGCCAAACGCAGACTCTATACCAATGCAACTGGCAGGGCGGCACCGTCGTCATCAGCAGCGGTGCCACTTGTACAGAAGTCGGCATCGTTGACCTGCCTCAACCCTTAGATGCTCTCAGCCGCGAAGACTTTAAACTGCGCAATCTGGCCTATGGCGGTGATGCTTTAGATTTAGACATTATTTGCCAGCTGCTAATTCCTGCTGAGCGGCGGCAAACGGTTACCCCCAACGCCAACCGCCAGGCTAGAGAGGGGTGGAGTTGGCAGGCCACTCTGCCGGAAGTGACCAACGCCCATTGGGACGACCTACACCTCGAAGCCCTTGACCTGCCGCAGCTGGCAGAACCCGATACCAGTGCCCGCATCCACCTGCGGCGGCAGTTAGAGGCCTCCAGGCTAGGGCAAAGCTTGCTCGAAGCCGCCCGATATCTCAAACTGATCCTGCAAAATCAGAATCACTATCAGCTAGAACTCGCGGATCAATCCTGGCGGGTTTTGCGGCGCGATCTCGAAAGTCGCGTTTTAGTGCCCTATATCCAGCGACTTAATCAACAGCTCAATGCCCTGTTAAGCCAAACCGGGTTAGCGTCTCAGGGCATCAACCAGGTGATTTGCACCGGTGGCAATGCCTCTTTTAACGCGATCGCCAAATGGCTACGCCAAAAGTTTCCTAACGCCACCATAATTCAAGACACCTATCCTAGCAATCGCCCTCAAACTTGCAGTCGGGTCGCCTATGGTTTGGCCAACCTCTGTCGTTATCCGCAGCTGCTAGATGTCCCTCGGCATCAGTACAGCGGTTATTTCTTGCTGAATGAAATCATCCGCACGGTGCCTGATACGCCCATGCCCTTTGAGGGGATTTTGCACCTGCTAGAAGAGCAGGGCGTTAACACGGATGCCTGTCAATCTCGCATTGCCGCCATCTTAGAAGGTCATTTGCCACCGGGACTGCGACCCGATGCTGCGACCCAAGATTATCTCAGCCGCGATACTCTAGCCAGCGACACCTACCAGGAACTCGCGGCGACAACCTTGTTTACTAAGCAAACCCGGCAAATCTATATCGTGAATCCGCAGCAGCGAGATCGCCTGCGCAATCACCTCGCGGCGCTCATGCTGGGTAAGCAACAGTCACTCACGGAACCGATGATCGCTCAGCTCGTGACGCTATAGCGGAATGCGGAATGAAGAAGTCGGAAGTCAGAATTGAAAAGTCTATCAAGTAAGGATTTCAGGCATTGGGAGTGATCTGATCAAACTGCGGCTTGCTATATAAACTCGCCCTGGCAACACCTGCCAGAGCGACACCATGAGACCCGACGGCAGTATCAATAAGCATCAGGATGCTCTTGCTTGAGTCGGCACCAGAGTAAAAAAGCTGGCCTTGATCAACACAATCAACACAAGTTTGATTCGCTTTATCCACCAAGCAGGCTCAAGCGATACTGCTTTGAAAAAAAACTTCAATGCGAGCCAACCGTTTTGCCGACTGGGTGCTCCTTCGATTGACTTGAAGGTAAAGTATCGGTATCTATCGGCATAGGCTTGAGTCCCTAACTTCACCTTTAAATCAGGATGATGGGAAAAGAACTCGTCTAGTACAGCTAAGTTAGTATGCGACAACTTTTTGACGTTAGAAGATAATGAAGTGGGTAGAACTCGATACAGAACTTGCACTTTAGGGATACATGCAAATTGATACAAAGCAGCAATTCTCAGCCACATGTCCCAATCTTCAGAGGGTGGCAGCTGGGGGTTGAATTTCCCAACTGCGGAAATTACGTCTCGGCGAATTAAAACATTTGAACCATTGTCAATGAAATTTCTCACCAGCAATTTCTCAAGGGCATAGCCGTTAGCTTTGACATGACTTCCCGGCCGAAGAAACTCATCAGAGCCGTCTATCCAATCGACAAAACTATAGGCCAGTCCCGCTTCTGGACGTTTTTTAAGCTGTGCCAATTGCTCTTCTATTTTATCCGTTGTCCAAAGATCATCAGCATCCATAAAGGACAGGAAATCGCCTGTAGCCTTTTCTATTCCTCGATTTCTTGCTATAGCAGGGCCAGCATTGGGATATGAAAACCAGCGAATTCTGGCATCAAGCTTAGCAACCGATGCAACAATCTCTACCGTCGAATCTTGAGAGCCATCATCAATCACGATGATTTCTAGCTGTGTATAGCTTTGCGCTCTGACAGAATCCAGGGTGGCTTGAATCGTCGATTCACTATTGTAGGCAGGGATAATAACAGAGACTAAGATCATAATATTGATGCTCTAAGATCAGCTTTAGATAATGCTATATTCGTTTCGTTTCCAGATATCCATATAAAGAGGTGATATCGAAAAAATATGAATATTTGCTGGCGAGCCAGCGACTGACCGAGTGAGGTAAAAGAGTCGTGGCCATAATTCTCAGGCATATTTTCAACAACACCTTTTTGGTGAGTAAACTTCTATCATTAAGAATTACAATCCACAACAGTCGAATAGAATACCATCCTTTCTCTCTAGAGGGTGAATTGCTAAGACACTCAAAGACAAGATACTTATATGAGTTGCCAATACAGGCTTTTCGATATTCCTTCAAGTCTTTTCGGTCTAACAAATGCTTAGCTAAAACTTGATCGATGCCTGCCCTGGCTCTCTTGATACTGCTTGACCAAGATTTGGTTTGTTGAGATTTCCGATAAAGGACTTGTACTTTCGGCACAGCATCGAAAGCGTATTGTACGGAGAGGCTAAGCAAGATATCGAGATCCTGTCCAGCTACCATGTTTTCATCGAAGCCGCCGATATGGCGAACGGCTTCTGTATAGGCCAGGAGATTTGAACCACTTTCCACAAAGTTATTTAAAAGCAGATCAATAAACACATCCCCTTTTTTTGTCCGATGTCCGCCGCGCCGATGTAAGTCACCTTTTTCATCAATGACATTTGTCCAGCTATAGACTACAGATGCCGCTGGATTCTGTTGAAGCGTTTTGAGCTGTAACTCCAGTTTGTCGGGAGTCCAGAGATCATCCGCATCAATAAAGGAAATATATTGCCCAGCAGCTTTGTCAATTCCACGATTACGGCTTTTTTGTGGGCCAGAATTGTCAAATGTAAAAACCTGAAGGCGTGGATCTGAAAATTGATCAATGATCTTTAGGGTGGCATCTGTAGAACCATCGTTGATGATGATGAACTCAAAGTCGGTAAACGTTTGAGCTAAGACTGACTCCACAGTCTCTTGAATTGTGTGCTCTGCGTTGTAGACAGGCGTGATGACTGAAACGGTGACCATAGAGGTGGTTGAGTGAGCTATATTGTGTGAGTCAAAAGGCTTTTAGTAAGGACGAAGAAGCAAGAATACGGGCAAACCTTTTTGGCTTTTACGATGAAGGATTTGTGAGTGAACTTCAGGGTTTTAATCTCAATTTTTGCGATGATAATCCCTGGCAAAATGTGTCTCTAAGACCAGCGGCGCACGTAGAGCGGACTCAGCAAACTGCCTAAGTGAAACTCAAACTCGCAAGCTGTGGCTAAGTCGGCGTGCGATCGCCCTCGATGTTTGAGGATATGCAGGCCGAGCCGCTTCAAACTTCCTAAGCAGGTGCGCAACACAATAATGGGCTTGCGCCACGGGTTGGCCGTCATCAGGCTCAGTTGGCAGGTTGCTAGCCCACAGCCTTTGGCGAGTGTCAGCAGGTAGGCCCGCTCAAAGCGTTGTGGAGGAATTTGGTGCACGGTTTGCAGCGCCGGATCATACAAAATCTGCCATTGATGCTTGTGCAAGTAGAGCAAGGGTTCGTAGTCGTCACCTTGAACAAATAAACCGGCTACCTTGCCGCCTAGGGTGGGTTCTGATGGCACGCTATCGATCCAGGCTTGGCGGCGAATCACGAGAGAAGCGGCCGGTGGCAATCGCAATTTGTCAGGCTCAAAGGCAATGACTTCAGGGCCGTGATTGCGGATCGCGAGGAAATTCTTGATCTGTTCAAACCCTTCGGGGGGAGGAACCTCATAGTTACCGTCGATGCGGCCACCGAAAGCTCCGGCCTGAGGATAACAACGGCTGAAGTCAACGGCTTCAGCAACCCAGTTGTCAGCGGGTAAGTTGTCGTCATCGAGAAAGCCGATGAGTTCACCGGCGGCGGCTTTAACCGCAGTTTGGCGGGCAAAGGCAGCTCCCTGGCGCGGTTCGAAGGCATAGCGCAAGGGCACGTGGGGCAACCACTGGCGGGCATAGTCTTGAACAACGGTGGCGGTGTGGTCTTGACTGTTGTTGTCAACGACCAAAATTTCCCAGCGAATGGGCTCAGTTTGAGTTTGTCTTCGCAGGTGTTCTAGCAGTTTTGGCAGGCGTTCAGCGCCGTTGTAAGTAGGAATGGCGATCGTAATATCACAGAGGGGGGAAGCCACATCGGGGGAGGTCATTGGCCGGTTCCAAAATCACGTTGAGACGGCAGACTGCTGTCTCTAACATGCCCTGTATTCGCCGCTAGTCGGCTACGTAAATCCCACCAGGTTCACGCTCTTCATCGGGGCGATCGCTCCGGTTGCTTGGAAATTACGTTAGGGAGCTGCTCGAAAATAGCTTCTCAGATCGTAGGGGTTTGGCAATGCCAAACCCCTACAGAAAATTGTCTATCCTGGGAATGTGATTCAATCGCAAATCCCTTACCCTTTGACGCTGACAGCCGCTTCGTCAGTTGCGGCGACTACTGCTTTGTCTGACCGACAAGCAAACACCAGCTTGCCGCTTTGGAGTGAAACCTGAATGAGACTGCCTTCTGGAAAGGCTTCTTCCAAAATTTTGGTGGCGATGGGGTTTTCCAACTCCTTTTGGATGGCTCGTTTGAGGGGCCGAGCCCCGTAAACAGGGTCATAACCGACCTGTGCAATGTGAGCGATCGCGGCCTTAGACAACGACAACGATAGCTTTTGATCCGCCAGACGTTTCTCGATGCGCTGCACCTGAATGGTGACGATCGCCCGCAGTTGCTCCTGCAGCAACGCATGGAAGAGAATCAGATCATCGACCCGATTGAGAAACTCGGGTCGAAAATGGCTGCGCAGCGCTTTGAGCACGCGATCGCGCATTTCGTCATAGCGACTGTCATCGCCTGCGACATCCAAAATGTGATCGCTGCCAATATTGCTGGTCATAATCACAATGGTGTTGCTGAAATCGACCAGATGCCCTTGTGAGTCCGTGATGCGGCCGTCATCCAGAACCTGCAGCTAAATATTAAACACATC
This sequence comes from Leptolyngbyaceae cyanobacterium, assembly GCA_050042805.1. Classification (GTDB taxonomy): domain Bacteria; phylum Cyanobacteriota; class Cyanobacteriia; order Phormidesmidales; family Phormidesmidaceae; genus Halomicronema. Next base: position 20,630 of record JBHJJI010000001.1, read on the forward strand.
GGGATGAGCCTTTTCGACTTCGTCGAGCAGCACGACCGAATAAGGGTGCCGCCGCACTGACTCCGAAAGCTGACCGCCCTCTTCGTAGCCGACATAGCCGGGAGGCGCGCCGACCAGTCGCGCCACCGCATGCTTCTCCAAGTATTCCGACATGTCGATGCGAATGAGCGCCTCTTCAGTGTCAAACAGAAAGGCCGCCAGCGCCCGTGCCAACTCCGTTTTGCCGACCCCCGTCGGCCCCATGAATAAGAATGACCCCAGAGGGCGACCCGGATCGTTCATTCCCGCGCGTGCCCGGCGAATGGCTGCCGCCACGGCCGTCACCGCTTCTTCTTGCCCGATTACTCGTTCATGCAGGTGGCCCTCCAAACGCAGCAGTTTTTGCCGTTCCGACTCCATCAGCCGATTGACGGGAATCCCCGTCCACTTAGCAACCACTTCGGCAATGTCGGCCTCAAGTACTTGCTCGCGCAGCAGGGTTTTACCTTGGGCTTGAATTTCGAGTAAATGGGCTTCTTTGGCTTCTAAATCGCGCTGCACGGCCTCCAGCTTGCCGTATTTCAGCTGGGCGGCTTTGTTAAGGTCATAGGCCCGCTCTGCCTGATCAACCTGCAGGCGCAACTGTTCTTCTTCTTCTTTGAGGGCGTTAATCGCTTCTATCGTTTCCTTTTCGATGTGCCACTGGCCGCTGAACTGCTGCTGTCGCTCCGACAGATCCTCAATCTCTTCGATGATGCGGGCGAGTCTTTCCTGGGCCGTGCGGTAGGCGGTACCCGATGATTCATCTTCGCTTTCTAACGAGAGCTGTTCCATCTGCAATTGCATCAGGCGGCGATCGATTACTTCCAATTCTTCGGGTTTGGAGGTGATTTCCATTTTGAGCTTGGCGGCGGCTTCGTCTACCAGGTCGATCGCCTTATCCGGCAAAAAGCGATCGCTAATGTAGCGATCGGACAGCACCGCCGCTGCGACGAGCGCTGAGTCGGCAATCTTAACGCCGTGGTGGACTTCGTAGCGCTCTTTGAGGCCCCGCAAAATCGAAATCGTGTCGTCGGCCGTGGGCTGCTCGACATAGACCTGTTGAAAGCGACGCTCTAGCGCGGCATCTTTTTCAATGTGTTTGCGGTATTCATCCAGGGTCGTGGCCCCAATGCAGCGCAGTTCGCCCCGGGCCAGCATGGGCTTGAGCAAGTTTCCCGCATCCATCGTGCCTTGCCCTGCCCCGGCCCCGACGACGGTGTGAAGCTCATCGATGAACAGTACGACCTGCCCGTCGGACTCGGTAACTTCGTGGAGCACCGATCGCAGGCGATCTTCAAACTCACCGCGATATTTGGCTCCGGCAATCAGCCCGCCGATATCCAAGGAGATCAGCTGGCGATTTTTCAACGATTCCGGCACGTCGCCATTAATGATGCGTTGGGCCAAGCCTTCGGCGATCGCCGTCTTGCCCACGCCGGGCTCACCAATCAGCACGGGATTATTCTTTGTCCGCCGTGACAGCACTTGAATCACCCGGCGAATCTCTTCATCCCGGCCAATTACGGGGTCGAGCTGCCCTTCACGAGCTGCCTCTGTCAGGTCGCGACCAATTTTTTCGAGCGCCTGATATTGATTTTCGGGATTTTGGTCGGTGACTTTTTGCCGGCCTCTCACCGCTTTGATCGCAGCCATCAGCTCCGGCGCGCCGATGTCAAAGCCGCGCAATAATCGCCGACCAATGCGTTCATCTTCGGCAAAGCCCAGCAGCACATGCTCGACCGAGATGAACGTGTCCCCCATTTCCTGACGGCTCGTTTCGGCCTGATCTAACATGCGATCGAGGCTTTTGCCCAAATACAAATTGCTGTCTGCCGTCACCCGCACCCGAGCCTGACGCCGGGCAAAGGTTTCGATCTCTTTGAGCAGCAGTTCAAACTCTAACCCCGCTTTGGTGAGAATCGTGTTGCTGAGACCGTCTTTTTGCTCCAGCAGCGCCACCATGACGTGCTCAGCTTCCATATATTGATGGTTGAAGCGGCGAGCCACAGTTTGGGCTTCAACGATCGCGTCCCAGGCTTTGGTCGTGAACTTGTCTGGATCAGTGGGCTGCATGATGGGGTGATAGACAACGGGGCGCGACTAAGTAAAAATCCCTAAGTACTTCAGTGTATCAGGCTATTCCAGGCTGGTGCCTTAGGGGAACCGAAGGCACAGCAGACCCAGTAGCATTTTCTGATCACCATGCCTCACCCCCCGAATGAATCCCTGCGGTGCTAACCGACGGCTTGAGCTTGGGGCTGATCTGCCGTTTGCGTAGAGCTGTGGGTTTTGAGCTGAATCAGCTCCACCTTATACCCATCGGGGTCTTGCACAAACGCAATCACAGTTGACCCGTGCTTCATCGGGCCAGGCTCGCGCACGACGTTGCCACCCTGGGCCTTGATGGTCTCACAGGTACCGTAGATATCATCCACGCCGAGGGCAATGTGGCCATAGCCGTCGCCTAGGTCGTAATGGTCGGTCTCCCAGTTGTAGGTGAGTTCTAGCACGCTGTGGTCAGACTCATCGCCATATCCCACAAAGGCCAGGGTGAACTTACCGCCGGGATAGTCTTTTTGGCGCAACAACTTCATGCCCAGGATGTCGCAGTAAAACTTCTTAGACGCTTCTAAATCACCGACGCGCAGCATGGTGTGCAGCAATCGCATAAATCAACCTCTCAATCTTGGTGGACAGCTTTAGTAAAAGTATAGGAAGTCTGAGGGGCAGGGGGGAAACGGGATGGGTATGAAATTGAACGTCGGGGAATAGGAGGAGCGGGAGAGCAAGGGGGCGAGGGAGCTTAGAGAGCGGGGGAGCCGGTAAGAGTTTGGGGGAAATCAGATTATCATGAGGCGAGGCCATACTTCACGCCGTAGCCAAGCAACACGAAAAGCAGAATGATGACGGCAGCGATGCCAATGGGACTCGGTACCCAAAAGTCGGCTTCAAATTCGTTGACTTCACCGGGTACGAGTGACCAGGTTGCTTGAGTGGCTAATTCATCCGTGGGCGATTCTCCTGGGGAGAGGCTTTGCCAACGCACCCAGGGGGCTAGCAACGTCACGTGGCCTTCCAGTAGCTGTTGTCCCTGCAGCAGGGGCAATCCCGTTGTGGCCAGATCTGGCACTGCTGTCAGATCAACCTGCAGTTTGAGGTGGTTGTCAATGGCCACAACCCGGTTGCCCTGTTGCAGGGTCAGCTCCGCCCGGATGGGCTCACCCGCTGGCAGGGTAAATGTTGTCGTGGTGGCGTCGGGGCTAAAGAACTGATTGAACTTCGTCTCTAGCGCCCGACCATTGCTGAAGGGAATCACAATCTCAAAGGCATTGTCACTCAGCCAGCGAGTACGGCCCCCCACCTGCTGGGTGCGATCGCTCAGCACCGCTAACCACTGTTGCAGCTCGCTGTTGGCCGCGATCGCGCCGCCTCGCCAGTGCAGTTGCTGCACGAGTTGCCCATGGGTTTGACTGTCAAATTGCAACTCTAGGTCATATTGCAAACAGCCCGTTAACAGCAGCACTGTTAACACCAATCCGACTCGCAGCACCCGTTGGAGCCAGCGCACCATATTTACCTTGATTGAACGATTACAGCGCATTATCAGCGAAGGAAGCTATTGTGACAATTGACTGCGGCGAATTCTTGAAAACAGCTCGATGCCCGGTCGCCTGCAGTCAGCACAGCATCCTGCAATCGGTATCTCGTCAGGTTGATGAATTAATACCGATGTGCTGAAACCAGCCGGCAAATCTGCACCCTGCTCCTCAGCTCCCCGGCGTTGCCAAAATTGCCTTGGCAGTCCAATCACTGAGCAGGTGTCTTACCCCGCATCTGCCCCACAGCAGTGATCAATGCCCAAACTGTCTAACAGCAGGTCACTGACGGCGTTGGCGATCGCAAACTCGCCATAGAAACTCTTGGAGAAGTCAAAGCCCTGCATCTCGGTGAGAATCGCCAACACCAGCGAGCCTAAGTCGTTCTCGCCCTCCATGCGTTGCCGCACAAAGACCTGGGCCGCTCGCTCCGCGATTTCCGCATTCACCGCTTCGGGTGGAAACTCCGTATTCAACCAGCGATGCAGCGAGGCTTTTAGCCACTGGCCCTCTTGTTCAGGACTTTCTGCTGGCGGCAGAATGATGGGTTCAACAGGCTCTGCCATGGCAGTAATGGGGACTCAGCTTACTTCAAAAAAACGAGTGGTCAGATGCTTCGGCATCTTGACTTTGATAGTGCCAAATTTTGCTTAGCTTCTCTACAGTTTGTTACGACTCCTCATAGTGAAATCAGCGTCACTAGCACAATCTTAGCCAGCTTTAGTCATCGGCTTCTAGTGTAGCCAGTTGATACAGCAGCTTCAGGGGCTCAGCGTTATAGTCCAAAAACGAAAAGCGGTGCCAGAAGCGAATTCGCCCGTATTTATCCAACAAGAACTGAGCGGGTAGTGGTGCACCCAACGCCTGTCCCGTACCGTACTGGCGAAAGACTTCTCCCAACGGGTCGCTGAGCAGCGGCGCTTGCAAATTCAGCTCCGTTTTGACCACTTGGCTCTGGGCCAAGTCAGTGCTAGTGATCAAAATGAGCTGGCTACCAGCCGCACGAAACTTTTCAGCGGCGGTGCTGAGCGCCACCAAGTGAGGAAAACAGAGGGGACAATAATGGCGCTCTGTGAAGATGCGGGTAAACGCCAATACCACAGGCCGCTCGCCCCAATGTTGTGACAGCCGATAGGGCTGCCGCGTGGCGACCTCTGGCAAGGTGAAATCGGGTGCGCGATCGCCCAACGCTAAGCAGTTGGTAGCTGGGAGCGGTAAAAAATGACGCCAAAATCGCCCATTCACCAGTTTGGATTGAAGCTCAGCAGGAGAGGAACGGCTGGTCATAGGAAGAGGAGTCAGAGCGATGATTGAGCAGGCCGCCAAAACGTCTGCAAACTGGAAACCACGAATCAAAACACGATCGCTGGATATGCATGACGACCCGCCAAAGTGGGAGCCTTGACACCTGCCAACCCATTAGACGGCAGCAAAGAACTCCTTAGATTTGATGGGATCAGGGTTCATAGTCTTTTCGCCGGGTTTCCAACCGGCCGGACACACCTCATCAGGGTGCGTTTGGACATGCCGAATGGCTTGCAGCACCCGCAACGTCTCTTCGACGTTACGGCCAAAGGAGAGATTATTAACGGTCGCGTGCTGAATCACACCCTCTTTATCAATAATGAACAAACCCCGTAGTGCCACTCCCGCATCGGGATCAAGCACATTGTAAGCGGCACTAATTTCTTTTTTTAGGTCAGAAACGAGTGGATAGTTCAAGTCACCGACGCCCCCCTGAGTTCGTTCCGTTTGAATCCACGCGAGGTGAGAAAATTCGCTGTCGACAGAAATCCCTAAAATCTCTGTGTTGAGGTCATCAAATTCGGGATAGCGATCGCTGAAAGCAGCAATTTCAGTCGGACAAACAAACGTGAAATCTAGCGGATAAAAGAAAAGAACGACGTATATCCCGCGATAGTCAGAGAGCTTGATGGTCTTAAACTCTTGATCAACAACAGCGGTCGCGATGAAATCAGGGGCTGATTGACCCACACGGAGACAGCCTGCTGCGGGACTATTCATAGACTCTCATCCTCTGAGCGGCGGACTTATCTTGTGACGACAGATTAAGGTATCCCACAAAACACATAGAATATATCATGTTCCCATCAACCAGGCAGCGACCAGCCGTTTGACGTTTCTAAAACAGCGTATCTAGCTCACTTCAACGGTGACGCCTGAAAACCTGAAAAAGTTTGATGTTGATAGGTCTTATCAATTAGGTAGGATTATTTTGAGTCAGGGCATTTCTTAATATCTTTAGAAACAAAGAAATCCATGCTAATTTCTAACAGCTGAGGGAAGAATTAGGGCGATGAATCGAGGCCTCTTACCGTTCCTTTTGGCCGCCTGCAGTAGCATGATCAGTTGTACCACTCCAGAGCCACTGGTGCTGTGGCAATCTGGTTTGATCGCGGATTCTCTCTCCACAACGCTCGCTTATCCGCTCTTTTTAGAAGATTTGAAAGCCGCCGAAGGCTATCGCCAAGCGGGACTTGCGGCGCGACAGCAAGATGATTTTGCTACGGCGATCGCCACCCTGAAAACTGCTGTGGCCTTGGCTCCCAGAACCGTCTCCGGCTACGTCTTGCTCGGTTGGACGCAGCACCTTGCCGGAGAGCGAGACGACGCGATCGCCGTGCTTAATCGGGCAATAGAACTGGATGCTGAATACATCCCGGCTCTGAACGCGTTGGGTATTGCCTATTTGGTCAATGGCGATATTGAGGCGGCGATCGCCACCCACACCCAAGCTAAAACGCTCAACCCTGAGAACGAAATTGCCTACTACAACCTGAGTCTGGCCTATCAGCGACTGCCAGACGTCGATGCGGCCATCCGTCACGCTGACCGGGCTACTGAGCTGGAGCCCTACAACCCTCACCCCTGGGTGGCCCTGGCCCTGGCCCACTGGAGCAATCAAGATGCGATCGCCGCTAGCGCTGCTTACAATCAAGCCCTGCGGCTAGATGCCCGCTATTATCAGGCTGATCACTTGAACTATCTCATCCGAGCGGGATTTAGCCGCGATCAAATTCAACAAGTTGCAGAAATTCAGCAGCAGGCGATTTAACTAACTTGAGAACTCGCCTGAGTTTCTAACCTGAAACAGTTTGGCGGTTTTGATGATGGATATAGCAGAATTGGGAATGAAGCAATCGGTAGTCAGAATTGAAAAGCCTATCTGATGGTGATGTTAGGCATTTGGGGTGACCTGATCAAATTTCGGCTGCTATATCTGAAACTCTTGAGATCCCTCTACCGAACTTTCCATGGCTGAGACCAAGAGATTATGCTTGCCTGCTGCTGCTCAGCTCTCTATGCCTAAACCGAGCTAACATACCCATCCTGACACCAGGTACTCATGAATATGAGTCGCTTCAGACACCGATAACCGGTTGTCTATGGTGATGACACAGTCAATTGCTGCTCGGCTGGATGAATCGGTGGCTCAACTGCAGATGTCGTTTGCTGCTCGGCTGGATGAGTCGGAGACTCAACTGCAGATGTCGTTTGCCGATCTCCAGCTTCAATGCGCTGAGCAATTTGACGGCTGTCGGTCTCACTAGCCTGATATCGCTCCATTAAATATTCGACTAGCCGGGGACCTTGCAAGAGTGGCCCTCGAAAAGCGGGAGGTGGGTTGAGGATGGAACTCTTGATCTCTTCATAGCTAGAGCAATATTGCACCCCAAGCGGTCGAACGCTTTGGGCAAACAAGAGCTGGTGATCATCAACATGCTCACCATAGCTAGCCAGTCGAGGGATGACTACAAACGGCACTTTCTTGGCCGCCAGACCTCGGGTAGACCCTTGCCCAGCATGGGAAATGACTAGGTTAGATTGCTTGCTCAGACTCTCTAGCCGTTCAAACTCTAAGAACGGTGTGGCTCTCACCAAGGGATGCCGAGATACGACGCCTGGATTGGTCGCTCCATGCTGAAAAACGATCGCCTCATTCAATACTTTTTCGTCTAACAGCTGTTCTAGCCATTGCACCACACGGTTAAAGGGAAACGAAATAGTCCCTAAAGTCACAGTAATCATGAGGGCCTTTATCCTTCGGAGAAATACTTATCACGGCATTAACAAAATTGTTTGGAGGCACCCTGGTCGCGCTTGTGCGCTTCAGACATATCCCCGATATAGGGCCTTGGGATACTTCTCCACGAGCGTTGGCCACTGCACGTAAAATTCATCAGAGACTCGATAGACGATCTTGCCAGAGAGACTGAGCTGCTGCGATCGCGAGATGCTTTCGATGAAGACAAATTTGATGCCCAGCAACTTAGCCAGCATCGCCGTGCCAATCGCGATGCTGGCCCCAGTAGAGATCACCATATCTGGCTTTTGCTGCAGCAAAATATAAAAAATCCGAGGCAGATTTAACAGCAGCGTTATGACGTTACGGGGAGCTTGGTATGGCAACCAGCAGACCTCTTCTTCACCCATGAGGCTTTCGGTGTCTTTTTTACGATCAGTGACCCACACTCTCTCGTGGAGTTCCCAAAAGCTTTTTAGGCTTCTCATGGTCGAAAAATGACCACCAGAGGTACATACCAGCATTAGCTTCATAGACTCAATCTCCCAAACAACCGAACTTCTTTGACAACAGCTACACGAGGAACAAGCTAAGAGCATAAGTTTGACCCGTTGGTCAAATCGCTGAGCATCATACAAAGCTCATCGAACTCAACTCGGCAGTACCGGCAAAGACATCCTTAAGACCTGTAGACAAACGTGCTGGAAATCTACTTTCTCTATGTGAAGACGGCTCCTGGAAAACAAACCACTCGCTTGGCCTGCTGTAAGTGATTATTCGGAGTTTTCGCCTGGAATGCCAATCTAAGTCCTGACAAGTTCATGAAATCTTTTTGAACAGATTTCCAATTTAAAGATTCGAAGTAGATTATTACATATCTGGCCGTAAATGTAACTATTGGTCTCGACAAAATTGCCGAATCAACTTATCTTATTCTGCTTATTTATGAAAAAATGATTAAATCTAAGCTTGGTCCCAGATTCGCTGGGGTTGAGCTGCGCCGCAGGATGAGTTCGACCATTATTCATCCTTGAAAGCTTTAGTTTGAAGAACCGCGATCGTCTCAAACTACAAAGACTGTCTTGTCAGCACCAATGTGCCCAGTATTTCTATCCCATCAGCGATATTACAGAACGACTTTCACCGACAGTCGCCCTACCACTGAGGTGTCTGGTGGAACTTGCGCGCGATCATCGACGTCAGCTTTGCTCAACCGGCTTGAGCCTGAGCCTTGATGCGTCGTCGATCCAGCCCCCGGTGAAGAGACTGTAGCTAGGGCAGATGCCCACCCACCGTAAATATACAGATATGACCCTTCAAAATATGTTGATGACAATGAAGGATTGACTATAATTTTGGGATTTTAAAGAAGCGGGTAACGCGATTCGAACGCGCGACATTCACCTTGGCAAGGTGACGCTCTACCACTGAGCTATACCCGCAAAATTGAAATTTTAGACGTTTAATCAATATCTCAAATGGCGATGCAGTTGTCAACATTTGCCGACCTAATTCTCTACCCTTGAGAGTGCAGAGTGTGTTTAGGTTCCGGATGTTGACTGAGCTGGAGCCACTGCTGCAGAGGGCAGGGGCGGCGAGACAGTGCCCACCAAACTTCCCTGGCTCTCGCTCGGTAAGGCCTGAATTTGCCCCATTAAGCTCGACATTTCTAGCGCGCTCATAGCGTAGTTCCAGCCCAGATTGCTTTTGATGCCAGCGCGCTCTAACGCTTGCTGCAGGGTATCCGTCGTCAACACTCCGAAGACGATCGGTACGCCGGTTTGAAAGCCTGCCGCCGCAATGCCTTTAGAAACTTCAGCCGCGACGTAATCAAAATGAGGAGTTTGCCCTTTGATGACCGCTCCCAAACAAATAATGGCGTTGTAGCGACCCGTCAATGCTAATTGACGCGCAACCATGGGGATCTCAAAGCTGCCTGGCACCCAGGCATAATCAACCTGGTCGCCGTGGGGGTTGATGTCAACCCCGTGACGCTTTAAGCAGTCCTGACAACCTGCTAACAGCTTTTCTGTAATCAGATCGTTAAATCGGCCAATCACCAGGGCAAATCGACGTGGACTACCTTGGTGAAAATTTCCTTCAAACACTGCCATGAAAATTAAACGCCTTAGTGGTTAAACCACCAGGTAATTAAGACCACCGACTACGACCACCAAAATACCCCAGACCACGGAGCCGAGGAGGATTAGGCGCTTAGACTGTTCCCAGTTTTGGGGCGACGCATAGGCGACCGGTACCCCCACAACCATGACGAAAGATAAAAGAACCAGCGCAAGGAGTGCTAGCTGGAAGATGATTACCATTTTGCTAAAATCTCTTCTCTCAACACAGCGATGCGGGAAAGCCCAAACCGAATGGCTGTTCATTTCCCACAATATTATTAGTAAGCTATCAGAAATGTGGGTGCGACGGAAGCCTTTGCCGTCAGCAACGTAACCAAGTTTGGCGCCGACGCTAGCCATCAAGGGCCGCGTTGACCGATTACTGGTGGCGATCGCCCCACCAGACGCCCCGAGCGTTGCCTCGGAATTTGACTCAGAGACAATGCCCATGGATTTGGTGCTATGCCACACCACTGCTGACTTTGATACCTTGGGTGCGGCGGTGGGCGTCACCCGGCTGCATCCCGGTACGCGGATCGTGCTGGCCGGTGGCTGTCACCCGACGGTGCAAAATTTTTTGGCCCTGCACCGCGATGAATATCATCTGATCGAACGGCGAGCGGTCAATATCGATGTTGTTGAGACTCTGACCGTGGTCGATACGCAATCTGCCGATCGCCTCGGGCCAGTTGCGCCTTGGCTGACCGCTGTGGTTGCCCGTGGAGGGGCGATCGCGGTCTACGATCATCATCTCTCCGGTGAAGATACCCTGCCTGCGACACAGGTGGTGGTGGAACCTGTCGGTGCGACGACCACCCTCATTGCGGAGCGGCTGCAGGCCCAGTCTGTGGAGCTGACGGGGGCAGAGGCGACGGTGATGGCACTGGGTATTCATGTCGATACGGGGTCGTTGACCTTTGCCTCTGCGACGGCGAGAGATGCGGCGGCTTTAACCTGGCTGATGCAGCAGGGGGCCAGTCAAAGCGCGATCGCTGAATTTGTGGAGCCGACTTTATCGCCCCCCCTGCAAACCCTGATCGAAACGGCCGTGGCCAGCTTTCAGCAGGAGTCTCAGCCTGGTCATACGCTGGGATGGGTGTTGCTGGAGACGGCGCAGTATGTGCCCGGACTCTCGGCCTTGGCAGAACGGCTGATCACCTTCATGGATGTCGATAGTCTATTGTTCGGAGCCTGGTTTCCCACTAAGGAAGCGTCTCAGAAACTCATCCTGATTGGTCGAGCGCGGGGACGCACAGCGGCTCACGGCGATCGACCCGGTGTCGATTTTTATCAGCTGTTGGCTCCGCTGGGCGGTGGCGGTCATCCCACAGCGGCAGCGGTCACGGTCTCAACGACGGCTCCGGCGCAAACCTTTCAAACCGTTTTGGCCGCCCTGCGTCAACAGATTCCCCCCGTGCCTCGGGCTCAGGAGGTGATGTCTTCCCCGGTGCGCACGATTTTGCCCACCACCCTGATTACGGCAGCCCAACGCATTTTGCTGCGCTACGGCCATGCAGGGCTGTCAGTGGTGGATGAGCAGGGGCAACTCGTCGGCATGATTTCGCGTCGGGATATCGACCTGGCGTTGCACCATGGCTTTGGTCATGCCCCGGTCAAGGGCTACATGACGACTCAGGTCAGAACGATTACCCCAGCCACGCCGCTGCCTGAGATTGAAGCCCTGATGGTGACCTACGATATTGGTCGACTGCCAGTACTAGCCTCTGGCCAGCTAGTCGGCATCGTCACCCGCACCGATGTTTTGCGCCGACTGCACCACGACCAGCAAACCGCGATCGCTGCCCCTACGACCAATAGCTCAGTCCCCATCGTGCGTCCGCCGCCAGCTTCGCAGCTTTGGCAAACCCTCCGGCAGCGGCTCGATGACAGTCTATGGGCGATGCTGCAAGCCATGGCGGCAGTGGCGGTCGATCGCGGCTGGCAGCTTTATTTGATCGGCGGCGGCGTGCGAGATTTGTTTTTGACGCCTACGGCGACTCCACTGCGGTTGCAAGACGTTGATCTGGTCGTCGACAGTGCCTACCAAACCCTAGAGATGGGGGCCGGTGTCGTGCTGGCAGAGGCGATTAAGGCGCAGCATCCCGAGGTCGAGCTGCAGATTTATGGCTAATTTCAGACGGCAGCATTGGTGTGGCACGCGGGGTCAGCGGACCACCCAGCCAGCCTGTTGGTTGATATTGCCACCGCTCGCACCGAGTTTTATCCCTATCCGGCGGCTAATCCAGAGGTTGAAGCCAGTTCGATCCGCCAGGATCTGTACCGCCGTGAGTTCACCATCAACGCCTTGGCCATCTGTCTGACGCCGCCGCACCAGGGCCAGCTGCTCGATTTCTTTGGCGGGCTCGTTGATTTACAGCAGCGACAGATTCGCGTGCTGCATGCCAATAGTTTTATCGAAGACCCAACGCGCATTTTTCGTGCCGTGCGGTTTGCCATTCGCCTCGACTTTCACCTTGATTCGCAAACGGAACGGTTTATTCGCCATGCGATCGACAGCGGGGTTTACCAACGACTGCAAGCGGAGATGGCTCAACTGCCAGCACTGCAAACGCGCTTAAAAGCCGAACTCAAGTACATCCTAGAGGCCGATTATTGGGAACCCGCGCTGGCGTTACTCAATCGCCTAGGGGCACTCGTCTGCCTGCATCCTCAGCTGACGATGACCGATCGTCTGTGGCGCCATCTGCGCCGCCTGAGCCGCTGGCTATCGCGGGTTGAACTCTTCTCATCGCTACTCCCCTATCAGATGCGTTTGGAGTTGCTGATTGCCGAAATTCCTGCCGCTGAGCGCGGGACGGTGGCACAGGGCCTGCAACTGCCCCAATCTGCCACGACCCGGTTGATTCAGTTAGGGCAGGCAGAAGCCGACATCTTGGCGGGTTTGCCGAAATGCGATCGCCCCAGTCAAACCGTGCAGCTCTTGCAAAACTATGATCTCGAAACCTTGATGTTAGTTGGGGTGCGACAGCCGCGCTCCACGAGTCGGCAACTCTGGCGCTATCTCATGCAGTGGTCGCGGGTGAAAGCACCTCTGGATGGCCATGATCTGAAGCGGTTAGGCTATCTGCCCGGATCACACTATCGCACCCTGTTAAATGAATTACTGGCCGCGACCCTGGATGGGGCGGTGACCGATCGCGACAGTGCGATCGCCTTTTTGCAGCAGCGCCATCCTTTACCCCAGTTGCCGACATCGCCTTAGTGTTCTACGCGACTACTGGATGTCGCCCTGATCTGATATCAGAAACACAACAGGGTAGATTAAGAGAATCTAAAGTTCCTTTATTGTTCCGCTATCACTTTCGAAGCCTATGTCGTTTGCTCCTGGGACTGCGCTGCAAAATGGTCATTACATCGTCGATGCCCTGCTAGAAGCGGCCCCGAATGGTGATCTTTACTGGGGTACCCATGTGGTTACCGGTCGGCGAGTCTTTTTGCAGGTGCTGCCCGTCTCACCGCAAGAGGGCGGTTCCGACCTGTCAGAATCAATTGCTCAGCTAGAAGGCATCGCCCCGTCGCCGCTGTCCCCTTTGCCCCACCCGTTCACCCTATTCAAGGGGGAGGAGCACTCGCTGTGTCTGGCGATCGAGCACACGGTGGGCCTGCCTTGGTCATCGGCTTGTGAGACCCAGTCGTCCTTAGCTCCCAAACAGGCACTCGCGGCGATTCGCCAGATTGCCAAGGGCATTGACTGGCTACAGCAGCAGGGGCTAGAGAGGGTTGACCTATCGCCCAACCGAGTTTGGCTATCGAATTCAACGTCAGATTCAGTCGGCGTCACGCTAACTGGCTTGTCCCACCATCAGCTTTCTCTGATCCACGCGGCTGACACAGCAGCGCCCCGCAGCTCTGTACCAGTCTTAGCCCAGCTGTTAGAAAGCTTTTTGACTGGCGAGCTGTCGCCCATTGAGGATGCCGACGCTGCTGCCCGACGACTGCGTCAACAGCTGCCCAGCCTGAGTCCGCTCATTGTTGAGGCCATTATTCGAGGTCGGCAAGCCGCCCGAGACGGTCATGCTCTCACGCTACAGCAGTGGCTTGACCAATTGCCTGATGCCAGCGCGATCGCCCCTGTTCTAAACCCCCAGCGGTCATTGACCCGGTCTCAATCTCAGCCCAAAGTGGGGCCGCGAACTCAATCGAAGGTGTATCCAGCCCTGGCGGGCACAGCGATGATCGCGGCGATCGCGGGCGTTACCCTGGGCACCGTCTGGCGACTCAATGCGCCGAGTTTGCCGGGGGCGCTGCAGCTTGATCCACAACAGTCTTTTCCAGCCCAAGCCGACTGGTCAGGCGATACGCCTGATGCCAGCTTTGACGGACCTTTTGTGCCCGGCCGAGCCACCCCTCCCCCCCGCGAAGAGTGGTACGCGGAGCCTGAAATCTTACCCGAAGAACCCCTGTGGGAATCACCCGCCAATGCCGCTGAGTGGACAGAGCCTGGCGCGGAAACGGATCAAGCGCCCGAGTTTGCGGATGAAGAGCCGTTTCCTGGCAATGGTGAGCCCGATGAAGCGCCCCCGCCCCCCTTGGAAGAGGAACCCTTTGACGGCGAACGGTTACCCGCCCCCGAAATTCCGCAAGATTTTGCGCCGCCGCCCTTAGAGAATCCGCCGGTATCGCCCGATGCCACTAGTCTTTCTGGTGGCGACGAACCCCTGCCGCAAGCTCTGACGGAAACCGAATTCAAGCCGATGTCAGACCCTGGAGCAGCCTCAGAAGGCTAACTTCAGCGCTTTGTTGCCGCGTCTGAAAACTTGATGCCGCAGAGAGAGCGGACTTTTAGACCAGCAACGTTATAATCTGGACGTGAGGTGTAACAAAGTGTGACATTATGAGTAGCCCTGTTGTCCATGCCTTTTTCATGGGTCGCGCCTTGGCCACGGCGATCGCTGAGCAGGTCGAGCAATCAATGACCGAAACGCTGAGCAATCTGGGCCGATTTGATGCCGAGCAGCGAGAAAATTTGCGGCATTTCACTGATGAGGTGATGGCTCGCGTGCAGCAACAAGAGTCGGCAGTCGTTCAAGACCCGACTGTAACGCCCCTCGGAACCGCTGCCAGCTCCCAGGATTTGCAGGCCACGATCGATAACTTGCGCGCTGAGATTGCTCAAGTTCGCGCAACTCTGCAACAGTATCGGGCATCTTTGAACTAGCTAGGTTCAATTGTCCTTTGGCGCCTACCTGTCTTTGTTTCCTCTAATCGCTTGTCCGGGAGTTTGAGTGTCTGCTGCCTACGATTCCGCCACGTCTTCATCTTCCCTCCCCGATCAAGCGTCGGGTCGGGACTCGGTATCGACCGAACCGGCGACCTCAACGCTGGAGTCAGGTGTCGAAGCGCATTCTCATGCTCTGGTAGAGGTGAGCAATCGCGCTTTTGCCGTCGGTTCGCCAATGGTCACCGAGCCGCCAGCGCGATCGCTCTCCCCTTTGACGCCTGGTTCCTCGGCGGCCGATGGCAAAGCCTATCGCTGGAATCGCAAACGCTACTCTCGGGTCAAGCGCTCTGCTGACATTTGGTCATTTGTTTTCCGGTTTTTAGGGGCTCGCTGGCTCTATAAGAAATCCTGGAGCTACGCTGGCGAGATGACGCCAGAAAAGTTGGCAACCCGGCGGCGCAGACAGGCCATTTGGATTCGTGAAACATTTCTGGATCTGGGGCCGACCTTCATCAAGTTGGGGCAGCTGTTCTCGACGCGGGCGGATCTGTTTCCGGCAGAGTATGTTGAAGAACTCTCCAAGCTGCAGGATCGGGTGCCGGCCTTTAGCTATGAGTTGGCGGAGGAAATTATCACCGCTGACTTTGGCAAGCCCCTCTCTGAGCTCTACCAAAATTTTGACCCGATTCCGTTAGCGGCGGCGAGTCTCGGTCAGGTGCACCGGGCGCAACTGCATTCCGGCGAAGACGTTGTGGTCAAGGTGCAGCGTCCCGGACTGAAACGACTGTTCAAAATTGACTTAGCGATCCTGCGAGGCATTGCCGGCTATTTTCAAAATCATCCCGATTGGGGGCGCGGTCGGGACTGGCTCGGCAGCTACGAAGAGTGCTGTCGCATTTTGTGGGAAGAGATTGACTTTCTCAACGTAGGACGGAATGCTGACACCTTTCGCCGCAATTTCCGGAAGCACGATTGGACCCGCGTGCCCCGCGTGTTTTGGCGCTATGCCTCGCCCCGTGTGCTGACGCTGGAATACATGCCCGGCATCAAGATTAGTCACTACGACGCGCTGGAGGCGGCGGGCCTTGATCGCACTAATCTGGCTCACTTGGGCGCTAAGGCCTATTTACATCAGCTGTTGGATGATGGCTTTTTTCACGCCGATCCGCATCCTGGCAACATCGCGGTGAGTCCTGAAGGGGCGCTGATCTTTTACGATTTCGGCATGATGGGGCAAATTCAGCCTATGACCCGTGAGCGTCTTATGATAACGTTCATAGGAATCGCCCAACGGGATGCCGAATTAGTCGTTTCTTCTTTAGTTGATTTAGGGGCTTTAGAAGCGTCGGATGATATGGGGCCAGTGCGTCGGTCTGTCCAATATATTTTGGATAACCTGATGGATAAGCCCTTTGAAGAGCAATCTGTGAGTGAAATCAGTGATGATTTATACGAGATTGCTTACGGTCAGCCGTTTCGATTTCCCGCCACGTTTACGTTCGTGATGCGGGCATTTTCGACGCTAGAGGGTGTAGGCAAAGGATTAGATCCTAATTTTAACTTTATGGAAGCGGCGAAGCCGTTTGCCACAAAGCTTATGAGTAACAATGATTTGTCGAATTCAACCGATTCATTATTAGGCGAGTTGGGCCGACAGGCCGCTCAGGTCGGCTCAACGGCATTCGGTCTGCCGCGACGCTTAGAAGATACGCTCGACAAGCTGGAGCGTGGTGATGTCCGCGTACGCGTTCGGTCGCTCGAAACCGCTCGCATCTTGCGCCGGGTCAGTAGCGTCAATATGGCCACCAACTATACGCTGTTGGTCGGGGCCTTTGTGCTGTCGGCGACTATCCTACTGGTTTATGGATTTTTGTGGCTGGCGATCGCGGCCTTTATCGTTTCAGGAATTGCTGGTATTGCCCTTTTGCGTTTGATGCTGCAAATGGGACGAGCTGATCGGCTGCCTTAGTGAGGGAAAGACAGGTCGATGAAGCTACTCTTTTCTGGAATGACCGACCCTGGTCTGTTGCGTTCTAGCAACCAAGATGCCTATTACGTCGATCCGCAGGGACGATTTTTTATCGTCGCCGACGGCATGGGCGGACATGCCGGTGGTCAAGAAGCCAGTAATATTGCGACTGCGACCATCCGTTCATTTTTGCTGGATCATTGGGACTCGACCCTGGCGACCCCCGATATTTTGCATCGCGGTCTCGATTTGGCCAATAAAGCGATTTTGGCTGATCAGAGACAGCATCCTGAGCGGGGTGACATGGGCACCACCGCCGTCGTTTTGATGTTTCGAGAACATGAAGAACAGCCCCTTTGGTGTGCCCATGTCGGCGACTCTCGCCTGTATCGGCTGCGCGGCCCGAAAATTTTGCAAATCACGGAAGATCACACCTGGATTGCCCGAGCCGTTAAAGAGGGCGAGCTGACTGCTGATCAGAGTCGCAATCATCCCTGGCGACACGTGCTGTCTCAATGTCTGGGCCGAGCCGATATGCACCGGATTGACGTGCAGGCGGTCGAGGCTCAACCGGGCGATCGCTTTCTCCTTTGCAGCGATGGCCTGACAGAAGAACTCCCCAACACGATTATTGCGGCCCATCTCAAATCGATCAGAGCGGTGGAGAGTGCGGCTCAGGCGTTGATCAATTCGGCGAAGAAACATGGGGGGCGTGACAATATCACGGTGGTGCTCGTCAACCTGTTAATGGAGAAGCTGGAGCAGGACGGCCAAGATACCGACGTCGAAACCGGCTTTGTGGTCGAATAAACCAGCGTGCTCGATGTCGCCTTAAGGAGCGCGTCGGGACTCATCTCATCTGAGATTCAAAGGCCTGCCGCGACTTACTTGGGACGGGTGTCGCTTAAGTATTTGCCCACCAGCATGGCGATCAGCACGGCAAGATAAATCTGCCCTGATAACCCTAAAAGCAGAGATAAAGAACGCGCCGTCGGCACGGCCGGCGTAATGTCGCCATAGCCAATCGTGGATAGCGTCACTAAGCTGTAATACATCAACGCGTTGAATAGATCGGCTCTTGCTATTACCTCCCCTCCGGCCACAAAGGCACCGGGGTGAGCCAGCTCTAACAAGATGGCCAAAAAGGTACCGGTCAGGCCAATCAATAAATAGCCCGAGATCGCCCCACACAAAACATTGCCGGTAACGCGATCGCTCTGGGCAATTTGAATGATGATTGAGACCGTGACTAGAGCCACAAATAGGCAATATAAGGCAAAGGCAATGAGCGCTAATTGAGGCCATTGAGGGCCGAGTAGAGATAACCAGTCGAGTAACAGCGTGAGCAAGCCCAACGCCATAATCTGGCGGATGATCTGTCGTTCATTGCTGGCTGCGACAATGCCAGACAAAATTACAAAGGTGAGGAACAGCTTAAATGTGTAGGCTCCCAAGCCTTGGTTAGGCAAGATGGGGTTGCCAATGATCAGCAGAAACAAAGCCGCCAAGATATAAAAAAACTTGGTTTCTGACTGTTGGAAAACTAACAGCCTAGAGGCCAGGGAGCGGCGACGGGGTTTGAATGACATTGAGACTTCCGATTTATCCCCAGTCGTACTCTAAAAAAGCATCTCCCAGCAGCTCTTGAGCCGTGGTGCGAATGGTTTCGAGTTCTTCAAAGGTCACTTTGTGATCAGCATGAATCAGGGCTCGAATCTTTTGGATTTCCGTTTCTGACAATTTGCCATCTGCTAAAGCTGCTTGCACCAATTCTCGCAGCTTTGCTAAATGAGCCTGTTCTTCCGGCGTCAATTCATGTTGGCTAGAGCGTTCAATTTCCATCGGTGATTCTCCTAGATAATGAGTGGACGTTCAGAAAGTGGTGGCCTGGGCTCAATCCCGTCGTCCCATGCTATTGGTCGCAGCGGGAATGTCATTCATCTATACTCTTCAATTCGTCGGCTAGCAACGCCGTCACATTCCTGCTTGCTGCCGGATTTTTCCTGTTTGGGAAGGATCATTGACGCTTAGACCTTGGGGTTATGTCTACGGTAAACAACGTGCTACATCAATCATTCCTATGGCCTCAAACTACATTAACTGAAAGATACAATCCCCTCTGCTGCCATATTTTTCAAGAGTTCTGTTTGGGCTCTTTGGGTCATTTGTTGTAGTACAAACCTCTGATAATCTTCGGCAGCGCTGGGTGATTCCTCCCCAATGCGGTTGAGTTCCGCTAAAGCCTCGAGTTGCCACTGCTCATAGGCTGCCAGGCAGGTGGTTAACAGCGACTCGGGTAAATTAGCGAGCATCACCACTTCCTGCAGCTTCTGAGGAATTTGTTTGGCGGCTGAATAGAGGATCGCGTGATAGGCATATTGGGCGACTAATAGCTGCGATCGCTTTTTCTGAAACGCTGGCCCCTCTTTTTGAAAGCGCTCTAAAAATTGATACCACAAGGTTTGGAGCCTGAATTCTAAGGGGGTTTCGGCTTGTGGGTTGGGGGGCATTTGCCCTTGGCGCACGGCATCACTTTTGAGTGAGATCATCAGGTTCACCTGATCCAAAACTTGGGGTGTGATGAAACCGGCATCATAGGTATGGCGATAGAAGGTTTTCTCCGCAGATAACGCGACCGTCCACACCATTTCCTGCACCTTATCAGTATCTAATTTGAGCTGTTGGGTTAACTCACTCAACGATTGTTTGGCCGTGTCGAAATTTTCCTGTTGTTCCGCTACCGCTTGTTCCAGCAGGTTGGCAAAGGCAATTTCGGAAGTCTCTTGCGTCTCTGCTAGCTTTTTTAAAGCGGCTTGATTCGCGATCACTTTCGCGAAGCCCCGCTTGATTTGGTCAACGGCGGGGGGGCGGTCAAGTCCCAGTCGGCTCATCAATCCGGCAATGGTGGTGCCTGGAATTAACAGCGTAAACAGGGCGATCCCCAGGGTGAGCAGCACGATGAGATCCCGATCAGGAAAGTTTGGATCAAAGCTCAAGGCCAAGGCCAGACAGACGGCTCCCCGCAGGCCCCCCCAATAGCTGACAACCTGAAACCGCCAACCGACTTTGTGTTTAGGCCGTAGAGCATTGACCAGAGGCGTCAGGCCAAACACCACCACCGCTCGTGCCACCAAAATCGCCAATAGCGCCACCCCGAAGGAAGCCAGCAGGGTTTGGGTCTGGGTCAGTTGGGAGAATACATCAAACCCAGCAGCCGTAATCCCGACGAGGAGAAAAACCAGACTGTTCGCTAAGAAAGCAACGTATTCCCAGAACTCTTGACAAAAATTCTTGACTTCGGGGTCGATGAAAATATCAATAAACCACCCAATGACGAGTCCTGCGCTCACGACGGCGATGACGCCAGAAACCGCAAAGATTTCTTCGGCGACGATAAACGCCCCATAGGCGAAGACGAGGGTAATGGTTGAGAGTACCAGGGGATTGCCTTTAGCCCAGCGCATTGGCAACTGGGCCAGGTATCCCAAGAGGGCACCCACGGCCAAACCGCCGACGAAAGAGACTGCAAAGTTGATGCCGCCATCAATCAAGGTTTGCCCACTCAGGGGGGCACCTGATAAGACAAGGGCCAAAATGATGTTAAACGTCACGATCGCCGTCGCGTCGTTAAAGAGGCTTTCGCCTTCGATCAGCACGGCCAGCTGTTTGGGTGTCCCCAGCTCCTTAAACAGGGCGATCACTGCGACAGGATCGGTGGCGGAAATTAAGCTGCCAAACAGGAGGGCCGGGCCGAGGGTGAGGGGTGTGCCCCAAGTGACCAGACCACCCACAATGAGGGTGGAAATCAACAGTCCAGGCGCAGCTAGCGTGAGGACGGGGGGCAAGTTACGCAACAAGAGCCGCCCATCGAGGTTTAAGGCCGACTCAAAAATCAACGGTGGCACAAAGACGAATAGAATCAAATCATGGGACAAATTGAGAGTCGTAAACACCTCTAAAGCGGGCACCCAGTCACCTAAGGCTCCTACCAGTAGGCCCAGCAATACCAGTCCAACCGTGTAAGGAAACCGCAACCGCTTGAGAGTGACGGCGGCCAAACTGGCGGTCAACAGCAAAAAGAGAATGTTGACTTCGATGGAGAGAAGCGGGTTATGCTCCATGGACTAACCCCCGAGAGCATGGGTGGAAACTAAAGTCATTCGTACAATCCCGTAATGATTTCAAGGCCGGATGGGCGATCGCGGTCAGTCAGCATTAGTCTTCTGACTGCGCCGACTGGGCAAGTTCCTGCTCTTCGCGATCGCGCTTTTCTTTGAGTTGGCGCAAGCCTTCCCAGCTCCAGCCCAGGGCAAAGCCGCCGCCGCCGCCGATGATCATATACAGCCGTTCTAGATTTTGATAGCCGCGACTGGTGTAAGGCGACGCCGCAACATTGGCCATGACTAACCCCAGGCCGACGCCGACGACGGTATTCATCAAGCCGGTATAAAACATTCTGCGCCAGTTCATCTGTCACCTCCTAAGCGGGGTTGTCACCTTCCTGAAATGGGGTGGGGGCTGGACTTTCCGTTTCGGTGCTAGCGCCCGTGCCGTTGGGGGAGGGTAATGTCAGGGTGCCATCGGGATTAGTCACCAAGCCGCTACCAGAACTGCCGTTATCCGGATTGCTCGGCGGTGTTTTAGAGCCGAGGAAATGAGCTTCGAGGCTTTTAATCACCACATACAGCACCGGCACCACGAGGAAACTGAGCACCGTGGCTACCAACAGTCCCCCAAAGAGGGCCGTCCCAATGGCCCAGCGCGAGGCTGAGCCCGCCCCAGTGGCAATGACCAAGGGGAAGAATCCGACCAAAGAAGAAATTGCCGTCATCAAAATCGGTCGGAACCGCTCTTCCGCCGCTCTTTGCGCTGACTGAACGATCGTGAGCCCCATTTCCCGTGACTGATTGGCAAATTCCACAATCAGAATGGCGTTTTTACTCGCCAGGCCAATCAGCATCACCAGGGCGACCTGCACGTAAACGTCGTTATTCAGGCCGCGCACCGCAATGAACGACAACGCGCCGAGCATGGCCAGGGGCACCGTTAGCAGAATAATGATGGGGTCAACATAGCTCTCGTATTGGGCCGCCAAGGTGAGAAACACCATGATGATGCCAAAGAGGAACACCAGCGCGCCCAAACTGCCCGCCGCCAATTGTTCTTTGGCCAATCCAATCCAGTCAGCAGCTAAGCCCTGCTGGGGCGTTTCGTCTAAGGCATCATCCATCGCCGCCAGCGCCTGACTGCTAGAGTAGCCATCCGCTTCACTCATTTGAAACTTGATGGAGCGATAGCCGTTGTAGTGAGTGATGATCTGCGGGCCAATGGTCGGCGTGACCGTGGCCAGCTTACTCATTGGCACCATTTGGCCCGTTCGCGATCGCACATACAGGGATTCCAAATCATCGGGGGCATCACGATAGTCGCCCTCGGCCTGCACGTAGACCTTGTAACTGCGGGTGCCTAAGACAAAGTCGTTCACATATTGCGACCCCACCGACGCCCCAATAGTTTGCAATGCCTGCTGGAAATCAATATTGAGGGTCTCTAGCTGATTGCGATCGATGTCGAGTTCTAACTGGGGCGTTCCGGCGGTGAACTGGGTATAGGCCACCCCGATTTCGGGCTTTTGGTTGGCGACTGCCAAAATCTCATTCGCCCCCGCCAAAAAGTCATCAATGGTATAGCTACCGCCAGTCCGATCTTGCAGCTGCAGTTCCGATTCCCCAGTGGCGCTAAAGCCTGGAATTGGCGGCGGGTTAAAGGCTACCACCCGCGCATCTTGATTTTGCACAAACTGCCCGTTGAGGCGCTGCAACACCCCGGTGACTGTCTGCCCTTTGCCGGTGCGGTCATCCCAAGGCGTGAGTTTGGCAAAGAATAGGCCCTGGTTTGGCCCAGCCCCTTCTAGACCCGAGCCACTGGCCACAAAGTAGGATTCAATTTCTGGGGTCTCTTTGAGGGTCTCGACGACGGAGTGTAGGACGTTATCGGTGTAGCTCACGGAGACGCCATCGGGCGCTTGCACAATACCGATGATGACTCCTTGATCTTCAGAGGGCACGAAGCCACCGGGCACCGCCGTAAACATATAAAACGTGGCAAACAGACCGGCCACAAAGACTGCCATCACGATATACCGCAGGCGAATTAGGGCCGCGACAGATTCTTTGTACTTGGCTGAAACCCAGGCCAAGCCTTGGTTGAATTTGTCGAATAGCCAGCGTAGAGGGCCACCGCCAGATTCTTGATCGGCGGCAGTTTCGGCTTGCGATCGCAACAAAATCGCCGACATCGCCGGACTAAAGCTGAGGGCATTAAAGGTGGATACCGCTACCGAAAACGCAATGATCAACGCGAACTGCTTATAGAGTTGGCCGGTGGTGCCGGGGAAAAACGCCACGGGGATAAACACCGCCATCAATACCAGCGAGGTGGAGACGATCGCCCCGCCAATTTCATCCATTACGCTAATAGAAGCTTGCTTTGGCGTTAGGCCCTCATCGTTGATTTTGGTGGTAATCGCCTCCACCACCACGATCGCGTCATCCACCACCAAGCCCGTGGCGAGAATCAAGCCAAACAGCGTCAAACTATTCAACGAGAAGCCAAAGATGTAGGCAAAGCCAAGCGCCCCAATCAGCGAGACCGGAATCGCCACTGCCGGAATAACCGTGGTGCGCCAGTCTTGCAGAAAGATGAAAATCACCAAAATCACCAGGCCAATCGCCTGCAGCAGGGTGATAAACACCTCTTCAATCGAGACCTGAATGAACTCCGTCGTGTCATACACCACGGCTGAGGTCAATCCTGGCGGAAAACTTGTGCTCAGATCAGCCAATGCGGTTTTAACGTTATCGCCCACATCCAGCGCGTTACTGCCCGGCAATTGGTAGATCGCGATACCCACCCCTTTCTGATCATTCACGAGGGCGTTGCTAATGTAGTTCTCCGCCCCGAGTTCGGCATAGCCCACGTCTCGCAGACGGATCAGTGTCCCGTCTGGCAGGATTTTGATGACTAGATCCTCGAACTCAGCCGCATCTTGAAAGCGACCATTGATCCGGATCGGCAATTCATAATTTTGGCCTTCAGGCACCGGCTCTTGACCAATCGAGCCCGCACCCACCACTACGTTTTGCGATTGGAGGGCACTGCTGACATCCAAAATGGTCAGTTGCCGGGCCGCGAGAGCGTTGGGATCAAGCCATAAACGCATGGCGTTTTGTTTCAGGCCAAAGACGCTCACGTCTCCGACCCCAGGCACCCGCTTCAGAACGTCGGTGATATTGAGATCAACATAGTTACTGATGAAAATCTCATCGTACTCACCCGCTTCGGCGTAGATGCCATACACCAGCAAAATACTGGTGGAAGAGGCGCGGGTCGAAACCCCCAACTGCTGGACGGGGGACGGTAACTTCGGCAAGGCCTGGGCCACCCGGTTTTGCACGTTGACCTGGCTAATGTCTTTGTTAACCCCGGTAGGAAAGTAAACCGAGATGCTGCTAGTCCCCGCATAG
Organism: Leptolyngbyaceae cyanobacterium; assembly: GCA_050042805.1. GTDB lineage: Bacteria > Cyanobacteriota > Cyanobacteriia > Phormidesmidales > Phormidesmidaceae > Halomicronema. The sequence continues at coordinate 45,092 of JBHJJI010000001.1, forward strand.
CTCTGGGAGGTCATGTAGTCCATGCCCTCAACGCCGGTGATGTCCCGCTCCAAAATCGTGGTGACGGTACTTTCTACGGTTTCGACATCGGCCCCGGTGTAAGCGCCCCGCACCTGAATCTGAATCGGCGAAATATCGGGCAGATAGTTAACCGGCAAGAGAGGAATACAAATGCCGCCCACCAGCAAAATGACGATGGTGCAGACTGTCGTGAGTACCGGGCGTTTAATGAAATTCGTGGCGATGGAAAATAGCGCCATGGTGCTCCTCTAAAGCTTAGGACTCCGACTCGGACGCAGACTCAACGGGAACCCCGTCACTGAGCTTGAGAATATTGGAGGTGGCAATGCGATCGCCCTGCTCTAACCCCGACATCACCTGATAATTACCGTCTTGAATATCGCCTAGCTCGACGGCGGTCAAGTGCACCACTTCTTGACCATTCTCATCCGCTTCTTTATCGACCACAAACACAAAATTTTGTCCCCCGACTCGCGTAATCGCCGTCGTGGGCACCAAGATGCCCGGCTGCGTATCCCAAACAATGCGCGCCTCAACGGCTTGGCCATCGCGCAAGTTGCCATCAGGATTGCGAAATTGAGCCTTGGCTAAAATCGTTTGCCCCTCAGCCTCGACCGTTGGCGATACAAAGGTCAGGCTGCCCGTGGCCAGTTGCTCTTTACTCACGGGGTCTAAGAGTTCGACCGTCAGTCCCGTGCGCAGCTCAGCAGAACGATTGGAAGGGACTTGCAGATTGAGGATCAGTGCATCGAGCTGAGTTACCTTCGCCACTGGCTGGCCGGTGCTCACGTAGTCGCCTAATTTCACCGGCAGATCATCGACAACGCCCGCGATCGGCGTCACCACCTCTTTAAATTCCACACTGACGAATGAGGCATCGGCTTGAGCTTGGGCCTGACGAATGCTGGCGTCGGCCTGCTGAATTTGAACTTGAGCGGCGGCCACCTGTTCCTCGGCAGTAATCACCGCATTCTGTGAGGCTTCCTGCAGGGTCACGGCTTCGTCTAGGCGAATTTGGCCGAGGGCACCCGCTTCGACAAGTTGTTGGGCACGAGTGACGTTAACGCTATCGTATTCCAACTGAGCGCGGGCCGTAGCGAGCCGGGCTTTGGCGATATCTAAACCCTTAACCGCGTTATCACGGCTGCCGATCGCCACCTCTACGCCAGCCAAGCTCCCTTCATAGTCGGGCACTGTTTGGTCGGGCTTGAGCACCATGACCGACTGTCCGGCGCCGACTTCTTGCCCTGGCTCGACTAAAATCTGCTCAATGCGACCCTGAATTTCTGGCCGCACTTCTACAATTTGCACGGCCTCAAGATTGCCGACAAACTTGGAACTGTCTTTGACGGTGTCAGACTGTAACGTTGCGAGTTTGACTGGCACTGCCGGTACGGAAGCCTCAGCCTCTGGCGTTGATCGACAACTCGCGCTCAACAGCGATAACGAAATCGCTGTCCCTAAAAAGAGGGGAGATAGCCATCTTTGAGACATCGGCCTAACACTCATCGTAATGAACAGACTCTCGCGGCTAAAGCGCAAATCAAGGGAACACAAACGGTCGACTTGGCATCAAGCTAAGACTACAGCAAGCCATCGTTCGTCAAGCTCAATTTAAGCATGTCTATCAATTTTTTTTATATCTGAAGGTCGAGTCGACTTTCAGGATTTTGCGTGCTATTGCGATCGCGAACGTAGCCCTTGCCTTAGTAGTAACTCATAACAAATGGTCAGGCTGTGCATTCACATCACAATTGAGTGACTGATGAGTGACTGAGAGATGCGCCCATGCCGATAACTGTGCCCACAGACTGGGGCACGATCGACTCGTCGGGGATACTTGGAATGCACGGCATAGTCAGCGCAACAGAGTTCCCTGGATGGCCGCCGCGCGACATAAATACTCTGCGTCCCTCGTCAAGTCACCCGACTGCTGATATCGCTAGCGTGGGCAATTTGTCTGTATTCGGAATTGATCTGAAACGCTCAGCAGTTCGCGTTTGTCAGCGATCTCTGCCTATACAAAACAGAGAAAGCCGTCGATACTGTTAACAGATTATTAAAAATGTGTCGATTCAACACTCTACTGGCCGCCTGTGTTGACTCAACTTAAGAATCCTTTTCCACTCTTTATGGAAAAAATCTCAGCTGAGTCAGATGACAGCCGGTCGGTTAACTCTTGATGATCACGTTAGTGGATGCTCTGGTCGCTCAACCACCTGGCTGAGGTTTGTCCGAATGCATCCTGGTTTTTCGTAGCTCACCCCTGACTTTTGGCGATGACGTTGACAGACCTATTTCCCTTTTCATTCTCAATTGACCCGATGGCTGTCTCGGGGGCTTTGCTGTGGGCGTTGGCGCTATATCTGGCCTTCTCGCCGTTGAGTGACTGGGTCATTGAACAGCTCACCCGCTGGTTTAACTTTGCTGAACGATCGCTCTACCTATCGCAAGAAGAGTTTGAAAAAACTCGTCAGGGTCGGGAATCACAAAATGCTTTCTGGGCCTCAATGGTCAGCGTCTTACCGTTTATCTTGCTGGGCACCGTGATTCACTACGGCGTGATTTGGGGGCTGGGCGGCAGCTGGTCGATCAGTCTCGGCCTGCTATTTGCCATGGTCAGCGGTGTCTATGAGCTGGGCCGTCGCGACAGTCAACCCTCAGACTCTGAGTAAGCCAGCGGCCATGCACTGGCCGGGGCGAGGGCAACGCGATGAACGGTTTCAGGGGACTCTGGTTCAGGGGAATCTGGCGATATCTGAGCCCCGCAAAAGACGCTGCACTATTTGGCGTCGCGATCTGGGGTGTCGCGATCGCTCGGCGCAGGCGAGTCTTGCTGAGCGATCATGCGGCGCTTCAATAACGATTCCAACATTTGCTGTCGGACTGCCGATGACCAGGCATCAAAGTCAAGGTTTTTGAGATTGTATTGCTGCATGACGTTAAGCACGATGGGGCGATGCGATCGGGTCATTAGAATTGGCTCAAACCAGTTTTAGATCTAGCGCTGGCCACTTTGCTGAGGACACCGAGAAGCGCTCTGATCCTGAGCGCATCAGCAAAGTGATTCCGCAGTCTTGTCCTAACCAGACTGGCGACTGCGATAACACCCAAACTATTAAAAGCAGCTGGCATTAAGGCAAGGCTAAGGTTGCCTTTACAGGGGCTTAAATTCCGACCACCCCACAGGACTACTGGTCAGAAGTTTCCCTAAACCTTGGGCCGTTACCCACCTTGACCTTTAAACCTTGAACCTACCCCAGTTAAGGTGATCATTCGTACTATTGCAGTCGATTGGATCAGCTAAAGACGCTACCCTTGGCTGCTTAGAGTCGATGAGTGAGCATCCTATGATAAACGCGCTATTCGAGCAATTTGTTGAAGCCAGCCCGCCAAGCGTCATGATGCGAGCGCTCATGGAACGAATTTTTGCTCCCGATAAGTTAGATGCGTTATTTGAGCAGACTGCCGAGCGACAGTACACCCGAGAGCTGTTATTTTCTAGCGTCGTCGGGTGGATGAGCCTGGTGGTCAGTGGCATTCATCCGTCCGTGAGTGCCGCCTACAAAGCCTTGGAGAAGCTCGTCGGGGTCTCTAGACCGGCCCTCTATAGCAAGCTCAATGGCCTGGAACCGGGCATCAGTCAAGCCTTCGTGCGCTACCGCGACGCTGAACTGAGACCCTTGGTCGAGGCCTTGGGAGTCTCGAGCGAGGGGCTCTTGCCGGGCTATGCAGTCCGGATTGCCGATGGCAATCTGTTAGGGACCACGGAGCACCGCATCACGGTCTTGCGACCGACGCGCTCTGGAGCCTTGCCCGGGAAATCAATTGCCGTGTTAGATCCTCAGCATCACCTCGTCAGCGATGTCTTTCCCTGTGAAGATGCCCATGCGCAAGAACGCTCGCGCTTGCCCCAGGTCTTGGCGACGGTGCAGTCCCAGCAAGTGTGGATTGCAGACCGCAATTTTTGCACCGCCGACTTTCTCTCAGGGATTGCTCAACGCCAGGGGTATTTTGTCATTCGCGCCCCTCAAAACTTGCCTTGGCAAGCACTAGAGCCGCTCCAGGAGGTCGGCGTCTCTCCGACCGGCAGCGTTTGGGAACATCCCGTGTGCCTGGCGACTCAGCAGGGTCATGCCCTGCCGATGCATCGCATCGGGGTGCGCCTCAAGCAACCGACCCGTCACGGCGATCTGGAGGTGACCCTCTTCACCAACTTGCCGGTAGAAATAGCCGATGCCCTCACCGTGGCTGAGTTGTACCGCTCTCGGTGGACCGATGAAGGGATGTTTCAGGTGATTACCGATGTCTTCTCCTGCGAACTCAATCCCCTGGGCTATCCCAGAGCCGCTTTATTTGTCTTCTGCATCGCAGTGGTGGCCTTTAATCTCTTATCTACGGTCAAAGCCGCGCTGAAGGCCGTCCATGGGGTAGGCAAAATTGAGTCGGGCTATCCGACTTCTATCTCGTTGAAGACGTCCAGGGCACCTTCCGGGGCATGATGATTGCCCTGCCGCCCCCAATTTGGCTCCCCTTTGCTCAGATGCCGGTCGCGGCCTTGGCCGAGGCCCTGAAAGCTTGGGCCGCTCAGGTCGACCTCAAACGCTTTTCGTCTTCTCCTAGAGGTCCCCAAAAACCCCCTAAAAAGGAGCCGTTTAATCCGAAACATCCCCATGTTGCCACCGCTCGGCTCCTCAAGCAAAAGGAGAACAAACGTTCACCTTAACAGGGGTAACCTTGAACCCTAAACCTAAGTCATTGCCAAGATTGCGACCTGCCCTAGCCGATTCGTCAAGACTTGATAGGCTGAGACTGATGCGACCTTGCTACCGCCATGACCTCTGCCACCAGCCTGCCGCTACACCAGCAAACCTATTCCCTTGAGCACGATCGCTTCATCAACCTCTTGGCCAACACGGCTAACCTGCTGATCATTCAAGATTTAGACGGCGTCTGTATGGATTTGGTCAAAGATCCCCTCGACCGCCAAATTGATCCCAATTACGTGATGGCGACGCAAGCCTTTGATAGCCATTTTTATGTGCTGACCAATGGCGAACACATCGGCCAACGCGGCGTTAACGGCATTATCGAGCGAGCCTGGGGTGACCCAGCTGCCGTACGCGCTAACGGCCAGTATTTGCCGGGCTTGGCGGCGGGCGGTGTGCAGTGGCAAACGCGCCAGGGCGAGATTCAGCATCCCGGCGTCAGCGAGGCCGAGCTGGCGTTTCTCAAAACGGTGCCCGATCGCATTCGTCAATCCCTTCAGGCCTTTGCTCAAACCCAGGCACTCTCGCTAGATGCGGATAGTCTGGAGCGCTGTATTCAGTCTTCGGCCCTGACCAATGTGGCCTCGCCGACGGCTAACCTCAATACGTTTCACGCGGCGATTGGGGGCGATCGCGATACCTACGTCGCCCTACAGCAAGCCATGCAGGCGTTGATGGAGACTCTGCTGTCAGAAGCCGCAGAGCAGGGACTGGCCGACTCATTTTTTGTCCATTACGCGCCCAACCATGGCCGTGATGAGCAAGGCAAAGAAGTGATTTGGCTCAGCCATGGCGACGAGTCAGGCACCACCGATTTTCAATTTATGTTGCGGGGGGCGA
>JBHJJI010000002.1:0-13340 GCA_050042805.1 Leptolyngbyaceae cyanobacterium
AGCCAAGATTTCACGGGGTCATCGTCGAGGTTGAGGCGTAAAGCGCCAGAGACAAACCCACCTAAAAAAGCCACTGGCTGCCGGGTTAATTCTTGCAAAAATGGCGTTAGTTCGTCCAAAAACATCCCTTAAACCTCTTAACTGCTCCTACACGGTTCTATCCTACATCGCTTCATTGGGGAGCGTGGTCGCCACCGTTGCCAAGTCAGGAGTTTCTGCATCATGAGTATCAACCAGAGTTGTTCAGGGGAAGCCGCTCAGCCGTGCCGCGATCGCGCCGCGTTGTAGATTTGTTCGTTCGCTGCGACCGACTTTTGCAAATCGACGACGGGGTGAGGATAGTCAACCCCAAGTTGCACACCGAAGCGTTTTTGCTCAACGGGCTGCAACAGCCAAGGGGAATGAACTTTTTTCGGCGGGAGTGCCTGCAGCTCAGGCAGCCAATGCTTGGCGTAAGCGCCCTCGGGGTCATAATCTTTAGACTGCTTTGGAATGTTGAAGTAGCGAAAGCCCCGCGCATCATTGCCGACGCCAGCGGTGTAGTTCCAATTGCCCCAGTTGCTGCACACGTCATAATCAATCAGCAGCGATTCAAACCACTCGGCCCCCATTCGCCAGTCAATGCCCAAATTTTTGGTCAAAAAGCTGGCCACGTTTTGCCGCCCCCGGTTCGACATAAAGCCTGTGGCAGCTAATTCGCGCATGTTGGCATCAACCAGCGGATAGCCGGTTTGGCCCTGGCACCAAGCGTCAAATCTGGGCCAGTCTTGTTTCCAGGCAATGGCCAATCCCCTCAGCCCAGATGAATAGAAAACGAGATCGCCGTGCTTTTGGCAGACCCAGCGAAAGTAATCGCGCCAGAGCAATTCAAAAATGAGCCAGTAGGTAGAGTCGTTACGCACTCGCATCGTTTCATACTGCTGTACAGACTGATAAATCTGGCGGGGCGAGAGGCATCCCAAGGCCAGCCAAGGCGAAAATTTGGACGAATAGTTGGCCCCTAGCATGCCGTTGCGCGTCTGTTTATACACCTTGAGGCAGTCGGCCTCCCAGATATAGTCTTGCAAGCGAGCGAGCCCCGCCGTTTCACCCCCGTTAACGGCCAAAACAGCGCGATGATCTGGCCCCGGCGCGTCACTCCCCAAGCTCTCTAGCGTCGGTAAAGTGCCGGGGTTCAAAGCGGTGGGCACGGGCGACAGCTGAGTCGGAGGCGGCAGGGCTTCACGCACGATGCTGGACTGCTCCACCTGTTTCCGAAACTGGGTAAACACCTGAGGCAGTTTTGCCACAGCAAAGGGCAAATCGTCAGGATGGTAGAGGGTGGCACCCCAGTAAGTCTGCACCTGTCTGCCAGCGGCCTTGATCCGAGTCGCGATCGCCCTTTCGACTACCAGTTCTTCGGCGGTGACTTCTTCGTGCCAGTAGATGGCATCGGCCTGCACCTCGTTAGCCAGAGCGGGCAAGACGTCTTCCGGCAGGCCCGTGCGAATGATTAAGTTGCTGCCACGCTGCTGCAGCGATCGCCGCAAGTCGGCCACGCTTGCGATTAAAAATTGCGCCCTGAATTTCCCCGTTTTAGGAAAGCCAAAGGCGGTTTGCCCAAACTGGCGCGGGTCAAAACAATAGACCGGAATGACCTCAGCGCCAGCTTTGAGGGCTTTGTGCAAAGGGAAATGATCGTGCAGGCGCAGATCGTTACGAAACCAAACCAGAACTTTCATAGAGATGCTGACAATTACTCGGGCAAAGTTGTGTTCATACACCGCTTGACCTTAGCGACTTGGGTGAATGGCTGCCAAGGCACGAGTACTCGTCTCTTGGACGGGCTGGGTTGTCGGGCAAAATATCTTCCCTAAGCAAACATCCCGCGCATCATTTTCTCTAGTGCATGGTTGATGGGGTGTCCATGCGCGTCTGAACGGATCAAGGCTGTTTGCTATTTGTTGGAAAAGGATTAAGCTTCGAGCGTCTAGGCTGAACGCCATGCATTCATGATGTATTGAATCTTCGTCTCAACACCGCAGATTTTCATGGAATCCCCTAAACAATCTTTGCAATTCACACCTGACCAACAGGTTGCGTTTGGCCGAGTTGCTCGTTTAGCCCGAAACGTTGGATATTTCATCCTGGCGTCAAGCCTGTTTAGCTTGACCGTGGCAATTGTTGAAGCCGTTATCAGTATGCCGGCTGGTCGTATGGACGATCTTGTGGCCTGGTTCAGCAGCTTTTTCAATGGCAATCGCTCTATTGATCCGCATTGGTTTTATGAACTGTTGATCGAGGTGCCCTTCGGCATTCTGATTGGTTGGGGCTTAATCAGATTCAGCCAGGCTTGGTTCACCCTGGTGGAGCAAACTGATCGTCACAGTGAGTCACTTTTTAATGGTTTAGAACGTCTAACTCGGGTGCTCAAAATTGCCTATTTTCGAGCGATCGCGCTGACAATATTCATTTGGCTCATCCTCATCTTTACCTAGAACTGAGACAGGCCAACAGTGGCAACGATTGGTTAGAGGTCGGTTGTATGGTGGCCAATGGCCGTGAGGAAGGCCACTCTATTCTTGGGGGAAACAAGAATAGAGTGGCCATCGCCGTACGTTAGCTCTAGTCGGTTCAGGGACAATGCTGGAGAAGAAATAACTGATCTAGAGGGTCGTACGGAATGTATCTCGTTCAGTGGAATGACCCAAGAGAATGGACCTGATTTGATTAGAAGAGTTTCTGTGTCAACACGGTAGTTAGTCGAAAAGAGCAGCCAGACTGGAAGTGCGAGCGACGCTATCAGAACGATTGTAGCGATGCTGAGAGGCAGCTGACCGCCTCTCAACGTTGGCAGAAAGGCTGTAATAACTACTACCACAACTGCCACAATAACTATGTAGTACCACCAGTCAACATCAGATTTGAATAGCATGGAAAACACCTAACGCCCAGTTGAGCGGCTGCAAATTAGTTCAACAGATAACCTAAGAATCTTTAGCAGCCCGCTCGGCACTGGCCTGTTAACGGGTATGGACGTGGGTCATGAAGCCCATTGGATGTAGGTTGACGAGTCATCATGAGTTGATTGCAGTGGCGATCGCGAACACCCAGCGCGATCGCCACTTTTCAGAACTGACGCGATCGCCTACGCGCCCTCTCGTAACTTGTCGAGCACGCTTTGGTCTTCCATCGTGGTGGCATCGCCCACGATATCTTCACCACTGGCGAGGTTACGGAGGAAACGGCGGATGATTTTGCCCGATCGCGTCTTGGGCAGCGAGTCCGCAAAGCGAATATCAGCCGGGCGGGCGATCGCGCCAATCTCTTTCACCACGTGCTGTTTGAGTTCCCCCTTAAGGTCGTCGCTAGAGTGTTGAGTGCCTTCCAGGGTAACGAACGCAAACACCTCTTCCCCAGTGATGTCATTTTTGCGACCGACGACAGCCGCTTCCGCCACAGCCGGGTGAGAGACCAGTGCCGACTCAATTTCCATCGTGCCGAGGCGGTGACCAGAGACACTGAGCACATCATCCACGCGGCCCATCACCCAAAAGTAGCCGTCTTCATCCCGACGTGCGCCATCTCCAGCAAAGTAGAGGTACTGACCGTCTTTGGGAGTAATGTGCTCCCAATAGGTACGACGAAAGCGATCGTCATCGCCGTAGACTGTGCGCATCATGCTGGGCCAGGGGTGCTTGATGACCAAGTAGCCGCCCTCGTTGTCAGCGGCAGAATTGCCCTCTAAATCCACCACATCAACAAGGATGCCAGGGAACGGTTTCGTCGCTGAGCCTGGTTTGGTTGGGGTGGCTCCCGGCAGCGGCGTCAGCATAAAGCCACCCGTTTCCGTCTGCCACCAGGTATCAACGATCGGGCAGTTGCCGCCGCCAATGACCTGCTGATACCATACCCAAGCTTCTGGATTGATGGGTTCGCCGACCGTTCCTAGAATTCGCAAGGAAGACAAATCGCGAGCATTCGGTTCCTGATCGCCCATTTTCATAAAGGCGCGGATGGCAGTGGGAGCCGTATAAAAAATATTGACGCCATATTTCTCCACCACGTCCCAGAAGCAACCGGGGTTAGAAGGGCGCGGCACCCCTTCGTACATCAAGCTGGTCGCTCCGTTCGAGAGGGGGCCATAGACGATATAGCTGTGCCCTGTAATCCAACCCACATCGGCGGTGCACCAATACACATCCGTATCGTTGTGGGCAAAGGTCCACTGATAGGGCATGTGGGTGTAGAGGTTGTAGCCGCCTGTGGTATGGACGACGCCCTTGGGCTTGCCCGTCGTGCCGCTGGTATAGAGGATAAACAACATATCCTCGGCGTCCATTTCTTCGGCCGGGCACTGGCCGGAGGCGTTCTTTTGTAGGTCATGCCACCAGTGGTCGCGGCCTGGCACCATGGGAATGTTTTCTTTTGTGCGTTGAATGACGAGCACGTTTTCGACGCTGGGCGCGGCATTGTCGGCGAGCGCCTGATCGACTGCTGCCTTGAGGGGAATCACTTTATCTTTGCGGAAGCCACCGTCAGCTGTGATCACCGCTTTGGCTTCCGCATCGTTCAGGCGATCGCGCAGCGCCTCAGCACTAAAGCCACCAAAAATCACGGTGTGTGGCGCGCCAATGCGAGCACAGGCCAGCATGGCGATCGCCGCTTCTGGAATCATCGGCATATAGAGACCGACGCGATCGCCCTTTTGCACGCCCAGGTCTTTGAGCACGTTCGCCATCTGACACACTTCGCGGTGCAGCTCAGCGTAGGTCAGCGTGCGCGCATCACCCGGTTCGCCTTCCCAAATCAGGGCCGCCTTGTTGCGACGCCAGGTAGTGAGGTGGCGATCTAAGCAGTTGTAGGAAATGTTGAGTTTGCCGCCGCTAAACCACTTGGCGAAGGGGGGCTGCCAGTCCAACACGGTGTCCCATTTTTTAAACCAGTGCAGCTCGGTTTCAGCCAGCTCGGCCCAAAAGGCGGCGGGGTCGGCAGCGGCTTTGTCGTAGAGTTCTTGGTACTCGGCCATGCTTTTGATGCGAGCATGGGCGGCAAAGTCGGCGGGGGGCTCAAACAGGCGCTTTTCGTTGAGGATGGATTCAATCGTCGGTTGAGACATAGGAGTGATGTGAGACGGCGAAATCTGCAGGCAGCTGCTGTTTCAGCATTCTGTCTTTCAACCCATACTGTGTTTCTGGGTGCGGCAAAGTCACTCTGTGCAATTTTGTAACTTGAGCCCAGTGAGTAGGCATATCTCTAAGACGAAAATGCTGTCAGACCGAGGCTAGCAGTACCCAACTCGGTGATCAGGATGCTGATTTCGCCTCAGCAACGGCACCCTCAAACGCGCTATCTGCCTCAAGCTTCTGGATGGTTGTCTCCCGTCGTGCTGAGGGATGGCGATCGCAGCTGCTGCATCAGCCAGTTAGCAGCGGCCGTGTTGGTTTCAGTAGCCAGTCGTTCCAAGGCTTGTTCGATCAGGGCGATCGCCAGACCAGGGAGTACCTGCGACGTTTGAATCGGCTGATAAACCCCTGATTCATTGAGGCCAAAGGCAAAGAGTCGCTGTCCTTTGACGTCAATCACCCAATATTCGGCAATCTGTAAACGGGCGTACAGTTGCTTTTGTTCATCCAGATCGAGGCTAAGAGTGGTATCAGCGATTTCGCCGACCAGGTCTGGTAGACGATGACGGGGCGTCACAATGCGCCGAGGTTCACCGGGTTGCCAACGAGGAATCGCTTCACCCTTGTACAGCACTAGGTCAGGGGCGCAAGCCTGCGTTTCGGGCCGCTCAATCAAACATCGCCCGTAGGACTGTAAGGGCGGCTCAGGATAGAGAAAAGCCCACATGAAAAAGACGGCAGTCAGCAAATCGCTGAACGAAGCGTGATTTGGCCCTTCTGTCCCCATATCAACCCACAACCAACCTCGGTCAAAGGCAATCTTTTGCCAGTCAATCTCATCGCTATCTCGCCAGGCGACATAGTCTTGCCAGGTAGCGTCGTGTTGCTGCTGAATGCGGCTCTTGGCTTGGGCGTTATCTAAGGAGAGCGTCATGACTAAACACCTAGCTTTGCCAGAGCGGTCACTTTATATATCGCTTTTATTATGGGGCATCATCGCGATGGAGCGGTCAGTGACGTTGATTGCCATCACCCCCACACATCTGGTCAAAGCCCTTAACTTCGAGCCAAAGCTCGATGCCCAGGATTGCTCAACTGCCGCTCAATCCTGGGCAAGGCGGCAAATCGCAAGATGCGGAAATTCACGCCCGTTAATTTCAATTCCGGAAAGAAATCGCCACTCTCTCGACTGTCTACGGCTGGGGCGATCGCCGCCAGCCTACCTCGACTGTCGCTTAAAGCCTTTGAAACATTGACGCAATCACTGTCATATAAGCATTTCAGAGAATACCTGTCGGGTTTATTGAGCGGAATGGGTACGATCAGAATGTCCACCCAACTGGCACAGCCCCAAAGAGTGACACAACCTGGTCTTTTCAGAACAGCGTTGCTGGCTAAAGTAGGGTTACTTCAAGAGTTCACTGTTTGCCCCTGACCGGGTGATTTAGAGACTCTGTTCCGTGCACTACCCAATGCTTATGAATCGCTCAATATCGTCTGCTTCTATAACGACCCTCTGCGCTCAATCCTCCCACGACTCAACAAACAATCAACCGGCTGCCCCGCTGGCTATCGGCCAGGCAGAGGTGATTTCGGTTCCTGACCCTGGCCACGCGGCCAACGTCACGCCGATACCCACAGAGCCCCAGCCCTCTGCGGCTTTAATTGAGTGGGTCAAAAACGAATTCGAGAGAGAACTGCCCGGTAAAATCAGTAGCTTGTCGCAAGTGGCCACCCGGCTAGCCAGCGAAGTCGATCGCATCTGCCGCATGAGCCAACGGATTCAGTCCTCGGGAGAAGTGCTGTACTGGCAACGATCGCTAGCTCGGCATCGCATCACTAAATGTGTAAAATATTTCAAACTCGGTTCCAATCAGGGCCGGGTCGAATTGCACAGCAGCCTCAGCGCGATCGCCTATCGCTATATCGCGCCTCGCAAATCTCAATTGGGGTTTGAAGGCCGCCGCACCCTGTTGGAAGACTTTTTGCAAGGCTTCTATATTGAGGCGCTCAAAGCCTTTCGGCGAGAAAATGCCGTCGATGCCGACTATTCGCCGCGCACGCGCCTGCAGCTATCGGAATACATGACCTTTTGCGAACAGTATGCCAAGCGGCGCATCACCATTCCAGGGGCCGTCAACCAGCAGATTATCGTTTTGCGAGCCCAAACCTTTGCCCGTCGTCAACCCGATGAAACCTCGGTTGATATCGAGCGGGCAATGGATTCTGCCAAATCCGATGAGATGGATGGGCCGAACCGCTCTGCCGCGTTGCAGCAGGTACGGGAACAGATGGTCACCGATGCCGTTGACCCGGCTGACCAGGTGTTGCGCGATCGCATTATTCAATCTTTGATTGAGTATCTAGAACAGCAAGACCAACATGACTGCATCGACTATTTCGTGCTGCGCCTGCAAGATTTGCCCGCAGCGGAAATTGACGAAATCCTCAACCTGTCATCTCGTCAGCGCGACTACTTGCAACAGCGATTTAAGTACCATGTCGAAAAGTTTGCCCAGGTGCACAATTGGCATCTCGTGCATCAGTGGTTGGGCATCGATTTAGAGCACAACCTTGGCCTGTCGCCGGAAGAGTGGAACGGTTTTATCACCTCGCTTGAACCCCAACAGCAGCAACTGCTGCAGCTCCGACGCGGGCAGATCAAAGCGGGACATTTGGAAATGGATGCGGGAGAGCTGGCGGAACTCTTAGGCTGCACGCCGAAGCGAGTTAACCGTATCTGGGGACAAATCCTCAACCTGGCCTGGAAATATCGCAATCAAAAGCCCGCCTGATTCCAGTTGCTAACCCCTATCCGTTTTCGGCAACGTCTGCCCATTCAGCGGGCAAAGACGCAGCGTTCGCCACGGAAGTTTTGAGCATCCGTAAAGTCGGTAGAGATCGCGCCGTAGCGTCGAACAACTCAGCGTCTGACACGCTAACCAATCCCTGGTACTGGGGTGATTCTCTAATGGCAAGATGCCGTTAGGCTCATTCGATGCAGCTTCAGTGCAGCCGCTTGACCTCAAGGCTTTGAGCTCGTGAGGGAACCCTTTCATCCAATCTTTCGCTGGTCGATTTAACTGGCAGACTGCGATCACTGCTCCTGTTGAAAGACACCTCTCACCAGCCGAATTTCGTCGTAGGAATAATCCTCCCCTAAGCGATCGCGCAGATCGCTGAGATGAAAACTCTCCGCCTGCTCTAACACCTGTCGAATCGCCGTTTGTCGGTCAGCCGAGACCACCTGACTGAGATCTATCGCTTGCCCGGCCTCAATGAGCGCCGCCAAATGCCCGATGATGGTAGTTGGGCGCAGATTCCGCAGCCGCGCAATGTCCGCTATCGAGTGTCCCTCTTCATACAGTTGCAGGGTGAGGGCGCGAGTATGGTTGACGACTGGGGGTGAGTCTGGCACTGATTCTGGCTGCGCACCGACGCCATTCTCTTCGCAAAAGGCGTTAATTTCATCGACAAACACCTGACCGTACTGATCCAGCTTGCGGCTCCCCACGCCCGATATGCGGCTGATTTTCGAGAGCGATCGCGGCATGCGCTGCGCCATTTGCCGCAGGGTACTTTCCGTGAACACGATGTAGGGGGGCACGCCCTGCTGGTCGGCCAAACGTTTGCGCCGCGATCGCAACCGCTTCAACAGGTTTTCGGATTCATCTGAGCTGACTCCGGCATCGGCGGCGGCGCTCTGCAACTGTTCAGGCACGGCAATTTCCACGGTGAGCTGTTTGCGCAGCACCTGCCAGCTGGCCGCATTTAGCTGCAGCACCGGATACCCATCCGTCGTTTCAGTCACTAACCCCTGGTGCAAGAGCGAACGACCCAACAGTTTCCACTCTTCGGCACTACGGTCTTTGCCAATGCCGTGGGTCGATAGCTCGTCGTGCCGTAGTTCTACAATGCGTTTTTTTTGTGAGCCGCGCAGCACGTCAATAACGTGAACCATGCCAAACCGCTCGCGACAGCGGGCCACGCAAGAGAGAAATTTTTGCGCCTCTACCGTCCAGTCTTCAACGGGTTTAGGGTGGCGGCAGTTATCACAGCGGTCGCACTGCCCCGGAAAGGCTTCGCCAAAGTAGCCCAGCTGAATCTGCCGTCGACAGACCGTACTTTCGGCATAGTCCAGCACCTGGCGCAGCTGTTGCCGAGCAATGTTTTGCTCCTGCTCATCGGTTTTTTGCTCGATGATGTAGTTGACCAGCGAGACATCGCCATAGCTGAAGTAGACCGTGCAGTGAGCCGGTTCACCGTCGCGTCCAGCCCGGCCTGATTCTTGGTAATAGCTTTCCAACGTGCGGGGTAAATCGTAATGGGCTACCAGGCGCACATCGGGCTTGTTGATACCCATGCCAAAGGCGATCGTCGCCACGATGACCTGCACATCATCGCGAATAAACCGGCTTTGGTTCCCGCTGCGAGTTTCGGCCGAGAGGCCAGCATGGTAAGGCAGCGCGGCAATGCCCTCTTGTTGCAGTCGTCCGGCCAGCTCATCCACCCGTTTACGGCTAATGCAGTAAACGATGACGGCTCCCGAGGCGGCCTTGATTTGGCGCACGAGGTGCGCATAGCTGTGGCGATCTTTCGGCAAGACCTCGTAATACAGATTGTGACGGTTAAAGCTGGCTAGAAAAACGCGTGGCGCTTGTAGGTTGAGCTGAGCACAAATATCTTCCCGTACGCGGGTAGTAGCCGTAGCCGTCAGCGCCATCATAGGTACGTCCGGAAAGGCAGCCCGCAAGCGGTGCAGTTGGCGATATTCGGGACGAAAGTCATGGCCCCATTCCGAGACGCAATGGGCTTCGTCGATCGCAAAGCCTGAGAGCCCTACCTGCTGGTTTAACCGCGACAAAAAGGGCCAAAAATTTTCACTCAAGAGCCTTTCGGGGGCGACATAAAGCAGTTTAGTCTCGCCACTGAGCAGGCTTTGCTGCCGCGATCGCACGGCGTCAAAGTCCAAGCTGCTATTGAGAAAGGTGGCCGCAATGCCGTTATTTTGCAGCGCATCCACTTGATCTTGCATCAGCGCAATCAGTGGTGAAACGACGACCATTACCCCCAGTCGCAGGAGAGACGGCAGCTGATAGCAGAGGGATTTGCCGCCCCCAGTGGGCATCACCACCAGACTATCTTGACGGTTCAAAAAATGTTCAATGATCTCGCGCTGCTGCAGGCGGAATTGGTCATAGCCAAAAAAGTGCTTGAGCGCTGATTCCAAAGAGGGCAGCGGGGTAGAAGCGGCAGTCGTCATGAAAGGTGCGTCGGGGTGATCAGGCCCTAGTTTAACCACAAGCGCAGCAGGCGCGTATCTTTGACATGCTTTGCAAAAGACCGAATGGCGGTTACTTGTTGCTGCCAGGTTTTCAGGACTGTTCCGGCTTGTGGATTCGTCTGGTCTTTGCCCAAGGCTTGGTTGTAGCAGGCATAGGCATCTTCATGCCGCTGCAGGCGATGGCAGGCCACCCCCTTAAACAGCCAGGCTTGGGGATGGTCGGGCATGGTGGCCAGCGCGCGATCGCACGCCTCTAGCGCGGCTTCAGCCCGATCAAGATGAATCAGACAAACCGCTTGATTGACCCAATCGTCAACCTGTCGTTCGCTTTCTGGAATTCGTTGCAGATGATTTAAGGCCATTGCATAGTCACCTTGCTGAAGCAGGGTTGACACCGACGGCACCGGCGCGGTCACCGGCTGTCTGGGAAAAGGAGAGTCTGTAGACATGCTGGGGGCTAACTAACAAACCATCAATTAAAGATTGCCTTGGGGCTAAGGTTCCCATCCAGTTCAGCAAACTCTATTAGCCGTCACCGCCAACTCTGGTATCAAATTCTCACCTTGGCGGTGGCGGCGGCGAGAGACCACAATCACGGGCTCGTGATCATGCTGAATATCGATCATGCTGAATATCTCTAAGCAGCTGGATGCACCTCAATCATTGAGTTTCACCTTAAAACCACGCCGGCAGCAGGAACCATCAGAAACTCACAGGCATCACTGTAACAAACTGCGATCTACCACCCTGACAACGGACTCATAAACTTAATCTGATGATTACGTTTGTTTGCGGTAAGCTACGCGATCGCAACAACCGCTTCAAATTTAAGGCAGACCTGTGTAATCCTGACTGGAAAGGCCTTTCAACGCTTCGAGACAGCTCTGACTGGCCGTAAACATTGCGTAATGTAAACAAAATGCTGTCATGCTGTCATGCTGGCTTGACAGCAACTGGGAACAGCCGTTAACTTGTCATCCATACCCGGGTCACACAACCTAGAACGCAACATGGAAGACCAGCAAAAGGCTACGAAAGTTACACTCTACTTACCTTCGGATTTGCATCGCCAGCTCAAAATTCGTTCTGCGGTTGATGGCGAGCCGATGTCTGCCATGGCCGAGCGGGCACTGCAGTTTTATCTCTCTCACGCTGAGGTGGTTGAAGCCTCCACCGAGCATGGCAGCACCTATCGCACCTACAGCTGCCCGAGTTGTGCAGAATCCGTTGTGGTCAGGGACGGGCAATTGGTTTCCGTCAAAGAAGCCATTCAGGCTTTACCCAGTGATGAGTTGACAGTGGCAGTGCCTGAGGTCGTTGCTGAAGGTTCACGGCCCGAAGAGGGGCAATTGGTTCATTGCTAAGGGTTGCCTTGAGGTGGCTCGTTCAGTCGGATAGTTCGGTCGGTTTGCTTGTGATCGTGCCTCAATCGAGGCCAATGTTATGCCAGGAGTGATTCGATGAGAGAAGATCTCGACATACTCATAAAGGCGCAGTATCCCCTGGTCTATTTGGTGACGTTTGAGGAAGAACGGGCCGAGCAGGCGATTGCCAGCGTAGCGCAGACACTAAGGCCCCAACGACGGCTTTACACCTGGACGATGACCCACGGCATTGTGGAGCATGGTCAGCCTCGCAACGTCACTCAGCACAACAGCACCGTTTCGCCGGAAGCGGCTGTGGAATGGGTGATTCGACAGCGCGAACCGGGCATCTACGTCTTCAAAGATCTCCATCCCTTTAAAGATTCGCCGGCTGTTACCCGCTGTTTGAGAGATGCGATCGCCGGCTTCAAAGACGCCCAAAAGACCATCGTCCTGATGTCTCCGGTTCAAGAGATTCCCATTGAGTTGGAGAAAGAAGTCGTTGTTCTCGACTTCCCGCCTCCCACCATGGCCGAGTTGAATCAAGTGCTGAGTAGCGAGTTAGATGCCGCTAAAAGCGCCCGGATTACCACCGATGTTCGGGAAAAGCTGCTCAAAGCTGCATTGGGCCTGACCCGCGATGAGGCCGAGAAAGTTTATCGCAAAGCCCACGTCACGGCAGGCAAACTGACTGAAAGCGAAGTCGATATTGTTCTGACCGAGAAGAAACAGTTAATTCGCCGCAATGGCATTCTCGAATTCATGGAGGTGGATGAAACCATCAACTCCGTGGGTGGTCTAGAAGAACTGAAGCACTGGCTAACCCAGCGATCGAATGCCTTTACCGAGCGGGCCAGAGAATATGGCCTGCCTCAGCCCAAAGGGATGCTCATTCTCGGTGTGCCCGGCTGTGGCAAATCGCTGATTGCTAAAACCACCTCACGGCTGTGGGGCTTGCCGTTGTTAAGGCTTGATTTAGGCCGAGTGTATGATGGCTCGACGGTGGGGCGATCGGAAGCGAACTTGAGAAATGCCCTGCGTACTGCGGAATCGATTTCGCCAGCGATTCTCTTCATTGATGAAATTGATAAGGCATTTGCGGGAAGTTCCGGTTCATCCGATTCTGATGGCGGTACCTCAAGCCGCATTTTTGGCACCTTTCTTACCTGGATGCAGGAGAAAACTTCTCCCGTCTTTGTCATGGCGACCGCTAACCGCGTGGAGCGGCTGCCCGTCGAGTTTTTGCGCAAAGGCCGGTTTGACGAAATTTTCTTCGTTGATCTGCCGAATGAGGCAGAGCGCAAAGATATCTTCAACATTCATCTCCAAAAGCGCCGACCCGACATTGAGCGCTTTGATTTAGAACAGCTTGTCAAAGTTTGCGATGGGTTCTCGGGTGCAGAGATTGAGCAAGGCATTATTTCAGCGATGTATGAAGCCTTTGCTCAAGACCGGGAGTTTACCCAACTCGATATTATTGCTGCGATCCGGGCGACGATGCCCCTGTCTAAGACGATGAATGAACAGGTGACAGCCCTGCGCGATTGGGCTCGTCAACGGGCAAGGCCCGCAGCAGCCTCCGTCGCT
>JBHJJI010000003.1:0-9590 GCA_050042805.1 Leptolyngbyaceae cyanobacterium
GGTAAGCATTCGCCGACCTGAACCAGCCAGTTCATCACCGTGGTGTGAGCCACGCCGATAACCCGTTCGATGCCGCGAAACCCCAGAGCATTGACGTACATTCTCAGACACAACCGTTTGGTCCCATCACTGTATCCACGAGGGCTATAGCTATCAATAAACTGACGACCACAGTTCACACAGATGTGATTTTGCTTGCCTCGACGATGGCCATTCTTGCGGATGTGATGATGGCCGCATTCAGGACACTGCATCGGGATTCCTCATCTCGATGGGACCATGAGATCCTTGATAACGGAAAAGTTGTTCCAGAGCTATCTCATTCCTCCCATTACTGAGCGACGCCCAATCCGCAGTTGGTTCGGACAGCCTGAAAGCGCTGAAAGCCCCTTGAAACGAGCTTTTTAATTCCGCATTCCGAACTCTATCGCAATCCGCAGTTTGATCCGGTCACCCCCAAGGGCTGAAATCACCATCGGATAAGCCTTTGAATTCTGACTTCCGACTTCTTCATTCCGAATTCTGCTATACATGCCGCATTCTGCTAGGGAAATCCTATTGTTGCAGCCGATCGCGGAGGCGTTGGGCGATCGCGGAAGCTTCGGCGGGGGTGTTTTCGTGGGTGCGATCGCTCAGCTTTGCCAAGATGGTTTCCAGGACGGCCTGCTCTTCAGCCGTGACCACACCATCAAGTTCGGTCAGGCGCTCACATTGGGCTAGTAAGAAGACGGCAAACTCGTTGTTTAACTGGTCTAATAGCTGATCGAGATCGGCTGGACTGTCGATTTCCTGTTGAATCACCTTTAAAGAAGTCGGACTCAAATTCAGCGTAGCGAGTTGGGGGCCGAGAGTTTCCCAATCAGTCTCGGGATATCCCGCCACCACCACATGAGTCAAAATTTTGTCCATCACTCCCTGCTGTGCTGTCCATGCTTCCACCTGATCGGCTTGGGAAAGATCGGCGATCGCCACCGTATCGTCGGGGGCCGCTTGCTTGGCTTCGTAATATTGGACAGCCGCATGGCCCACGGCATAAAGCGCCACGGCGTTGGTACTCGCGCCGACGGCGGCTCCCGCAATGGGAATGCCCCGCGCTAGATAGGTGAGGCCGGTTTTGAGCACCTGATTGCTGCCCAAGGCCAGGCCAAAAATCGCCAAGATCTCGCCTTTACGATCTTCATCATGGACGTCGAAGCCGTAGGCATAGGCAATTTGGTAACCCATTTCGGCTTGTACCGCCGTGGTTGCCGCTAGATCGACGGCGACCATGGCGGCCGCAAATCCGGGTAAGAGGCTGCTAGCCAAGCCCGTACCGCCGACGTAGAGGGCCTTGCGCGTCATGATGCGTCGAGACAGGCGGGCGGGCGGGTCTTCGGGATATTGTGCTTGCAGTTGCTGTACCTGCTGGACGGCTTTGGCGACATCCACCTGGTCTAGAATTTGCAGCAGCCAATCGACCTTCACAAGTTTGGTCAAGCTCTGCAGCTCAGAGTTCTGATTGATTGCCTGCACCAGATCGCTGAGTCCCTGGGGCAGGTTCGCAGCCGTTTGACCGATCGCCCCCAAGGCATCGGCTGAGGTTCGCACCACTTTACCGCCGGTGCGAGTCGCGGCGCTGCCCAGCGTTTGAGCGGTACCAGTCACCACGTCAGAGACCAATTCGCTCCCCTGACTGGCCACTTGCCCAACCGCACTGGCCGCCGTGCCCACCGCCCCTAAGGCTGATTTGAAGCGTGACTGACTCGGTTCAGCGGCTGGTTCGTCAGGGCTGTCGGCTGCAGCTGCTGTGTCACCGGTCGAATCTGTCGTTGAGGTCGGCGTATCGCCGCTGGCCTCGCGATCGCTCGTGAGGGCTGGGCTACTCGCGGCGCTGCGGTCAATATCGAGGGGGGTGTGCCAAGCGGGAAAATCGTCGTCCTGCAGCCAGCCATAGACGTCAACGCGGGTGGCTTGGGGCGGCTGAATTTCGCTAAACAAGTGGTCGATAAACCGGCTCGATCGTGATTGATCCGGCACGACGGCCCCCTCTAACCGCAGTTTGTAGCCCGCTTTTTGGCGACCAATTTTGACCGTTAAAGCCGGTATTTTGATCTGGGCCTGAATGAGTGCAACGATGGCGTCGGTCTCACCCTGGCGGGCAGCTTGCAGTAAGGCGGGGCGATCGGTGGACATCCGAGAATTAGCGCTTGAGGTTAATGGTCAACATTTAACCAAACTGGCGGTCACCTATCGTCCATCGTTGAGCTGATTTAACAGGGTTTCCAGCTCTTGCTGGGCTTGGCCATAGGCTTCCCAATCGTTATTTTGGAGGGCCTGTTGACCCGCTTCGTAGGCTTCGAGCGCTGCCTGAATGCGAGCAGCTTGCTCGGGTGTCAGGGTGGGAGTCAGGGTCTCGGGGGCTCCGTTAGCCGTGGCGGCCTCAGTGGCGGACTCGGAGGGGCCAGGCGGGGGCAGAGCAGCTTCGGGGGCGCGATCGCCAAAAATCACCGAGAGCGCTTCGTCCAGGGTTTCGCGCATCACCACATCGTTGTCATAGGCGACGATGACCCGCTTGAGGGCAGGGAGTTCGCCCTGCTCAGCTCGTAGGTAAACGGGTTCGACATAGAGTAGCGATTCTTCGATGGGAATCACCAGCAAATCGCCCCGAATTACCCGTGAGCCCTCTTGGCTCCACAGCGTCAGCTGCTGCGAAATTTCGGGCGTTTGGTCAATGCGCGCTTCGATCTGGCTGGGACCATAGACCAGCTGCTGTTTAGGGAATTCGTAGAGCAGCAGTTTGCCATAGTTGTCGCCGTCAGAGCGCCCCGCCATCCAAGACACCATGTTGTCTTTGTTGATGGGGGTAAAGGGCAAAATCTGAATAAATTCTTCCGTCTCCGCGCCGGGGAGGCGCATGATGACGTAGTACGGCGACATCAGCTCTTGCTCGTCTTCATACACCTGGGTGGGAAACCGCCAGAGATCTTCGCGGTTGTAAAAGACCTCAGGGTTCGCCATGTGGTAGGTGCGGTACATCTGCGCCTGCAGGGTAAACAGGTCGTGGGGATAGCGAAAATGCGCCCAAATCGCTTCTGGGGTGTCGGCTGCCGATTTGAACAAGCTGGGGAAGATCTGGCGATAGGTTGCCAAGATGGGATCGGCCTCATCCACCACGTAATATTCCACTGTGCCGTCGTAGGCGTCGATCACCACTTTAGCCGCATCGCGCACGTAGTTGCTGCCCGATCGCACCAGGCTGCGAATGGTGCCATTATCGGCCAGAGAGCCAATGTCGTTGCTGCGGTTGAGCGGTTCGGAATAGGGGTAGCGATCGCTGGCGGTGTAGGCGTCCACAATCCATTTCAACCGGCCCTCAATGACGGCAATGTAAGGGTCGCCGTCATAGGTCAAAAACGGGGCAACGTGGCGGGCGCGCTGCAAGACGTCGCGATGGTAATGAATCCGCGAGTCGCCGGTGATGTAGTTCGAGATCAGGACTTTTAAGTTGCCCAGGTCAGAGGCATAGGCCAGTCGTCGCCACCAGGAGTTGAGGGGCACCCCGCCCGGCCCGCTATAACGATAAAGGGCGTTGTCATCACCTTCCGGATAGTCAAACTCGTCGGTGGTACTGCCGGTAAAGATGTAGTTGTCGGTGGCTTCTCCGTAGTAAATGCGCGGCTGCTCAATATCCAAATCCACCGTGGAAACGGGCGGTACGTTTTTGATCATCAGCTCCGGTAGGCCATCGGGGGTGATGCGATTGACCGGACTCATGACAATGCCGTAGCCGTGGGTAAATTTGAGCCGTTGGTTGACCCAGGTTTGCGCTTCCGGCGGCGCTTCGTCATAGTCCAGCTCGCGGGCTGAGAGCATCACCTGGCGGTAATCGCCATCCAGGATGTAGCGATCGATATCCACATCTTGAAAGCGATAATACAGGCGGATTTCCTGGAGCTGGCGGTAGGTACTCAACAGTGGTCGATAGTCCCAAAGGCGAATGTTGTCCACCGTGGAATCATTGTTGGTCAGCATGTCGCGAGTGATCGCAGTCGTGGCGGGAAAGGGCTCACTCTGCACCTGATCCAGAGCGTAGGCGTCGCGGGTGAAAGCAATGTTGTATTCGATGTAGGGGCGTTCGCGGGTGAGCTCGTTGGGCTCCACCAAAAACCGCTGCTGAAACCAGGGATACAGCCCCCCCACCAGCACCAACACCGCCATGTAAAAGGTAATACCGACGAGGGGGAGCGCGAAGCCACTGCGCCACAGCGACAAAATGAACAGCGTTGCCACCGCCAGCGTCACGCAGGCCATCGTCCAATAGGCGAGCAGCCGGGCATGCACGTCGGAATAGCCGGCCCCAAAGACGACGCCATCGGCGGAAAAGAGCAGGTCATAGCGACCGTAGAAAAAGCCCGCCGCGATCGCGATCGCCAGCAGCGCCAACAGCACACAGAGATGACCTTTGACTTCGCCCGTTAAAAAATATTTCCAGCCGCGTTCGGGCCGCAGTTCACCCTTGAGGGCATAGACACCGAAGGCGAGCATGATCGCCCAAATTAACAGCTGGACGATCGCCGTCTGCAGCCCTTCATACACGGGCAGACGAAACACGTAAAAGCTGACATCTTTTTGAAACAGCGGATCGAGCTGGCCAAACTGACTGGGATTGAGAAACTTGAGAATGTCGTCCCAGGCGGCGGCACTGCTCATCGCTGCGTTAAACGACAGCAAAACGATGAAGGCAAAGGCGATATAGCGGGGCAAATAATCGGCCACTGCCGCCAGGTTGCGCTCCTCTAACAGTCGCCAAGGCGATTCGCGGGTAAGCCAGAGGGCGAGCCGATAGTTGGCATATAAAAAGGCGGCATAGCCGACCAGCGTCAGCGCCCAAATGCCTGCCTGCCAGCGAATACGAGTCCAAAAGACGGTGTCATACCCGACGGCATCAAACCACCAAGACTCAGTGAGAAGATGCACCATAGTGCCAGACAGCGCCAGGATCAGGAGCACCGCGATCGCTCCCAGCAAAAACAGCGGCGGGCGGCGACCAAAGTCAGGTAAGTTTGCGCGTTTCACAATTGATGGGGGCTTCAATCCGTAGTGAGTAATACCTCTACCCTAGCGAGCTTTTTCCATTTCTAAAATTTCTGCGATGGCTAGGGCATCTTCGCGGCGAGCGCGGCGATCGGTTTTCTTGACGTCGAGGTCTTTTTGCAGGTAGCGCACATAAAACTCCATCATGTGGTCGGCCACGATATCGGCACCGGGCTGACGCACGCTGACGATAAAGCCCAATAGGCGATCGAGCCAGCGCTGACTGACGTAAGAATTTTCGTGCAGCTAGCCGCGCCAGTCAAAATAGCGAAACTGACCCATGTGGCCATATAGCCGGCCGGGGTTGACCGGATAGATCTGGGGCGGAATCAAGGGCACGACATCAATGTTGTAGACATAGCGAAACATGCGCTCGCCCATGCGGCTATTGACCGTGCGGGTAAACGACCAGTCGCCCACTCGCGGTTGGCCAAAAGTATGTAGACCTGCTACCTTAAAGCCCTGATATTCCAAAGAGGTGGCGGCTAGGGCCGCTAGCGCTCCGCCCAAACTGTGGCCTGTGACCCACAGTTGAGTCTTCCCAGGCACATACCACTGCTTCAGCCGATACAGCACGCGCTTTTCGACGCTTTGCCACGCATCATGAAAGCCCCGATGCACTTCACCGTTGGGGATGGCGTCGTCTTGAGGCATCCGAGCGACGGCAAACTGCTTCATCCGAAATTTGAAATTTGTGGCCCAATCAGCGGCCTGTTGACTGCCCCTAAACACCAACACAATGTGTTGATTTTTTCTAAACATAAAGGCTTGGGTATCGGTGGAGCGATTGGCCAAATATTTGTAGGCGTCATCCAAATTGACTTCTTTTTGGTCTTCCCCTTCTCGCAACCAGCTTTTAATCACGGCTACTGTGTAGTCGGCAGGGGGCATTTTCATCCATTTGTTGTCGCTATCGGTACCCAGCCAGAGGCGCACAATATCTTCAACATATTCAGTATCTTCGTAGACCAGGTGCGATGCCTTGGCCATACACAAGGCTCGAAAGGCGCTCATGACTGAGTTTTCACGCTCAATGTTGGTGAAGTCATGGGTGGAGTAGGGCGGTGGCAAAATCTTGTAGCCGTAGCGTTCAAATAAGTCTTGTACGCCCGTATAGCCCGCCCAATAAATGTAGTGAAAGAGCTGATCGTAAAACCCCGACCCGCCCTTGCGCCGGTATTGGCGATCGCCAATCACCCGCACCCAATAAATGATGAAGGGCTCTAGATCTTCCGCAGTGACAATACCGGCAACAATGGCATTTTCACAAGCTTCCAACGCCCCTAAAAACTCATCAAACCAGTCGCGCAGCGTCAGCTCAATCACAAACTCTTCGTCGCGATATTTTTCCAACACTCGCGCCGTATTTTCATCCATCTTGCCGGGCTGTTGACTCATTTGGGTCAAGAGGTTGAGCCCTTGCCGGGTTTTGACCATTTGATCATGGGAGCGCAGGGCACGCTTGAGTCGTCCGTCATGAGCCTCAAAGCGCACTAGCTGATCGCTGTCGGGCAGGCGGATTTCAAATTGCCGGTATTCTTCAAAGTCCAAAATGTCAGACACATTGCGGATCGATTTTTTGCGGGTAAAGTCCTCCACCACGCTGCGGGCCAGTTCGCGACGCTGCCATTGTTTGGTCTTGAGGTAGCGATCAATCCCTGCTACCGCCGCGATCGCCCCCATCAGCAGAGCAAACGCCGCCATCCACTGAGCGCCCAATTGCGACTTCGCCAGCAAATCAGCGCTGAATTCGGGGGCGGTTGGCGTCACGCCCTCTGGAGGTGCAACCTGTGCCATCAGGGGCGAGATCAAGCTTGTAAAAATAGCGGTCAATGCCGCGATCGATGCCAGTTTGATGCGCATAACCCCTGTTGTATCCCTGTAATACCGAATGATGTTGATGCTACCGGAAAACTTGCCTGCGGCATCACCCCTTAACGCTTTGTTGATACTTTGGAGGCATGGATTTGATCATGCCTGAGACGTGGCCCCAAACGCCCGCTGCTGCGATCGCCCTGCAGCAAGAGTTGCGATCGCAGGTGGTGTGTGACGACGATTTACCGGCCAAGGTGGAATTCGTTGGGGGGGTCGATGTTGGGTTTGAATCCGGCGGCACGATCACTCGCGCTGCCGTGGTCGTGTTGGCATTTCCGTCGCTGCAACTGGTGGACTGTGCCCTCAAAAAGCAGCCTACGACCTTTCCCTACATTCCCGGTCTGCTGTCTTTTCGGGAAATTCCGGCGGTGCTGACGGCGCTGGCGGCACTCACGGTCACGCCAGATCTCATTCTTTGTGACGGTCAGGGGTTGGCCCATCCGCGACGGTTGGGCATCGCTTGTCATTTGGGGCTCATCATCAACTGCCCCACTATCGGCGTGGCGAAGTCGCGCCTGATCGGCAGTCACGCGGAGCTGCCGCTCGCCAAGGGAGCCTGGGTGCCGCTGCTAGATGGCACAGAGACCATCGGTGCAGTGCTGCGCAGTCGGACTGGCACGAAGCCCCTCTACATTTCAGCAGGACATCGCATCAGCTTGCCCACGGCGCTGCACTATGTGCAGGCCTGTACGCCCAAATACCGCCTGCCCGAGACGACGCGCCTAGCCGATCGGCTGGCTTCAAATCGCGGTCGGTTACCGCCAGTGAAACCCGTAAATCATTGATAGTGACACGAGTTCTGGGGAAAGGGCTGCGAGGAACTGCGTGACTCATCAGACAGAGGGCGAGGGAGCTGGGGGCAACGGGGCGAGTTGATGGTGTGACTTTCAGGATATGACCTTGATTACAGGCTTGTTGCCACGAAGAGTCTACGGCAGCAAGCCTATCGATTTTCTGAAACAAGACGACCAATCTGCCCCCCTGACCCTCGGCTGCACTGCACTGCCAACATGACCTCGGGAGTTCGAGCAGTCAGAAAGCGCCAATGGGCTGATGTTAGGCAAAGCCGAATTCGGTGAGGGCATGGGGCTGCTGCTCGTTTAATAGGCGCATCGCCTCTTGGGTCAGCGGCCCCATGATGCCGTCGATCGCACCGTGATAGATGCCCTGACGATGCAGATACGCCTGCAAGACTTTGGTGCGGCTTTGCAGGTCACGCCAGAGGTTACCAATGCGGCCTTGACCGATCAAGTGGCGAAACTTGTCTTGCTGATTCTCGATGAAGTGGTTGTCAATCAGACCCAAATGGTGGGCTACCAGGTGGTCACCTTCTTCTAACCAGAAATTCAACACGGGGTCATCGATACCCTGCTGCAAAATCTCCGCCATGCGGTCTTGCTGCGCTTCATTCAGCGCTGGTTTTAGCGCGAGCAAGCAATATTCCAAAATTATCGCCTGATAGCGGGGTGATTCACCCAGCAAATCCAACAGTGCGCTATCAGGCGGATTAAATTCCAGAATGTCTAGCTCTGGGTGGGTCATGTTCATTATCCTTATTCTCCTCAGTGCGTTCCCATGATTCACGTTGTGACGGCACAACATGCTGTGTAGTTGTGACACTTACCCCCGGTCTGTGACAGGGAAATCATCTCAAAGGCACAAAAAATTCACGCGACTTTCGGCAATTTGATTTTGATCAGGTGTTTGTAGAGTTAACGCGTTACTTGCGAATCTTGATGTCACAGAAATCCATCAAGCGTCACTGATTAGTAAGAATTAGCATCGGAGAGGAAAATGGCCAATTTTCACGGCGATCGCGAGCCTCCATTTCCCGAATTTGTTGAACCTCAGGATTGTTTTGACCAAGCCCTCGAAGAAATCTTAGGGCCAGACAACCCGACTGCTTATTCTGTCTTCACAGCAATGGAGCGTATGGTCAGGCAGTTCAAGCTTGATGTTGAAGCCCATGGCCTGCTGTTTGATGCCTATCTCTGTGGCAAAAAGGCGCTGCAGCAGGGCAAGGTCATTCGCAATCCTAAAGCTTGGCTCAAGGGCGCTGCCTTTAACTTAGCGCGCGAAAAGTATCGTAAACGTAAGAAAACCTGTGCCTATGCTCCCGACCTAATGGACGCGCTGTTTGCCGACGAAGGCGATAGCCCCATGGACTACGCCATCTTGGATGAAGAACTCCGAGCCGTTGTGCGGGCAGTATGCCAACTCCAAATCGAACACCCAGACGTTTTCCAACTGATTCATCAAAAAGTGGTGGAAGGACTCTCCTGGCGAGAAATTCAGGAACGCTATGTGCAGGAAAGCGGTCGGGATGACATCAACGAAGCGGCTTTACGTCAGCGGTTTTCGCGAGGTCGCCGCTATCTGCGCAAGATTTTCCATGAAGTGATGACGGCTCAGTAGGCAGTGGGGGAGTCGAGGCGCAGGGGAGATCGGGGGCGCAATGGGGAGTGTTGTTTAGGCTGATAGGCTGATTGAAATTGACGATCGCCGAGACTGATCAGAATTTTGTGTAAGCGGTCTAGAATCCCGATAACTCAGGAGACCGCATCATGCCCAAGAAAAAGCCAGAACTGAATCGTGCCGATGAACTGCTAGATGAGATGCTCTCAGACTGCCAGAGTCCAGAA
>JBHJJI010000004.1:0-3985 GCA_050042805.1 Leptolyngbyaceae cyanobacterium
TGGGACGACCGAAATCACTCCGCTGAATGACCTACAGCGCCACATCTTGGCACTCATGAAGATCCCAGAAACCATTTATGAGGTGCCCGTACACACTTAAATTTATTCCCAACACTGCTCAGAAATGAGCGAACCAAGAGGTACCCGGATTGGAAATAGGTTTTTTGAACACTCTCAATCGAGGCGGCGATCAGGCTCAAGGCCACTTGCTGGGGGCATGGCGAGGGCGCAGTGCTTTAATCAGCCGCATCGCAATAGTCTGGCAGTCGCTGTCGCCAAATGGCATCGGCCACCTTGCAGACTTCCACCATGGCTTGGCCGTCATGCACCCTGAGCATGTCGGCCCCACCGGCGATCGCCGCGCAGCAGGCCGCCGCCGTGCCCCAGCCCCGAGCTTGGGGATCAGGCTGATTAAGCAGCCAGCCAATGAAGCTTTTGCGCGAAGGGCCAATTAGGATGGGACAGTGCAACCCTTGCAGTTGGGGGATCTCCCGCAGAATTTCTAGATTCTGCGGATAGCGTTTGGCAAACCCAATACCCGGATCGATCGCAATTTGACTGTGACTGAGTCCAGCGGCCTGGGCCGTTTTGACCTGTCGCTCTAAAAAGTCGACAATTTCACCCATAAGATCGCCGTAGTGGGTGTTTTGCTGCATCGTCTTGGGGGTGCCGCGCAGGTGCATCAAAATAATGGGCACGCCCAGATCCGCCACGGTCGCAAACATGGCGGCGTCAAACGTGCCACCAGAAATATCGTTAACTAAATCGGCTCCAGCTCTCACCGCTGCTCGGGCGACTTCTGATTGAGTCGTATCGACCGAGATTACGGCCTGAGCGAGGTCGAGATCAGGACTCTGGCGAATGGCCTCGATTACGGGCACTACCCGCCGCAGCTCGGCCTCTATGGGAATCTGCTCAGCTCCAGGGCGGCTCGACTGACCGCCAATGTCAAGCATATCCACACCGGCTGCCAGCAGCTGTTGGGCTTGAGCGATCGCGGTCTCTACCGTGTTGAACTGGCCACCATCGCTAAAGCTGTCAGGAGTGACATTGAGTACCCCCATGACATAGGTGCGATCGCCCCACCGGAAGAGGTGATCACGCAAGACCCAAGGGGAGAGGGATGCGATCGTCATGGCAAAGCCTTTGAGGAAGATACCAAGAGCTAGCTTGCCACAATGCTTACCAGACGACGAAATTTGGCCAGATTTTCCCCCTCGTTCAGGGCAACTGCTAAAAGACACTCTGCCATCAGCGCGTAACGCGCGGTGATGGCCAGTGCTACGCATCAGTGCATTGTTAGGCGAAGCGTCGCTCAAACAGCCGACGTCTAACGGCGTCCAATTTAGGCGCGAGTTTGGGCGAGTCTTGAACGTAGCGATCACATGTCTTGAGCCGTTCTAACAGCTTGTACATGTGAGTATCGTTGGCAGCTAATGCCGCTGGGAGACAATCGATTCTTTGTTTGCAAGTAGTACAAAGCATATGGGTCAAGCCTCCGCCTGTGGCCTCGGTGTACGGGAATCCTGAGTGAAGCGTCAGTCTATATCTATACAAGTCGAAACTAGCGTTTCCTGAAAGGCAGGAAAGTCAACAGTGAACAAGTCAGTCAGCGAACGGAAAAATTACTTCTTCCGACAGAATGCCCCACCTTGTCGAGGATCAATCAGCAGCGGGAAGGGCGATCTCTAGAGACACATCTGTAGCGTACACCCTCTATATAGTGACGAATTAAAAATATAAGTGCCCACGATTTGTGTGAAGAAAACCAAAAGAACTGCTGCTCTATATTTAATCCCTATGAACTGTACGTTTTTTTTTGCAGAACCGAGCTCTTTTCTAACCATTCCAAAAAGAACATACCCGCATAAACGTGTCGTAAATGAATCTACAGACAGACAAAACCTGTACTTTCTTGAAGATAAAGCAAGCAATTGAAATGTAGATTGCGGCAATTGAAATATTGGTTACGAAACTTTGGAATCCTAGAATTTTTGATGCAATTGATTTCAGTCTTTAGCTCCACAAGAGTCGACTGGTAGGTTGAAACGCTTGCAGGGACGATCATTAAACTGCCTTGGTGTGAGGTTTGACAGCAGCATTTTGGGTTGCTTGACGACCCCTTCCATCAACCATTCAAGCTAGGTCGTTGATCAAGGTCATGACCTGCGATCTCGTGGGCAGTGAGGGCTGCGCGCCGGATTGGGTGACTGACCAAGCAGCCGTCGCTGAGGCCCAATGCAGGGCTTCGGTTAAGGACTTTCCTGCTTGCAACGCGACCGCCAGTCCACCATTAAAGGCATCCCCAGCAGCCACCGTGTCTACTGCAGATACCGGTAGCGCCGGTACCTGGACAATCTGCTCTTGTTCACTGCCGCAGAGAATGCCCTGCTCGCCCAGTTTGATGATGACGGTAGGTACACCCTGCTGCCGCAGTACCGCGATCGCCTCCCGAGCCTGGGCAATCGTCTCAACCGGGAACCCAACCAGCTGCGCCGCCTCAACCTGATTGGGCGTCAAAATATCAATGTGGGGATAGAGCGAGCGCAGATCCGTCTTGGGCGCAGGGGCCGGATCGAGGATGACCCTGATCCCAGCCGCATGGGCTAGTTGAGCGGCGGTTGTGACGGTCGATAGTGGAATTTCGAGCTGCAGCAGCAAGCATTCAGCGGAGGCGAGCTGTCCCTTAAGATACGCCAGTTCTGGCAAGCCGACCTGGCCGTTGGCCCCTGACACCACAATGATTTGGTTCGCGCCAGAGTCGGCTACGGCAATCGCGGCAATGCCAGTGGCAACTGCCGAGTCTTGACTCACGCCATCAACCCTGATCCCCTCGTTGGCTAGGGCTTGGCACAGGGCTCGACCATAGCTGTCGGCCCCCACGCGACCCACCATCACGGTCAGCACCTGCTGTCGGGCCAAGGTTACGGCTTGGTTAGCACCTTTGCCCCCGGCGATGGTGTCAAACTGTTGGCCTGATATCGTCTCACCGGGCACCGGGAGGCGAGCAACTTTCACCACCAAGTCCATATTTAAGCTGCCAAACACCACCACCGCCATAGCTGCCTACAACCCGAAAGGATCGCTGGCACTATCGACCTCAGCCTCGCCGCTCCAGTCGGTGGGGGGGCGATCGCTACTCCAAGCCCACCAAGCGGCTTCGCACTTGCCGCAGTGATAAAACTCCTGCCACTTGCGCTTATGCGCTTCGGTATAGACCGGCGATCGACGATTGATCCAAACCGCTTGCGACTCAGCGACGTTAGCCCCGCAGCTAGGGCAGCCAAATTGATGGGCATGCACTGCCGATTCGGCCCAGCTCGGAGGTACCGGAGAGAATGGATTCATAAAAACTGAAGAGCAACCGTTTCCCCCATTATGGATGGGGGATACCGATTGCGCACAGAGTCATGAGAGCCAGGTGCATTGCGATGCCTTACAAAGTGGCGATCAGGCGGTTCAGAACTGACTAACCCTTGTAGAATCGTGGCGTTAACTGTGGGAGAAGGCGGCACCACATGCTCAACTTACTGTCACTCGTGGGGAGTGCGGGTCTGTGTTTTGTAGCCTGGCTCGGCTCAGAAGATCGACGGCAGGTACCCTGGAAGCTGATGGCCTGGGGGATTGGCATTCAGTTAGTGCTGGGGCTCTTTATTTTTCGCTTTCCGCTGACGCGACAAGTTGTCGGCTGGTTGAGCGGCCTGCTCAACGCTTTAATCGATTCTTCTGAAGCGGGTTCGCGGTTTCTGTTTGGCCCGATTTTGGTGCCTGACTTAGGGGCGTCGGCGGGGCCTCAAGGGGCAGGGCGCTGGCTAGCTCGGGCTTTAACACCGCCATTCGCTGCAGTGCCGGGCGAGCGCCTCGGCGCTGACAATTTAGCCATAGGCTACGTTTTTGCGTTTCGGGCTTTGCCGCAGGTGATTTTCTTTTCCGCGATTTTTTGCCTTCTCTATAACTTGGGCGTGGTGCAGCCAGTGGTGCGCGT
>JBHJJI010000005.1:0-11312 GCA_050042805.1 Leptolyngbyaceae cyanobacterium
GATCTTCCAATATGCCTCATTCAACAACTCTCGTTCCTTGCACTTCTTCTTGGGTGCTTGGCCGGTAATTGGCATCTGGTTCACCGCTCTCGGCATCAGCACGATGGCGTTCAACCTGAACGGTTTCAACTTCAACCAGTCCGTCCTCGACTCTCAGGGTCGAGTGATTGGCACCTGGGCTGACGTGATCAACCGGGCGAACTTGGGGATGGAAGTGATGCATGAGCGTAATGCGCACAACTTCCCGCTTGACTTGGCATCTGCTGAGGCTCCCGAAATCATCGGTTAGTCCTCATCAGTTCGACTAAGCTGAGCTTGATTTGAAGCAGCGCCCTCTCCTCGGAGGGGGCGATGTTTTGTATATTCCCTGATCCTCATGCGATGGCCAGAATTCAAAAAGCCAGTGTTCCCAACGTAAACTTGCGTTGGGAACACTGGTTTTTAAGGTGAGAATAATGAGGCTGAACGCAGACCACTGGCGAATGAATCGCAGTGTATCAAGGCGCTAGGTGAGTTGATCTAGATCCTCACCATCACCAACGATCGCTTTCATGCTCTCTAAGGTTGCGGGAATGGAGCGCGGATCCATAAACATAATTTTGCTGCTGTCGCTTGCGCCGATCTGCTGTCCCATTGCCAGATAATCCTGGGCTAATAGAAACTGCAGAGCGTCTTTAGCTTGGGGATCTGAGCGAAGCTTATCAGCCAAAATTCCCATGGCCTCTGAGGTGGCTTTTGCCCGCAACACCGCCTCTTGACGCGAAGCCTGGGCCTTGAGAACAATCGCCTGCTGCTGCGCTTCCGCATCCAAAATGGCCGCTTTTTTGCCCGATTCAGCTGCGAGCACCTCCGACTCCGCCTCGCCTCTAGCCGAGTTGACGGCAGATTCTCGTTCGCCTTCCGACGTCAAGACGGCCGCTCGCTTGCGCCGCTCTGCCGCCATCTGCAGCTCCATGGAATCTTGTACCGCTTTAGACGGCATGATGTCTCGCAGCTCCACGCGCGTCACCTTGACCCCCCATGGATCGGTGGAGACGTCGAGTTCGCGCAACAGGGATTCGTTGATTTCTGAGCGCGCTGTAAAGGTTTCGTCGAGTTCTAGCTGGCCCATCTCAGCGCGAATCTGCGTCAGCACCAGATTGACCATGGCCGCTTGGAGATTTTCGACTTTGTAGTAGGCCTTTTCTAAATCGATGATGCGCCAATACACTACGGCATCGACGGAAATTGAGACGTTGTCTCGGGTGATGCAAGACTGGGGTGGTACGTCAAGCACACGTTCACGCACGGTTTGTTTGTAGACCACCTTATCGACAACGGGTGTGATGAAGTTGAGACCCGGAGTCAGCTTTTTGCCGTTGTAGCGTCCTAAAGTCTCTACCAATGCCTCGTCGCTCTGGTTGACGATTTTGACGGCACTCGCTGCCACACCGCCACCCAGCGCTAGCACAAACAGAAAACCAATAGGGTTCATAGAACTATCCTCAAAATTATGGAAAATCAAACAAAATCAGGTCAACCTGACGACGCGTCTTGAGCGCTCACGGTTACTCGGACTATTGGATGCTGTGCTCGGGCATGATCAAAAGCGTATTGCCCTGACGTCCCGTCACGATCACCAGCTCGTCAGCGCCAATTAGCGCGTTCTTGTCTTCGCAGCGGGCCTGCCACGAATTGCCCTCATACAAAACGCGTCCGGCTTTGCCGGGGGCAATGGCCGTCAGCGTTCGAGCTTCGGTGGCATCCGCCAGGATATAGGGGGTACGCTTCGGGACGAATCGCTTCAGTCCCCAGGTGAACAGCACCGAAAGCACCAGCCAAATGCAGACTTGAACGCCAAATTGCGGGATGAGGAGGGCGATCGCGGACACTATGAGCGCACTGACGCCAAAGGTGGCCTCGACAAAAGCCGTCGGCAAAAACAGCTCCATTAAACAGAGCACGGCACCCAAAATGAACCAAAACAGCGGAAGACTCATAACCTACTCAATCGTTCTCAATCGTTATTGACCGATACTCGCTGCCGAATTTTTCATGCTCGATTGCTGATAACTTCAAGTGCCAAAAGCCGATTTCCTGAGTTTTGGGCATCTCAGTTTGCCCGAGCGAGTGACTTTAGCGATCTCTGACTCAATGTCGGCATCAATCTAAGCGGATTTAACCTCAACTGGGCCATCGGTGTTTCCAGCGGGCAAAAGTAATGCTTCGTAACTATGATGACCCCGTTTTTGCTGGGTTATTTACAATCGGCACAATTCGTTTAGGTTTTACGCTCTGCTGTCCCAGAGGACGACCATATACTTCGGGGCTGGGTTCCTGCTCCCCCATAACCGCCCTAAATCCCTTTGCAGTCCGCTGTGCCCGTTGCATAAAAGTCAGGCGAGTAGCTTTTTTCCTTGCTCAGGCGGCGTTCGAGGGGACTAAAACAAACCGGGAGAAAATTTGCAGGATTACCGATCACCAGAAGTCTGTCAAATGTCAGGGAACAGGAGCGAGCGATTCTCAAAAGATCCACTAGGATTAACCTAATCTTGAGCCGAGAGGCGGCAAGGGACGCTATGGGCAGTGTTGTGATCGGGCAGAGTCAACTAAGTTAATGACGAGTGCTGAGCGAGTGAGTTCTTCAACAAAAGTGTGTCTTTGGGCGATGGGGACGGGGGCTGAAGCTGTCCCCGTGGGTGAAATCGTGGGCGATCGCTATGAGGTTTTGGTCCCCCAGATTTGGCAAGATACCAAGCCTGACGTGCCCCCGGCCACACCCGACGCCATTCCTGACACCGCGATTCCCTATTTGAAGGCACACAGCCATCGCTTACATGTCCCAGGCGTTTACGATGTCGTGACGCAAAAAGGCAAGTCCCCGTGGATCTTGCTGGAAAATGCCCCCATCAATAGCCGTGCAGAAAACCTCTACCCAGACCTGCTCAGCCAGTGGGCGACGGCCTCCGCAGCGCGTCAACTGTCTTGGCTCTGGCAGCTCTGGCAGCTCTGGGAACCTTTATTAGAGCTGGGTGTGGCCACTAGCCTGCTGGATTTGGCCCTCGTGCGGGTTGAAGGCTGGCGGGTGCGGTTGCTACAGCTGACGCCTGATGCCCAGCCCCCCACCCTGACCACCCTGTCGCAGTCTTGGCAGTCGCTGGTGGACGGCGCGCAGCCCGCGATCGCCGACGCCTTGAGAAAAGTCTGTCAGGCTTTAGCGGCCGGTGAGATGTCCCCGGCTCAGCTCACCGTGGATCTCAACTATCTATTACTTAAGGCATTGGCCCCCTATCGTCCGCGTTTTCGCACTGCTGGCGAAACTCATACGGGGCCCAACCAGTCGCGCAACGAAGATGCCTGCTATCCCGAAGGCGAACAGCCAGAAATCCCGACCCCGCGCATTGCCATTGTGTGTGACGGGGTTGGGGGACATGAGGCTGGGGAAGTCGCCAGCCAAATTGTCGTGCGATCGCTGCAGCTGCAGCTGCAAGGCCTGCTGGCGGAATCAGGACGAGAAGACAACGCCGTACCGCCCGAGGTCGTGGCCCAACAAATTGAAGCCGCCGTGCGCGTGGTGAACGACTTAGTCAATACGCAAAACGATCTGCAGAGCCGCAGCGATCGCCAGCGGATGGGCACAACCTTGGTCATGGCGTTGGTCGTGCCGCAGCGGATCAAGACGCCTCAAGGCTGGGTACAAACCGACGATCTGTATATCGCTCATGTTGGCGATAGTCGCGCCTACTGGATCACTCCCGATTATTGCCATCAAATCACGGTGGATGATGATATTGCGAGTCGAGAAACGCTGGCTGGGCGAGCTTTTTATACGGCGCTGCGCGATCGCCCCGAAGCCGGCTCCTTGACCCAAGCGCTAGGGACCCGTGGCAGCCACTACGTGACGCCCCATGTGCAACGGTTTGCCGTGGATGAAGAAGGGGTCTTGCTGCTGTGCTCAGATGGCCTCAGCGATCACCAGCAGATCGAAAAGGCGTGGGCCAACTACATCGGTCTGATCACCAAAAACATTATTTCTCTGCAAGCGGCCGTCGACTCTTGGATTGAGCTCGCTAATCAGAAAAATGGCCATGACAATGTCTCAGTCGTGCTGATGCAGATTAAGCCAGCTTTAAATGCTGCCTACGACACCCTACCCGATCAGCCTGCAGCAACAGAGCCCCCTGCCGAGGAAGATCTCACCGAAGCCTCTAAGGCATTGCTCTATGGGGAAGAAACTGCTGCCGAAGCCGCAGTCGCTAGCTCTACAGAGGGAGCCCCTAAGGCCACTGTCCCGCGTTGGTGGGTCGCAATCATGGCGATCGCGATTCTGTTCACCGCTGGGGTCGTTGGCTGGTGGGTGGCGGGCCAGCTGACGCCCACCCTACCGAACGACGATGTCGAGTCTGTAGAGTAGTCAGCCGACTCAGTCAGGAATGTTGTCGCAAACCTGGCACAAATTCCTGCGGGATCTTGTTCAGCCCTGACAGCGGTCAGAATTTTACCCTGCAGCGGGCCGACAACGATCGGGCTAGAGACTAGACCGTTGTTTACTGGCAGACTTACTAGCCCGCTGAACCCACCAGAGAAAGCTATAAACGAAAAAGAGATACCCGACGGCGAGCATCAAAATCCAGAGAGTGGGCGCGGCAACAAAGTTCATTTCGATGGCAGGGAGAAATCAAGCAGCAAAAACAGGAAGCACTGCCTCACTTGAATGACAGATGCCGTTTTCGCCCTAATAGCTTCCTGGCGCGACGCGATACAAGTATGGATTGAGCAGTGAATCAGAGTCAGCACTGACCCCATCTTCTCGACTCAAAAAAGTTGCTTGTTTAGCGATAGCCCACCGAACTCCTAGCGATAAACGACAGCCGCCTCAAATCACCGCCACAATAAGCAGTTCTCAAGACCAGCGGTAGATTTAGAGCACAGCACTATTCAATTAAGTTCAAATCTTAATAGTTATTATAGCATAAGCTTTGGTGTCTCGACAGCCCTTGGGGCAAGACTTTGACAGATTTTTGCCGGAAATTTGGCAGCTCGATGCAGCGCCCCATCTTCCCGGCCCGAATTTCCTCAGCCACACAGGTTGCCAGAAGCAGCGGTATGCCAGAGGTTGGGGCAAAATGTCAGCCTTGAGTGGCCGCCAGTCATGCTTCTGAAGCGCGGTAATCGGGAGTTCTCATCGCTCATATCGCCATCCCCCTGGTTGGGTTACCTTAGAATAAGATTAGAACTGTAAAATTTCGTAAACCTCCGCCTGAGTCGGCTTATCCATGGTTTCAGTTACTTCTTTATTTGCTCCGGTTGAATCTGATCTGCACACTTTAGTTGCCAACTTAAAGAATCTGGTCGGTGCGAAACATCCGATTTTGTATGCTGCTGCCGAGCATTTGTTTGGTGCTGGGGGCAAGCGTATTCGTCCGGCGATTGTGCTGCTGCTGGCGCGAGCAGTCTCACTAGAGTCCGACATTTTGCCACAGCATCGTCGCCTCGCCGAAATCACTGAGATGATTCATACGGCCAGTCTGGTGCATGATGACGTCGTTGACGAGTCGGACGTCCGCCGGGGGGTGCCGACGGTTCACAGTAGTTTTGGTAATCGCGTCGCCGTGCTGGCCGGCGATTTTTTGTTTGCCCAATCCTCTTGGTATCTGGCCAATCTCGATAATCTGACGGTGGTCAAGCTCTTGTCGGAGGTTATTATGGATTTGGCTGAAGGTGAGATCCAGCAGGGGCTCAACCGATTTGATACGGGACTAACGCTGGAAGCTTACCTGGACAAGAGCTATTACAAAACCGCTTCTCTGATCGCGAATAGCGCCAAATCAGTCGGCGTTTTGAGTGGTTTGCCCGATCATCAGTTGGACAATCTCTACGCCTATGGACGCAACTTGGGCTTAGCGTTTCAAATCGTGGATGATATTTTGGACTTCACCGGCTCCAGCGAGGTACTGGGTAAACCGGCGGGCTCTGACCTCAAAAGTGGCAATTTAACCGCTCCAGTGCTGTATGCGCTCGAAGAAACGCCCTATTTAGCCGGTTTGATTGAGCGAGAATTTTCGGAAGCCGAAGACTTTGAGCAGGCCATTGGGTTAATTCACAAAAGTGATGGCATTGCCCGATCTCGTGATTTAGCCACTCAGCATATTGACCGCGCGATCGCTTGCCTGCAAGATCTGCCGTCATCGGAACCCCAAAAAGCCCTCGTCGAGCTCGGCAGTTATGTGCTCAGACGCGTTTATTGATCGCGCCGGTTGGTTTAATCGCGATGACCCGACGGCCGGCGGTTACGACCCCGTTCCTCGCGGCCGATGCCCATTTGATCGCCTCTACTCTCCCCACTTCGCTACCTAACCGGGTTGTCACCCAGTTAGCCACGCTGCAATTGGGGGCGATCGCGGCGCAGCCGCGCCCCGATGAACTCCTTGCCTTTTTGCACAATCAGACAGGCCAAGTCTGGGACCTCGGGACGGTATGATCAGCGCGTCTAGTCGGCGCGAAGTTCACGGCAAAGTCGAGGGCAGGGGCCATGGCCCAAGAAATTGAGCGGAAGTTTTTGGTGACGGATCTATCGTGGCGGCAACGAGCTCAGGGGACGCTGTATCGTCAGGGCTATGTGCCGACGCAGAATCAGACGACAGTGCGTGTCAGAGTGGTGGGCGAGCGCGGCTATCTCACCATCAAAGGGCCGACGAGCGGTGTCTCTCGCCAAGAATTTGAGTATCCCATCCCCCTGGCCGACGCGGAGACGCTGCTGGCGGATTTGTGTGCACCGCCCCTGATCGAAAAATGGCGCTATCGCATCAATGTCGGTAGTCATCTCTGGGAAGTGGATGAATTTTTGGGCGACAATGCGGGCCTCATCTTGGCAGAGGTCGAACTTAGCAGCGAAACTGAAGCCTTTAACCTGCCCCCCTGGGCGGGGCTTGAGGTCTCTGAGGATGCACGCTACTACAACGCTAATTTGGCGAAGCATCCCTATCGGTCTTGGGTGCGATCGGGCGTGGAGCAGGGCTGAGACCGTAATACCGATTCTGCATGACAGCGCTATAGATCGAGGATCCCCCGCTGTCGCCGCCCCCTTGGGAAAGGGGCTATTCACCACCCGAATTTTGCTGCCCCCTTTTTTTAAGGGGGGTTGGGGGGACGCTCCAGTACGGGCATCTGTAGTCCAGTTTTAGAGAATTGATATAAGACGTTGCGTCCCCTTCGATCATCTCAATGGCTTCAGGCTGTCTCGGCTACGAGAAACGCTCTTGTCACTCTGAGCCTGCGAGGGTGAACTCATCAAACTTGACAACCTCGGAACGTGGCTGGCGCGTATCGAAATAATAGCTAGTGACCGTGCCGCTCCCTGTTTCCAAAATGCTGAAGGCGGTAATCTCGTTGCTGGCAATGTAGGGTAGCGGAGTGCCCTGCTCACCCATGAGTGGAGCCAGAGTGGGCATGACCGGCTCCAACCCGTTGGGGTCGCCTTGGGCCACGTAGTAACGCGCCTGATACTTGTCAAAGGTATCGCTGGGTTCTGCGGGAGGAGTTTTGCGACTCTCTTGTTGCCAAAATGCGCCGTAGGAATTGCCCACATTCGACGTTTCTAAAAAGTGCATGCCCGTTGGGCCGATAAACCGATTCCACAAATGAGAATGACCGTACAACACTAAATCGACGCCAGCGGTTTCTAACAGCGGCACCAGGTCGCGAATGATGTAGTCGTTTTGGATGGGATATTCGTAGCGAATGGCGCGGAGGCTACCGTCAGCGGCGCGATCGTAGATCGGCACCGGATCCGTAAACGGTGGCACGATATTGTCGCCCACGCTGTGGGGGGGATGATGCAGCATCACAAGGGTGTATTTCGCCTGCTGAAAGGCATCACTGGCCAGCTCTTGTTGCAGCCACTGATATTGTGGGCTGCCCTGGCTGATCGGTTCAAAAATATGCTGGCCGTGGCCCCAGGCGGCGGGTTGTCCCAAATCTGACAGCCGTTCTTGGAAGCGCCCCCGCACGTTGGGCTCGACGAAAGGGCGTCGCCAAATATTCGTCACAAATAATGAAATCAATCGAATATCGCCAAAGGTGGTGGCGTAATAAGGGCGGGAGGCATCAGCGCGATCGCCCTCGGCGGTTGGGCTGGTCGGTAACGTGAACAGCTCTTGATAGGTGTCGAGGTTGTAGGAATGATCGAGAATCCAGCGGCGGCGCACGTCCGGATCATTCTGCGGGTTAAATAAGTCGGCCTGCGTTTCATATAGGGCGGTGGCCGCCCGGCGCGGTACTGGATCGTTGAACTGTTCATTGAGCGGGACCCCAGGGACAAAGCGGCCCATCACCTCATGGTTGCCCGCCGCCGGAAATAGCGGGGCCGTTTGAATCAGCGCCCCCCCCTGATAGCGAGTCGTCCACCCATTGGCTTTAAGGGCATAGTTGCCGCGCCCCTGCAAAGCGGGAAAGAAGGCTGCCCCCTCAGCGTCGTCAAACCACTCAGAGGCGCGATCTGGCACATTGACCAGATCACCAGCCACCAAAACAGCATCAACCTCGCCTACTGTTTCTTTGACCTTTTGCAGCTTGGCCGCTGTCATCGGTTTCGATTGATGATCAGAGGTCAGCAATAGTTTGAGGGGCTGCCCTGCAGGCGGCGCTGCGGCTAAAGAAAACACATCACTCGCGAAGATGGTACCGTCGGCTCTCAGGCTTTTGACTTGATAGGGGAGCCGTTGCCCCGGTACGAGCCCAGTGACCTCGGCGTCGTGACGCCAAACACTGCGAAAAGTGGGCGTTTTTAACGGATTACCCGCAGGCAGCCGAGAAGCCTGATCTTCTTGCAGACGGGTGAGCTGCTTTGTGGTGGCAAAGACCTGACGCAGGTTGCCAGGTTCGAGAGATACCGCTGGCTGACGACCATAGATGACGGTGTGCTGTTGCCCTTCAAACTCGGTAAACCACACGACGTGAACTGAATTTTCGGTCGGCAGCTGTAAAAACGGATCGGTTAGCAGCCCTGCTGCAGTCATGCTCTCAGCAGTGGGTGAGGGACTAGCAAACTGTGATTCAAGCGTCACGACTAATAAAGTTACCAGCGTTAACAAAATCCCTGAGATCAGTAAGAGTAGATCTTCCTGCCGCCTCATGCTGTCGTCCCCATCCCACGGTTCACGCCTGTCATTGCCAGTCTAGAGTCTGTGTGCGTTAAGACGCCTTAACCTGGTGACCGTTGTTTCAATGACAACGATGGCGGTGCCCCCAACGAGACAATGACAACGCTGGCGGTGCCCCCAACGCGAGCCGACCGCCTCCCAAGAACGCGCTTGCGTATTGTTGGAGGATGCGATCGCCAGCTCCGCGATCGCATCCAGCCGATTTTTGGGGCCATAACTCGCTCATTATCAGGGTCGTCGGCAGTGCGATCGCTAAAATTGTATCGGCGGTCACTGTGGAAACTGTCATAAAGGCGATCGCTGTCCGGTTTGGCTCGCTATGGTTAGGAAGAGTATTGCTAACTGGTGGGAAAATTGTTGAGGCATCACCCGACTCAGAATTGTTCGACGGAGGTTTGAGGAACCGGTTTGCCACGTTTCGGTTCACCCCATCATTTCCTCACTGCAAAAGCGTCCAAGTATGGGACGTTCGCGTTGCTGATGGCGGCTTCCATTGGTCTCCACGGTCTGTTGTTGGGTTGGCCGCTACCATCCGAGACTCCAGAGGAGCCCCAGGTCTTGCCACCGCCGCCCGAGGAGTCTGTCGAGGTTGATGTGACCATTTTGCCCGCCGGGGCCATCGCGGCCAATGGCCAAGATGATGAAACGGCGATCGCGGATGAGGACGTTGAAGACCCGTTAGAGGTCTCACCCGAAAGCGTTGGGCGCTCCTCTACACCGGCACCCGTAGAGCGATCGCCCGAGATCTCAGAAGTTGTTCCAGAAAATACTGTTCCCACCCCAGAAATTCCCACTGAGCCGACTCAACCAGCTGCAGACACTGACCCTCTCCCCAATGATCAACTCCCGGATGAACCGGGTTCGACGGGGCTGACGGGGGGCGCCCCTGACCCAGCGACCACCTTAGCGACCCGGTTGGGCGATGTTGGAGCCTATCAGTACAACGGTCAAAAAGGGTTAGATCTACTTCAGTCGCTTTCAGCACAAGATGGCTGGGCGACGCCAGGACAAACCCTGCCTTCTAAAGCTGAGCCGCTAGAGTTGCCCTATCAGCTCGGGGCGCAGTGCCTCAATACGGCCCCCGTTTCGGGGCTGCTGATGGCTGTCGTCAACCCTGATCAGACCTTTGCCCGTGGCCCTGAAGTCGTGGGTTCGACGGGCTATGCCATCTTAGACGAGCAGGCTGTCGCCATGGTCGAAACTGGTGAATACATCTTTCCTGACGAGGATGAACCCTGGGCCTATAACGTTGAGATAAAAGTGTTGTATCCAGGCTCTTGCCCTTAGGGCGCGTCATCAGCGAGTTGCCAAACCCTGATGGCGCAAGCATTGTCACGCCTGCTCCACAAACCAAGCCAGGGGCTGAAACTGTTGCGGTACAGATATTGAGTCCTAACTGATGACAGCTCCGAGTCGCTTGATCCTGCTCTCGTCCGGCAAAATAGAAGCGTTATGCTGAAACCCAAATTTAGTCTGCTCGCCCTCGCGATCGCCGTCCTGACCTTTGTTTTACCCA
Organism: Leptolyngbyaceae cyanobacterium; assembly: GCA_050042805.1. Classification (GTDB taxonomy): domain Bacteria; phylum Cyanobacteriota; class Cyanobacteriia; order Phormidesmidales; family Phormidesmidaceae; genus Halomicronema. The sequence goes on from JBHJJI010000005.1 coordinate 10,657, forward strand.
CTCCTCAAGCCGCAATGTCCGCTGATCCCCCCATGCTGTTGCCCGGCGACAACCTCGTCATTCAAAATATTCTGCCGATTCCCCTGAGCTTGGTCGAGCAGGCCGATCGCTACACCCAATCGCGCACTGCCGCCTTGCAAAGCTGGCATCCCACCCGCCGCGAAATGCTGATTTCTACTCGGTTTGGCGATAGCTCCCAAGCCCACCGCGTTGGTCAGCCCTTGGGGCAGCGTTATCAGCTCACCTTTTTTAACGAACGGGTGTCGGGGATTAGCTATCAGCCCACCGACGGCGACTATTTCGTATTTAGCAAAGACAGCGGTGGCAACGAGGCGAATCAGATCTACCGCTATGACCTGGACAGCGGCGAAATCACCCTGCTGACTGACGGTATCTCGCGCAACAGCGGTGGCGCCCGGTCAAAGGCGGGCGATCGCCTGGTGTCTACCTCTAGCCCTCCCAATGGTGCCCATTCTGATCTGTATATCTTGGAGCCGTCCAAGCCAGGGCGCGAGCGCCTGCCAGCGGCCGCCCAGGGCGGCGGCTGGTTTCCCACGGATTGGTCGCCTGATGACCAGCAGATTGTCGTCATTCAATACAATACCATTAACGAGACAAAACTGTGGCTGTTTGATGCCCAGACGGGGGAACGCCCC
>JBHJJI010000006.1:0-12037 GCA_050042805.1 Leptolyngbyaceae cyanobacterium
CAGCAGGCTTGATTGAAACCAGCCGCGATGCTGATCTGAACCTTCTAAATACAGCTCGACCGGATAGTGCAGCTGGTCGCGCTGGTCGGCCACCGCCGCCCAAGAGGAGCCCGAGTCAAACCAGACATCCATCGTGTCATAGCCCTTGCGGTAGGTGCGCCCATTGTCGCGATAGCTGGCGGGCAACAGGTCAGCCACCGGCAGTTGCCACCAGGCATCGGAGCCCTGTTCTGCAAAAATCTGGCGAACATGGGCGATCGTCTCCTGGTTCATCAGCGGCTCGCCCGTCTCCTCATCGTAAAACGCCGGAATGGGCACCCCCCAGCTGCGCTGCCGTGAGATACACCAGTCGGCGCGATCGACCACCATGGAAGTGATGCGATTTTGACCACTGGCGGGAATCCATTCCACAGCCTCGATCGCCTCCAGAGCTTCGTCACGAAAGCCCGCCACCGAGGCAAACCACTGCTCGGTCGCCCGATAGATCACCGGTTTTTTCGTCCGCCAATCATAGGGATAACTGTGGGCGTAGGGATCTTCTTTGAGCAAGGCACCGTTTTCAGTAATGGCGGCGATGACCGCTTCGGTTCCCGTTGTCAGCACCTTGAGCCCTTCAAACTGGCCCGTACCAGCGGTATAGCGACCAGCCTCATCCACTAGCACGACCGGCTTAATGCCATGCTCATAAGCCGCAAAGAAGTCTTCGGGGCCGTGGGCCGGGGCACTATGCACCAAACCCGTACCAGAATCGGCAGTGATATCTTCACCAGAGGCCACGACCGGGCTCTGCTGGTCAAAGAGAGGATGCTGATAGGTTGAACCCGCCAGTTCCTGACCGGTCAGCGTGGCTTTCACCACGAGTTCGGTGTTGAACAGCTTTGACAATCGCTCGACCGCCTCAGCCGCCACAATGATGTATTTAGGGGCCTGAGGCTGAACTGTTTGAAATCCTTCGACAACGGCATACTTGAGCGCCGGAGCGCCTCGGGTAAACTGGTTCGAGACCAAAGTCCACGGCGTCGTCGTCCAGATCGAAAGCCCTAAATCATCCCCATAGTCGCCAATTTTCGCTGCCGCTGCTGCCGATAGTTGGGTGAGCTTAAAGGCCACATAGACACTGCGGGAGACGTGATTGTCGGGATATTCCAGTTCGGCTTCTGCCAGGGCAGTCAGGGAACTGGGACTCCAATAAACCGGTTTGAGCCCCCGGTAGATATGGCCTTTTTCGACCATCTGGCCAAACACGTCTAACTGCGCGGCCTCATATTCGGGCTGCAGCGTCGCGTAGGGATGCTCCCAATCGCCCCACACGCCAAAGCGTTTAAATCCCTGGCGTTGGTTATCCAGGGTTTCTAGGGCAAATTCCCTGGCTTTTTGCCGCAGCGCTAACGGGGTTAATTGCTTGCGCTCTTCTTTATCGAGTGTCTGCAGCACCTTTAGCTCAATGGGCAGGCCATGACAGTCCCAGCCCGGCACGTAGCGCACCTTGCGCCCCTGCAGCAGCTGATATTTATTAATGATGTCTTTGAGCACTTTGTTGAGCGCATGGCCCATGTGCAGGTTGCCGTTGGCATAGGGCGGCCCATCATGCAGTACAAAAATCTCACCCGGATTTTGCTGCGACAGGGTTTCGTAAATTTGATTTTCTTGCCAAAAGGCTTGCAGCTCAGGCTCGCGCTTAATCGCATGAGCCCGCATCTCAAAGGTCGTCTTGGGCAGAAGGATCGTCTCTTTGTAGCTTTTGGTGTCAGTCACGGCCGGCAAGACAGGTGATTTTTACGCAGAACTAATGATCTCTCACAGATCCCATTCCTTCAAGCAAAGGCAAGGAATTTGGTCTGTCAAAAGACTTCTTTCTAGCGTAGGCCAGACCGGTTAGTTTGAGCGCGATCGCCTTAAAAAATCTGCGACTGACACCGACCAACGTGCCTAACTTGGCCAGTTCGTATCATCGTCGTCAGGCCAATTCGTTTCGCCCTCATCAGACCAGTTCGTCTCCGCTGCACGAGTTACCTCCGGCCCAGCCGATGCTTCTGAATCAGAGGTGAAACTCTCCGACTCAGACCCGCTAGCGTCCGTAGCTGCTGAGGGGGACGGATTTATCGATGCCGCAGTGATGTCCGTGGACTTGATATCTTCTGCGATCGCGCCCTCAGTCTCCGCCACCCGAGTGGTCATGTCCGGTTGATCTCTTGGGCCAGTTGGCTCTTGACCGACTACATCGCTGGTGCGCTGACCAACACCGGCAGGGTGTGATGTCCTCTGGGATGCCGTTGGAGCAGGAGCAGGCTGATCGCCCTGAGGCGATCGCGGTATCGAAGGCGGACGCGGAGGAATTTCAATCACGGCCCTGGAGGCTTTCGCCGAACGGCGTCCCTGGCTGGAATCGGTGCGTTTAGCCTTCGCGGCAGACGGTTGAGTCGCTTCTGCAGCGGGCGATCGCGGTATCGAGGGCGGACGCGGGGGAATCTCAATTACGCCGCGCGGAGTCTGCGGCTGGCGGCTGCCTGGCTTTCCCCGGCCAAACCAACTTGCCGCCCGCGCGGCCAGGCTTGGTTTCGCCATAGGCTCAACCGCTGCTGGGGCCTCAACCGAGGCCGATTGTGTCGATCTTTGAGCAGCCGGTTCAGCAGCCTTTTCCGCTGGGGTCGCCGGTAGTTCAGGTTTTTGAGGCTCAGCGGACTGTCCAGACGTCGCCGGTTGATCAGCGGTCGCTGCCACCGTCGCGTCCACACCCGTCTCTGCCAAATCAGACTCGATAGAGGACTGGGGCGCAAGATCCGCCGCGATCGCCTCAGAGTCCGGCATTGCTGACGACGGAACGGATTGAGCGCGCAGGCTATCGGCAGGTTCTCGATCACGCGTTGGCACGGTCGCAAATTCGGAAGGCACCGGCTGACCTTCACCCACCGCTGTTTCAAATTCATAGGCGGGCGATCGCTTCAAGGGGGGCACGTCAGCCGTTAGCGGCTCACCTCGGGGGCCAGCGGTGCGATTGCGGAGATCAGCAATCCTCGCGCTCACCTCCGTCCCCAATGTCTGGATGGTTGTGAGCCACGAACCCAGCTTGAGATACTGGTTCACCGTTTGCTGCAGGCCTTGTCTCCAAGCTTGCAAATCCTGCCAAGTCACGGGCGTCCGCACCGGCTCCGGAGTCAGATCGCGGCGGAGTTCTAACGTATGCCAACCGAGCCAGCCCAGCAGCACCACGCTAGCGGTTTGCCCCAAGAGCACGGCCCCAGTGATACGCCCCGCACAAAACCACAGCACCACTGCATAAAACATGCCCAGGCCACTCCAGACAAAGTCTTGACGACGATGCATCTCGGGCACAAAAAATGCCGCCATATAAAAGCTGAAGCTGCCAATAGCGATAAAGATGGCGAGGACATAAGCCAGCATGGAGCGATCGCGTCCTGTCTTCCTGAGTGCCCTTTCAATTTACAGCGCTTTTGGCCTAGTCATAGGCGGACGGTCAAGGAGATACGAGTCCTCAGCTGAGCCTGCTTTGAAGTCCCAGAATTAATTGAGCCCACCGCTCTTACCGAGCATCTGCCGACATTAGAGCAGTTCCCCCACTCGGCAGCGACTCCAACACATGACATGTCGCCTGCCAAAAACTGACTCAATGAACGAAAGCCGAAAACTGCGGCAATAAGCATTAACAGTCTTGCCGCAGTTTTCACCCTTTCATAGCCAGCAATTTTCAGAATGCGACAAAACTAGGCTAAAAAAATCTCGGCTCATAAACCAACGATCTCGCCCAGACAAAATCCTGTTAACAAGACGGTTAAGTCGGAGAAGATTTATTTGATCTCCAGCAAAAAGCGGCCACCCGAGATTTGAGAACTAGCTACACGAGGCCGTCCGAAAACTAGCATGCGTGGCTAAATTTGAACCGTTCTACAAAATCTTTAGGAACGACCGCGATCGCATCAAATCCAACAGAGCAGATGCTTACAGACATCTAGTCAACATCAACATGCTCAATTTCGCTGCCCTTCAAATTATCGGGATCAACATAATGACAGGTGGCCTCATCAATACAGATCAAGGCCCAACCAGACTGCTCAATACCGACCAACTCATAGGCCGTCTCTTGAACAAAAAAGCCCTTGTGATTACGAGTTTCTGGTTTGACTTTCACAGTACGTGCAACCATGGGATCTTAACTCCGTAATTTAATATGACCGGACAAAACTTAAGTAAACCTTATCGGTTCATTGAGTAAACCCTATCATTGAAATTATGAGCACACCGTTAAGTTATTTATATGATCCCCAGCGATCCCCGCTGCTGGTCGATGTCGTTTTGTGGACATCACTTATCGCCGATTACAGTTAATCCAAATTCCTTTTGGAGTCTATGACTTGCCGCACAATGGCAACCCTTTCCTTCAAAACTTTGGACATCATCCTTTACAAAGCAGCAGAAAATAGTCAAAAAAAAGAGCCCGGAGATCAGGCCCAAATGCTCTCTAGCGCTAGCTTTCAAACAGCCATTTGTGAATTCTCTTGAGATTATCCCAATCTGGCTTACGGCTTAATCCTTCTTCAAGGTTTTTCTGCACTTCTTCTTTCAAATCTGACGACAGCATCATGACTTGTAGGGCCTCGTCGATGTGCTCTCGCACGCCCTTCTTTCCAGTCTCTAACAAAGCTAAAGCCAAGTTCACGCGGCCTTGAGGGTCTTGAGGCGTTAGCTTAACAGCCTTTTGAGCAGCCTTTAAAGCCGATTTTGGTTTCTCTTCCAGTAGGTACAACCAGGCTAAACAGGTTAGAGCAGGGCTACTCTTGGGTGCCAAATCACAGACTTCTTTAAATACAGGAATAAGTTCCCTAGCTTCTGCACCAGCCTTATATTGCTCAATACCTTGTTCAAACAGCGATTCGGCGCTTTGAGTCATTAACGTAAGTCCACATCCACCGTCATAAAGCGTACAGCAGGTTCAGATTCCAAGGAACCCAAACCTGCTGCCATCAGGATTTTCTATTCAATTGGTTCAACTCATCATCTAAGTGCCGAAGGATTTGCCACAGCCGCATGTCTGCGCTGCATTGGGATTAGTGAACTGAAAGCCACCGCCAATGAGAGCGTTACTGTAGTCCAACATTAAGCCATAAAGATAGAGCAAACTTTTGCGATCGCACACTACTTTGAAGCCATCGTAGTCATAGACCTCATCGTGCTCGCCAATGTTAGCAGGGTCTTCAAAATCCATTAAATAAGACATGCCTGAGCAACCGCCCTGACGAACGCCGACCCGCAGGCACAGCTCTTGTCCGCCTTGTTGCTCCTCAAGCATCTTCACATGCTGCAGAGCGGTCTCAGACATCAAAATGCCTTTTTCTTGGGCTGCCGTTTGTGTAGTCATACGCTCGGTGGTAGTGTCGTCGCTTTGATTCAGGACTTATAGAATGAACTGCGTCAGTCTCTGCAACCTAGTCTAGCTCAGGTTATTTGCCGCCGACAGAGAAAGTTACCGATAGCAAGAATTTCGCTGGTTCATCCATAAAAACGTGATGCTCACTGTAGCGTAGTCGCAGCGCGACTTTCATGACTCGACGCCTCATCACTATGCCGAAGGCAAATCTATCAAATTGAGATTTTCAATACCTAAACTTAGGAATGTATCACCCACACAATATCCTCCTGATCAATGGCAAAACCTGCCGCCGAGGATACGACCCAGTTTCCCCTGACGACAGGAGGCTGAACGGAGTTGTTTAGACATTAAATCCGCTCCCTAAAGAGAACTAAGTCATTTCCCCAACAAACCGTTTCAAGCGGATTTCAACGCTAAAAGGAACCCTTGTGAGCCAGAAACATGCTATGTTTCACGAGTTTTCGCATGGTTCGGACGAGCCCCGAGACCTTCGTCCGTGTTCAACGTCTTGGTTGGTCAACATCAAAAGCTTTGAGGTAGGGAACCATACCACTACGACTCCCCAACAAGTGGGTATAAACGTAGGTCAACTCGCATCCGAGAAAGAACACTTGACAACTCAGAAAGATCCACAGCAGCAAAATCATGACGCTGCCAACCGCACCGTAGGATAAAAATTGCTCCCCGACTCGAATGATGCTATTGCTGGCAACGTGCTGCAACAGCATAAAGAGTCCAGAAGTCGCTAACCCGCCGAAGAAAACATCGCTCCAATAAATGCGCGTATGGGGTAAGACCCGAAACAACAGCATTATAATGGCTGAGATGCCTAAATAAGACATGCTGGTTTGCAGAGTTTCCAGCACTAAAAGGTCATCGATTTGAAACAACCCAACCGCGTTTTCTAAGTTTTCGACAACCTGAATAATGATGTCGATCAGAATTTTGGACACCAAAGACACAAAAATCAGTGCGGCCGTACTAAAAACCAACATGAACGCTAAGAAACGATTGCGCATAAAGGTTTTGGCAGCAGACTTCATACCCGTTTGATGTTTTCTTTCTTGGTCAACCTGCCAAATTTTGTTCATCGATCGCGTCAACGCCCCAAACACGCCGCTGGCAGTGAAGCACAAAATCAAGAAGCTGATGATTCCCGCCTCAAGGCTATTGCGATTGAGCTGACTTAAAGTATTGTCGACAACGGAATAAGCTTCGGGGGGTAGGCTGTTACGGGCAAAGAGCAGAATTTGTTCGGCAGCACCGCTTTCGGGGCCAATGAAAGCACCCACAATACTCAGCACAATCAGCACCGTCGGGAATAAGGAAAAGAGAGCGTAGTAAGACAGCGCTGCCCCCATTTCCAAACAATCGTCTCGCTGCCATTTCATGGCTGTTTGAATGATGAGAACTGCTGGTCGCGACCTCAGCAGTTGCACGCCTGGTACCTTATCCAATTTTTTGAACACAAGTACAAAGCGCCTGAAGGGTTTACTGGTTCTGATAATACCCATACTTTCCAACTTTTTCCCGTAGTCAATTCACTGGTGATAGGGATAGTCGCCTTAAAGTATTAGCTGCGAAACCGCTAGTTGCCCCTGACAGATCGAGCGGATAGACCGATGATTGCGCCGGTCTTCACCGATGGCACTTAACAGCCAATCATGCCGTTGAGGCGATCGCGGTGCAGCACCTGCTCATCATTATGAAGGTAATGTCCTCACCGCATGGCAAGGACGACAACTTTTGTCTAACTGAGTCAACAATGGCAACACTTGTTTACAGAGCGTCAGGCAGCGATCGTTCCAACGCCAGAGCAACAACAACAGGTTGACAAAAAGTTCCCCCGTAAATCAGCTCTGCCTAAACCCACGCCAAGACACCTCCAGTGGCATAGCAACTCCACCGCCGTCCATTTCAGGCACCCTGGACAGCGTCGCCACGGTCATGAAAATAAGCAAAAACGCTAGATGTAGGTTAACTTTAGTCAAGATCATCGATCTACAGTATTGAGCATGCGTTATTAAATTGAGCGGATTCCCATAGGGATTGGGGTTAAAGCGATGAGCAATCGTCACCAGCTTTCAGCAATTTTGTGTCTCAGTGGCCTGCTCGCCCTTGGGGGCGGCAGGATATCAGTTCTAGCAGCACCGACTGAGACAAGTTCGGAAATCGCAGCTGAGGCGATCGCTCAAGCAAGCGAGACGGCCTCTGGCTACACCGTGATTCACGTCAATGCCCAATCAGGGAACGATCAGCAAGGTGACGGTAGTCAGCTACGGCCCTATCAAACCATCACCCAAGCTCTGGCAAATGCGGAAGCGAATACGCTGATTTTGCTATCAGGTGGTGTTTATAGTGCCGATAGCGGCGAGACCTTTCCCATCGCTCTGCAACCTCGAGTAACCATTCAAGCTTTAGCTGGCCCCAACACGGCGGCAGTCGTCATTCAGGGCAACGGCCAATACTACAGTGCCTCTAGCGGCATGAGAAATGTGGCGATCCTGGGAGCTGACAACGCCGGACTGGCGAACGTCACAGTCTCTAATCCTCATCCAGAAGGCACAGGGCTTTGGGTTGAATCCGGCAACCCGATCATTTTGGATAATGCCTTTTTTCAAAACGGTGCCCATGGCATTTACCTCGCGGGTTCCGGCGCGCCGACGATTCGGGGCAACTATTTTGCCGAGAATGGTCAGGCTGGATTGGTTATTGCTGGCGCGTCATCAGCCCAGGTACAAGCCAACGTGTTTGAGAATACTGGGGTCGGTATTTTGGTAGCCCCTGAAGCCTCTCCTCAAATCTCAGATAACCGCATCTCGCAAAACTTAGAGGGGTTGGTGATGCATGCCGATGCCCGCCCAGCCCTCAGCAACAATGACATCACTCGCAATCGACGTAATAGCATTTTAGATTACGCGCCTTGGTCCGATATCCCGGTCATCTCAACGCCGACCGCTTCGCAACCGCCGCCGCCCACGATCGCGAGCGCTGAGGTTGCCGAGCCAGCGGCCCCAACGGAGCTATCCCCAGAGGCAACGCAGACATCGGTAGAGGAATCGGTAGAGGAAATCACGCCTCCAGCACCCGGTTCTCTCTTGATTGAACCCGTGCCAAATCTGACCGATCCGCTGCAAGTTCCAGAGCCGTCAGATTTTGCCTCTAGTCCAGAGGCAGCGAGCTTGACAGTCCCCCCATCTGAGGCCACTGCAACAGCATCCTCAATTCAAGAGTCTGCCCCAGCCGTCTCGACAAATTTATCTCCAGAGGCAGCGCTACCATCCCTTGACGCAATCGCTCCCCCGGTAACCGGCCCCCCAGCTTTTGAACCGGCCTCTGAGGGAGATAGCCTTGCTACTATCACACCTGAGCGAACTGCGGCAGAGGCCTCTATTCCTGAAGTTCTAAATGCTGTGCCCATCGCTGCTGACGCGCCCCTGGGCAACAATCTGACCAACAACCTAGATACGGCAGCCTTAGCCCTAGCCTCAGCGGATATCACCTTTCCGACAACGGTACCAGTCAACTCAGCCCTGGGAAATCTAAATCTAACTCCCATCAGTACCGCCATTGCCGCAGCGGAACTCGCCCTCTCGACCGATACCGCGCCCTCAACAGCTGAGCCTTCCCCAACAGAGATCTTTGCCCCCTTACCGACTGTGGAACCAACAGCAGAAGATGGCTCTCAGTCGTCGAATACGCTAGATCAGTCCGACGCGATCGCGCTGCCTGTCATTCCCGCACCTGAGGCGGCGACGGCCAAACCCATTGAACCTCAACCGGTCGTCTCAGCGACTAACGAGATCGAAGATGTGATACAACCCCTCGGCGATCTGCCAGAACTGCCCGCCAACACTGCTGCCCCGACGACAACAGTCACGACTCCGTTGCGAGTTCCCGGTGCCAACATTCCGTTGGGATCGGGTGGTGAATTGCCAGACCTATTTACAACCGGAGCGGCGGCAGCCATCCCCAACGAAGGGCCGCCGCCCCCACCTTCACTCGCCTCATCCCTTGGGTTGAACTTTAAGGTCCTGGTTGCCGGGAGCGATCGCACTATTCAAGAGGCAGTTCGAGCCAGAGTGCCAGACGCCTTTCGGATACAGGTAAACGGTCGTCAATATATGCAGGTGGGTGCATATCCCACCTTCGAAGAAGCCCAGGCACTGGTCGAGCAGCTCAGCCAAGCTGGCCTACAGGCTCAGGTTCAAGAAATTCCTTAGTCCTTTAACCTTCAGGTTTTCTTTAATTACAATCATTCCTCAAGCAAGCGGAGAGTTTACTGGGAGGGGTTCGTTTTCGTCTTAGAAAATTGAATGTACCAGGGCGGTACAGTTTCAGCCAGCCACAGCCCCTGCTCAGAGCGATAGAAGGGATGACCAGCTCGAAACATCTCTGCCGCTTTGACGGTCAGCACAATTGACTGGCCATAGCGCTGTCCCAGTTGGATGGCAGCTAGCTTATCCGACGATAATTGAACATGCGATTGATTGCCCGGTATCAGTCCTTGCGACCTCATCGTCGCGAGGAAGCGCGTCGTGGTGCAGTAAAACAAATACTGCGGTGGTTGTTCAGAAATAAGTGCTAGATCAGCCTTTGATGATTGTTCTTGATAAGAGCGAATTTGGGATTTATCGGCATTAAAAACAAACGACTTCTCTTCACTATCGCCGACAATTTCCTCTAGCAGTTCTCTAGAAATATGAATTCCCTGTTGACTCACTAAATCAATCAGTTCGCCCACATTAGCCCAACCTTTTTCATCCAGACAAAGCCCCACAGTCTGAGGTTTATGGCGCAAGATCAGGCTCAAAAACTTACTTAATTTAATTAGATGCTTGTCCATCTGCAGAGATTACGAATCCGTCCTGCCCAGGTAATTTACGAAACGTTGTATAAGACTCTTTAAGCCTCTTACCACCCAGGTTACATTTAGCCATCATTGTATCTTCAGTTCCCTCTGTTTCCTTGAAGTTAGCGATAAGATTTGAATTAACATCGCTGCTCGTTCGCTGTTGTCATCTCGTTGTAGTTGCCAAAACTGCAAGCAGACTCATAGGGAAGTCATCGCCTGTGCAATATCCAGCGCCACAAACCGATCAACTGCCTGATACATCCACTGAATAGGCAACTTCGGATCAGCACCCGTTTTTTGAAACCCCAGCGATCGCGCTAATTCAGCATAACTAGGATGAATGATAAGGGTATACATATCCATCAGATTAGGAAAGTCTTGCTGCTTCTTGGCCTACGTCATCTGAGCATCTTGCAAAAAGGCCACTTGACAAGGGGGTTGATAAAGTTTTTCCACCATGAAGCTCCGTACAAAAACCGCTCGACAGTTAAGATCACCGGATAACGCAACTTTGAACGGGTCCACATCAGCCACTTGACTCAGGTGCAGACCTCGGCTGGGCGGGGCAAAGAAATTGATCTCAGAGTCGCGTTGCGTTGGATAAAGCGCATAGAATCCGACTGGATTTTGGTTGTCATGACGACGCAGCACTCGCATTCCAGTGCCATACTGAGCTGCCCAGTCTCGCAAGATATTAGCAATCCGATAGGGCACAGCCTCGGTATTGCGGCTTAGCCAGTTGTAATTGTTAGACAGCAGGTTAGCGATCGGAATGGCATCACAACGCAGATCAAAATCATCGGGCGTCGCTATCGGAACACGCGTGGGCATTTTCTCAAGCGCCAACAGTTCGGTTAGGGGTAACAGCTCAATCTGAGTACAGTTACCGTCAAACTGTTTGCGGATAAGACCTAAAGCAACCAATTTATCGAGCATCATGCCCGCAGAGCGATCGCTGCCCCGCTCTTGATCTCCATAAAAAATATTGGCAGCTTCACGACAGCTACACTCCACCCAGCCACCAGGGAACGTCAGCGATGTCAGCGGCGGCGTTGGCAGCGACTGTTGTTCACAACCTTCTTTTAGCAATAGATACAGCCATAGGCGCAAAAAGCATTCTGCCCGCCGCCGCGTCATCCCCACTCTTGCCATCACTAAGCTCAAATATTGCTGATACAGGAGAGGTGATAGCCACTGATGCAGCGCTTCAAGATCAAAATGTGCTGGCATAAGAGTTGAGACTGTGTTTTCAAGATCCCTCTGATGGCCACGATAACCATCATAAACATTCCAACAACTTCCGGACTGCCAAGTGTGCAGCGGCTAATTTTGGCAGTCCGCAGGATACTGCATATCAATATTGCCAATTTAGACAAAGCGTCCACCGAGCTATAGCAGAATGCGGAACGAAGAAGTCGGAAGTCAGAATCAAAAAGCTTATCTGATGGTGATTTCAGGCATTGGGGATGACCTGATCAAACTGCGGCTTGCTATAGATTCTCCAACCGTACTCGATACCGCTAATGCGTCTCGTATACACATCAAAGACCATCAGCAAGAGTACCCAATACACAATCCCCCCATCTCAACTGTGAGAGATGGGGGGGTTTGCGTTATTAGTAACCTGGCACCGAGCTAATTTCCCGCGGGTCAACCCCCCAAAGTATCTTCGCCGCAGATATGTTTCACAACCGAGTTCGGGATGGGTTCGGCGTGGGGCCATACCGCCATAGGCACCAGGAAAGGTGTGGCTGTGATATCGATAGAGCCTTGAGAGCTGCATAGAGACGAGTGTC
>JBHJJI010000007.1:0-24298 GCA_050042805.1 Leptolyngbyaceae cyanobacterium
CAAATTTTGCAGTTGACCCAGTTCATTTGGCAGCGTCTTCAGTTGATTTTCGGAAAGGTCAAGCTGCGTCAATTTTTGCAGTTGACCTAGTTCATTTGGCACCTGTGTTAGTTGATTTTGATCGAGTTCGAGTCGCGTCAATTTTTGCAGTTTCCCCAATTCTGATGGCAGCACTGTCAGATGATTTTGGTGGAGATAAAGCTGCGTCAAATTTTGCAGTTGACCCAGTTCATTTGGCAGCGTCTTCAGTTGATTTTCGGAAAGGTCAAGCTGCGTTAGGTTTTGCAGTTGATCCAGTTCTCGTGGCAGCGTCGTCAGTTGATTTTGATAGAGGGTAAGCCAAGTCAGTTTGTACAGTTGGCCCAGTTCCTTCGGCACCTGCATCAGTTGATTGTCGGAGAGGGCAAGCCGCGTGAGGTCGTGCAGTTGGCCCAGTTCTTGTGGCAGCGTCGTCAGTTGATTATGGCTTAGTTCAAGCAGCGTCAGGTTTTGCAGTTCACCCAGTTCCTTCGGCACCTGCGTCAGTTGATTGCGGCGGAGGTTAAGCGTCATCAAGTTTTGCAGTTGGCCGATCACGGCTGGCACGGCTTTAAGCCCTAAACCTGATAAATCCAATTCCGTTGAGTTGGCTTCCAGCACTACCTGAATCCGTTTCTCCGCTTCGGCAAACGCAGCTTTGGCGTCGGCTTGATTCGGCTGAGCGATGGCTTCAACACTGACCTGTAACGCGTTGGCAATCTTGCGAAAGCTCGCTTCGCTCACCTCGTTTCCCCGCACGGGATGAAATAGCCGACGCACTGTATCGGCACTCACCCCCGCCTGCTCAGCAATAGCAACAAAGCTCAGATTCTGTTCGGCTTTGGCAGCCTGGAGTCGCTGCAATCCTTTGGGGCTGGCGAGATAGCTGCGAGGTTTTGACGGCATAGGGGAAAGGTGGCGGGGGTGACTTTAGGGTATCGGGAGAAGCGCGAATTCGAAATGCAGAGTTCGGAATGCAGAATTGGGTAGGTCGTCGGGGCGAGGCATTCTCGAAGTTATTTATTGGCGAACCCAGAACGTTAATCCGAGAAGGCCCTGCCCGTAAGCCACAGGCTCAAAAGGAAAGGCATAAGCGTGAATGCGGAATGCAGAAACAAGCAATCCCCACTCCCCACCCTCTACTCAAAATTCAAAACTCCGTAGGATTCCGCCCTTTCCGCAAGGTATTCCAAACTCTCTCAGCTTAAGTTTAAAGACCACCTCAACCCAAAACTCCGCCCGCCGTTCCATCATGAAAGCAGAATCAAATTTTTCCATGCAGTTGTAGTCATCTCAGAGTTGCCCGATGCGAATATTGCTGGTTGATGACGACGAAGCGCTGATGGAGACCTTGGCCGAGAGCCTGATTCAACAGCGCTATGCCGTCGATATCGCTGTCAATGGTGAAGTCGCTCAAGAGTTTCAAGATCTGTTTGCCTACGACCTCATCGTGTTAGACCGGCAATTGCCCGACGTCGAAGGCATCTCCCTCTGTCGGCGGTTTCGTCAGCAGGGCGTCACCTGCCCTATCTTGATGCTGACCGCCCAAGACGACAGCGCCGATAAGGTGCAGGCGCTCGATGCCGGGGCCGATGACTATGTCGTTAAACCCTTTGACTTTGCCGAACTGTGCGCCCGCATTCGCGCCTTGCTGCGACGCGATAGCCCCAGCGCCACCTCTGAACTCAGGTGGGACGGGCTGCGCTTAACCCCCAGCACCTTCGAAGTGTTTTACGACGATCATCAGATTCACACCACCCCCAAAGAGTATGCGCTGCTCGAACTGCTGCTGCGGCATCCGACCCAGGTGTTTAGCCTCGACGCCATTATTGAAGACATTTGGTCCTTTGAAGATCCGCCCGGTGGCGAAGCCGTGAGAACCCACATCAAAGGCCTGCGCCAAAAGCTCAAAGCCTGCGGCGCGCCCAAACACTTTATTGAAACCGTGTATGGCCTGGGCTATCGCCTGCATGCCTTAGCACCCGCGCCGCCGATCGCGCCCCCAGCACCGCCACCCGAGGTGTCCCGACCGACGCAAGCCGACATGGTGGCCATGCTCGCTAAAGCCTGGGAAACCCATCGAGAGACCATGCAAGAACGGCTGCAGGTGCTAGAAGCGGTGGCCGCCGCGATCGCCACCCACACGCTCAACCCCGATCTGCGCCAGGCGGGCTATCTGCAGGCTCATAAACTAGCCGGTTCCCTCGGCTGTTATGGCTTGTCAGAGGGCTCGCGCATCGCCCGAGAACTGGAACACCTGCTCGCGCCAGAAGCCGTGAGTGACACGATTCATGCAGTGCCGGTAGCGCAACTGGTTGACCAACTCCGACAAACCCTGGCCGCGGGCAGTCAGCCAGAGCCGGGGGGTGAAACCATCGCCCCCAAGTCACAACTGCTGTTAGTTAGCACTCCCGAGTCCTTTCATCAACCGGCGATCGCGGCAGCATTAGCGGCGGGCCTGCCAAGTCGCGTCGCGACCACTCTGACCGAGGCCCAGCAACTATTTCAAGCTGAATCACCCGCAGGCATTCTGCTAGCGGTGACCGCCACGGAGTTTGAGGCGGCGCTGGCCTGGTTAGCGACAGTGGTGACCTCAACTCCCAAAATTGCCGTGCTGGTGATGACCGATATTCGCGACTTTCACCAACGGCTGCAGCTGGTACAGCGGGGGGCAGATATTCTGCTGCCGCTGACCGTAACACCCGAGCACGCGATCGCCACCGTTCAACATCTGCTGCAACCCACCGTTGCGCCGCTCAAAGTCGTGGTGGTGGATGACGATGTCCAAGTTTTAGAGCTGTTGCAGACGCTGCTGGTGCCTTGGGGCATGCAGCTCACGCCGTTAGCCCATCCCGCACAGATTTGGGAAACGCTGGAGAGGGTGCAGCCCCATCTGCTGATTTTGGATGTCGAAATGCCGGAAGTGAATGGGTTAGAGCTTTGCCAAGTGCTGCGCGCTGATGATCAGTGGCGACATCTGCCCATTTTGTTTTTGACCGTTCACGAAGATGCGCCGACGCTGCAGCAGGCATTTCAGGTCGGGGCCGATGATTTCATTCCCAAGTCCACCGTGACGGAGCTGCCCCAGCGCATTTTGCATCGCTTGCAGTGAGGATGTGGGGATTAGCGGAGTGGAGGGTGGAGGGTGGAGGGAGCCGGGGGGCAAGAGGGCAAGGGGACAAAGAGCTGTTTGGACTGCCTGGGGAATAGATTAGTGCTGGCCACTTTGCTTAGGACAAGACTGCTATCGCAAACTTGTGGTTTGGTCGAGACATCCCAGATGACTGAAGTCATGCATTGACCAACGTCTCAATTCCGCCTTCCGAATTCCGAATTCCACCTTCTCTAAAACTGGGTCAAGGGAGTCGCTCATCTTGGCGGGAAATGGCTCACACGAGGGCTTGGGGGCAATAGCCTAAACCGGCGACAAACTGCTGCTGAAAGCAGCTCACTTCGTAGGGATTGGGTTTGCCGTGGGAGACGATCGCGACGTGGTAGCGGTTCATGACTTGAGTGGGTTCACCTCCGGCTTCTAGGGCCTGTAGGGCTCGGGATAAGTGGGGAGTGAGGCGATAGGGTATGCCGTTTTCGTCGAGAAACGACCAGCAATCGTCCACGCGATCGGGCTCTAGGGTTGACTTGAGCTTGATGTGAGCGACCCACAGATCGTTCAAGAAAATAACCGTAACGGAATCGACGTGCACCTTCAGCTGCCTTAGCAGATAGTCGAGGATTCGTTGGGTCAAACTGGTGTTGGCAAAGCAGTACAAAAATTCAACAGACTTGTCCTGGATGCTACGGTTCTGACTCTAGAGAAACAATGTGAGAGTTTTGTGAGGAAAAGTTGCAATATTGACCGATTTTTTCGGCGATCGCACTTTCTCTAACGGCACTTACGCAAGTGAATCTGGTTTTAGCCCCCTTGTATGTTGAGAGTAGTCGCGCTAGACCGTCCCTCCTAGGCATGTGGCTCAGTCATAATCCGTGGGCTAGCAAGGCTCAGCGCGATGATTCATCCTCTGAGAACTCGAAAAATCGCCTGGTTCCCTTGGGAGACCGGATCGCGCAAGGCTGAGTGCAGTGGATGGAGCCCTTCATCAACCTATCTAGACGCTATCTTGAGGTGCTTTCCATGTCGACTTCAGAAGTGGCCTATCGCTGGTTAGGCATTGATATCAGCAAAGACAACCTGGATGTCTATGACCCGAGCCAGGAAGTGTCCACGCGCTATGCCAACGATAGTGAGGGTATAGAAAAGCTGTGGCAAGCGTTGCAGAGTGTCTCCGACTGGGCCGTGGTCTGTGAAGCGAGTGGCGGGTATGAAAGGCTGATGGCCACCACCTTGTCCGCCCACGGGTGTCGAGTGAGTGTGGTCAACCCGAGACAAGTGCGAGACTTTGCCAAAGCCAGTGGCATCTTAGCGAAGACGGACGCCATTGATGCGCGAGTCATCGCTCGCTTCGGTCGTTTGCTGCAACCGTCCGCCACAGTGTTTGCTTCAGAATCCGCACAGCAACTGCAAGATTGGGTCCGACGACGACAGCAACTCGTCGAGATCCTCAGTGGTGAAAAGAATCGCCGACAGCAGCTCAAAGGCCGCCACAAAGCCGTCCTGACGGATGAAGTGGAGGCTCACATCGAGTGGCTGCAAGAGCGCATTGAGCAACTGGACAAGAAGATTGAGCAGCTCAGTCAACAGCAGTCGCAATGGCGTGCAGACAAGGCGCTGCTGACCTCGGTGAAAGGCATCGGCCCCGTCGTTTCGACGACCCTCTTAGCGGACCTGCCGGAGTTGGGGCAACTCAACAGCAAACAAATTGCCGCCTTGGTCGGCTTAGCGCCCTTCAACCGCGATAGTGGGCGTTATCAAGGCAAACGCACGACCTGGGGCGGTCGGGCCACGGTGCGTTCCGCACTTTACATGGCGACGCTGGTGGCAGTGCGTCACAACCCGCCCCTGCGGACGGTGTATCAGCATCTCCTCGACCAGGGTAAGGAGAAGAAAGTGGCCTTGATTGCCTGTGCCAGAAAACTGCTGACCTGCCTGAATGCCATGCTGAAGTCTCGTACCCCGTGGCAGGACGAACTCGTCACCGCTCGCTATACCCCAGCCTGATGACCACTTCCGAGGTCAGGGACAGTCAATATTTTAAGCAGTTTCCTTGACTTTCAAGATAATCGCTAGCCCCAAGTATCGCAACCGCCGCTATCAGCAAAATTGAGCTGAGCGTCAAGTTGCGATCGCCCAACAGTGAGACCCGAATGCCAATGCTTAAAAGACCATGGGGCTCACGTTTCCGGCGTAGAATTTCCCGGTATAGGACGGCGCCTCGGGCCGGGCCATGTCTTGATAAACCGCCTGCACTGAAGCATTGACTGCCACCGTTTTGGCGTCATACATCTGCATCGCCAGCTTGGGATAAAACCCGATCGCGATAATCAGGGTGATAAAGCAGCCCGCAATCATCACTTCCCGGAAGGTGGCATCCTCAAACTTGGCCTGGCCGGGTAGCTCACAGTTGTTGCCAAAACACGATGGTTCTTCATTGCCTTGACTCTTCAGATCCAGGTCATCCATATCGCAGGAGGGCATCACGTCGCAGACGGGCGGTGTGGCCGCGCCATAAAACACCTGCCTCAGCATTGAGAGCAAATAGACCGGAGTGAGAATCAGACCCACAGCCGAGAGGCCCACCATCACCGTGCGGAAGGTCTCGCTGTAAGCGCCGCTGGTGGTAAAGCCGACAAACACAGCGACCTCGCTGGCAAAGCCGCTCATACCCGGTAGCGCCAGTGAGGCCATCACGCCCATCGTGAACAGCGTAAACACGCGCGGCAACGCCTGACCGATGTTGCTCATCTCGTTCATCATCATGGTGTGGGTGCGATCGTAGGTAACCCCTGCGAGGAAGAACAGCACCGACGCAATCAGTCCGTGGGAAAGCATTTGCAGCAGCGCCCCGCTAATACCCAGATCGGTAAAGGAAGCAATGCCCAGCAGCACAAAGCCCATGTGCGACACCGATGAATAGGCAAGGCGGCGCTTCATATTCGTTTGAGCAAAGGAGTTCAGCGCCCCGTAGACGATGTTGATCACGCCCAGAACTGCCAAAATGGGCGCAAAGTAAACGTGGGCATGGGGCAACAGTTCCAGGTTGACGCGAATCAGCCCGTAGCCACCCATTTTCAGCAGCACGCCCGCTAACACCATGGATACCGGCGATGAGGCTTCTCCGTGGGCGTCGGGCAGCCAGGTGTGGAAGGGGAAAATCGCCAGCTTGACGCCGAAGGCAACTAACAGCCCCGCATAAAGGAACAGTTCAAGTCCGAGGGGAAACGACTTGAGGTGCAGCTGGGCCATATCAAACGTCACCCAGTCGCCGTAGAAGGCCATCGCCAACGCCGCCACCAGAATGAAGATCGACGCGGCGGCGGTGTAAATCAAAAATTTTGTAGCGGCATAGCGCCGGTTTTGTCCCCCCCAAATGCAGACCAGCAGGTAGACGGGCACCAGCTCCACTTCCCACATGATGAAAAACAGCAGCAGATCTTGGGCGACAAAGACGCCGATCTGCGCGGCATAGAGCACCAGCATCAAGCTATAAAACAGCCGGGGTCGGCGATTAACTCGCCAAGCCGACAGCATCGAGAGCGTGGTGACCAGACCCGCTAGCAGCACTAACGGCGCCGACAAACCGTCGACAGAAACAGTCCAGTTCAGCCCGAGGGCGGGAATCCAGGCAAAGGTTTCGACGATTTGAAAGCTGGTCTGGCTGGGGTCGTAGTGCGCCCAAAAGACGTAGCAAATGAGGGCCAGCTCTAGCCAGCCAACACTGACGGCATACCAGCGAATCAGGTCATTGTTGGTGCCCCGCACGACGGGCAAAAACGGCATTGCCAGCGCTGCAACGAGTGGCAGCAGGATGAGAAGTGTGAGCCAGGGAAAGTGAGCGATCGCCATAGTGATTTAAGAATTGATACCTGAATGTACCTTGCTGGGGGCTCCCTCGCCTAAAACACGGATGGCTGCGACTGGGGCAACTACGCTCTCAAACACTTATATAGAGAGCAGTTCAGCCATTTCCACAAACCTGACTCATGGAGACCCGTTGAGCGCTTCCTGTGAAACGCTGACGCTCGCCTTGACAGTCAAGCTTTTGGAGCGGCAATTGCCGCCAATCGTCGCGGCTGGTTTTGTGCCTGTGGGGGAGATGAATGATCTGCCATCGACTAAAGTCTATGACGAACCAGAAATCATTTACTTTATTCTATGATTAAATCACTCTACGCGTACTTTCGCTAGGGCGATCGCGTTTTTCTCTCAACCACTTTTTCGCGGCCTGTTCATCAGGGTGATTTGGGAGGTGCGATCGCCTATAGGCGGCGGCGAATCTATCTGTATTCCTAGTCTGTTGGCTTGCTTCCCACCCCTTGAGGCGACCCCATGGCAAAGGCACCACCTGACAACGATGTCGAGCGATGCCTTAGCCGTCTAGCAAACCTGATAAGTAGCCATGGCGAGTTGTTTATTCAAACCGTATCTCTTGCTAGACGGAATGCCACCGAACCTGGACAGGATGCTAGAGACCCCAAACCGAGTAGTCGTCGTCACCGAAGGGAATACATCCAATCTTGAGGCTTTAGGGTAAATCGTTCCAGCTAAACACCCATCGCAAGATGTGTTTGAAAGCCATCGAAAGCCTGGTAATGAAGTTGTTTCGATGACTTTGAGACTCCATCATGTTAGGTGGAATGATTCTCTCTAATAATGTAGTTAAGCCCTGGTTCAGCGCTCTACGAAATCACGCTCTTTAGAGCTTGCTTAGGAGAAAACATGAAAGATTCAATCATTCGTCTTAACCCGTCAACATTGCCAAATGCTGGCGAAATGGGATATTCACAGATCTCGATAGTTGAGCCAGGTCGTATGGCTTATATATCTGGCCAGGTTGCTTGGCGGCCAAACGGGGAGGCGGTTCCTGAAAGCTTGGTTGAGCAAATGAATATCGTCTCCGTTAACGCAAAAGCCGCGCTGGAATCCGTTGGTGCTAAACCGCATGATGTTGTGCTTGCACGTATTTATATGGTCAATCTCACCTCGGAAAGACTAGAGGAAGTGATGCCACTGTTTTTAGCCACTTTTGAGGGAGCCCAACCTTGTGTAACTGGGGTTGGGGTAGCGGCGCTTGCTACGCCCGATCTACAAGTTGAGATGGAGCTGGTTGTCAGGCTTCCCGATTAACTTCTGCCATCAAAGAATGAAAAGTTGGAAAATTTATAGGGCTGCAATTTAGCCTGACAAGCCCAGCCTGTGCGGGGGAGCGGGGCGTTACCCAACCAGAATATTGGCAGAGGCGGCAATTAATCCAATGAACGTGATGGATTTCGCCTGGTTGTTTTTACGAAAAGTTGGGCATTGGGGTGTACGACGATGGAGCTCAATAGAGCGGTTTCAGGCTGGAGCTGAGTATGCTTTAGCCATGGATAAGCTTTAGAAGTGTGTGATACGGGAAAGCGTTGTTATGGCTGCCACTCTTCTCCGTTGGACGATCGCTGACTACCACCGCATGATTGCCATAGGGTTGTTGGACGATCGCCGGGTTGAGTTACTCAATGGATTGGTATTAGAAATGGCTCCTGAAGGTCCAGACCATGCCGACCTCTCGACGGGAGCGACTGAATTTTTTGTGACGCGATCGCAGGGACGTTATCAAGTCAGGGATGCTCAGCCGATTACCATCGCCGCGATCGGGAGCGAACCTGAGCCCGACATCGCTTTGGTGCGTCGGCAAGCCTATCGACAGGGGCATCCGACACCAGCCGACGTGTTTTTGATTATTGAGTTTGCCAACTCGTCCCTAGAAAAAGACACCGAAGACAAGCGACAGGTCTACGCCGCAGCCGGGATTGCCGATTATTGGGTAGCTAACCTCAAGGACGGCGAACTGATTGTGTATCGCGAACCGCAAGGTGAAGACTATCAGCTTGAGCAACGGTTGCGAGATGGACTGATTTCACCGCTGGCGTTTCCAGACATTGAAATTGACATCAAAGCATTGCTGTAGAAAGAACGGATTAAATATTCGCGACGGTGTCACCGGCAGGACTGACCGAGTGAGCTGATAAGGGGCGGCAGACCGTCAGGGACTGGCTGGATATGTCCACAAATGCGGGAGTAGGCGGCGACAGTCCTCGACCTCAACGGTATTGTCATTCACAAAGACCGAGAGCAGGCCCAAAGGCGCGTAGTAATGGGTAATGCCTCGGGGGGGGAGTGGCTGGGGTGACTCGGTACCGATCGCTTGGGGCCATTCAATATCGCCCGTTGCCGTGCGGGCCGGAATCAGCCAATAATCGCCGGTTTGGTAGGGCTGCACCGGTTGATTCGCATCATCAACTTGATTCGCATCGACAAACTGCACCTCAACGCCATCTTCTAACGGTAGCCAGCCATCATTGACGGTAGCTGAGAAGCTGACCGGGGCGGTACCCGGCGACTCCCAGCGACGCAAATAGGGATGCTGGGTAGCATCGTTGAAAGTGTTGATTTCAAACTCGGGGGTGTCAGTTTGGCGTCTGAGGGTGACGCTGCGTTCGTCGGGGTCGATCGCCTCCACTGGCAATAGAAACCGAGGCGCGTCATTGAGCACCCAGCGATCGCTCACCAGTTCAACCCAATCACCTTCCGTAAGGCTATAGCGGGCGTCCTGACCGAGATGTTCGACCAACAGGGTGAGCACATCATCGCCCGCGTCAGCCTGCAGAATCGGAAACATCACCGAGCTGTTGTGGCGAGACCAGGCAAACTGGGCTGCTTCAGCAGTGTGGCTCAAGATTTCCACCCGATAGAGGCGATTTTCTAACCCGCGATATTTTGACTTAGGTGAGAGGCGACAGGGGTCGGTGTCATCACCTTTATCCACCACTTGGGCTCTGAGGCGACCCGTTCCTGGCTTGAGTTCGACGCCGCCAGCTTGCAAGTAGGCGTGAAAACTGTCGCGGGTCAGGTATCGCAGTTGGACGTTGAGAGGAGCGGCGTCAGGGGGGGGCGCTTCGAAGGGGGAGTCGCGGCGGTCGGTGCCGTCTTCAAATCGGTCAGTGATCGCCCCGGCGGGAATCACCTTGACCTGCCAAACCACCTGAGACCGGGTGGCGGTGTCTGGCCCACCCAGCCCCACTTCGCGAATGCCAGGGATGGCCGGGTCCTCGTCTTCGACAAAGCTAATGTGGCGTTCCCACAGGTCAAGATAGGCCAGCAGCGGATGGTTGGGATTGTTCGGCGTATTGTTGGGGTGATTTCGCTGCAGCTCAGCCAGGGTTTCCGCTTCAGAAATATGGTAGTAAGGCTGGGTGGTGTAGGTCCAGGGCTGCAGATTCCCGTCGGCATCGAGTCGGGCCACCTGTTCAGCGGGAATCCCGTCCACGTAATAGCGACCGGGGGCGATCGCCACATCATCGGCATTGCCGTTGATGGACTGCAGTTGAAAACCCTCGCCCCGCCCCCCGTGGAAGCCGATCAGGTCTTGGCCCAGCCCTTGCAGGTAGCGCAGCAAAATATCGACCTGCTCGTTCCAGTCGGCATCCAGCTGCACCCGTCCGGCCTGCATCAAGACGCGCAAAAAAGACTTGGCTGGGTTGGCCGTATCGCGTGTAACGTCGCCTCTAAACTCCCCTGGCATGGTGTTCTCCTAAGTAGCGTAGATTAGTCCAGCGGTCATTTCGGCGGGGGTAAACTCGGCGAGCCGGGTTTGCAAAATCGTGGCCCGCTGCGGTTCAAACAAATCGTGAAACACCCCCATTTCCGATTCATCATCGGCGCCGCGCTTGATTTCCGCCGCGCAGAGTGGAGCCAGCTGGCAATAGGTGGGCTGGCCGTAGCGCTGGCTGTTGAACTGGGGCTGCACCCGCTGCTGCTCGGCCCGAATTGCCGTTGCCGTCGCGCCTCGCTCGGTGGCGGCCTGCTGCACCAAATCGGGTTGGCAGCGATAGCGACGCGGCGTTTTTGACCCCGGTGGCACATAGCAAAACCGCACGCAGCCGATCTGCCGCCGGGCCACCCTGACGGTGCCCATAAACAGGCTGTTTTCGGCCAGGGGCAGGGCATGCACCTGAGTTAGACCGAGCACCGTGCTGCGATAGAGGCGCAGGTGCACGTGAGCGACCGGACAGCCCGGCGCGCCAATCGCCTCTAAGGTCGGATCAGTGGCATCGACAATGCTGTCGGTGATCGTGAGGGGCACCGGATCGGTTTGCACCTCATCCTGATTGACCTGAATTGACCCGACAATGCAGTGGGCGATCGCTACCGGCCCCTGCACATTGAACAGCTCTAAGCTGGGCTCAGCAGGGCGCTGCGGCTCACAGTCAGCATCGGGTGCCCACCCCGGCACCAGGGTGCAGTGGCGCAGTTGCACCTGGGAAATTTCGCCACTCAGGCGGACACCCCGCCCGGTGATGAGGAGTCCGTCGAGGGTGAGGGCGCTGCCGGTTGCCCCCTCAATGTTGAAGGCGTCGGGCGAGTCGGTCAGGTAGTCGAGCAGGCGAATGACCGGTCGGGTCTGACTGGCGGCACGAATCTGTAATGACTGCCCCGCGGCCAACACAATCGGGGCAAACCGCTCGGTGTAGACGCGGCTATCGGTGATTTCGATGACGGCGGCGAGGGGGGGCGGGGGCAGCTCTGATGTACTGCCCGGCTCAGTCTCTGGAACCGGGGCCGCGAGATCCGCCTGCCAGGCGCTGAGAGCGGCATTCAACGTGTCAAACTCAGCTTCAGCGCCCACCTGATAGAGCATGGCCCCTGGTCGTTGGCTCAAAGTCCGAGAATATTCACCGCCGCCAATATCGTCGCTAAAACCGTAGTGGTAATTTACCCGGACGCCGCGTCTGGGCAGTTGACTGGGAGGAAACATCAGCCGCCCCCGTTCCGGGTCAACGGCGACGTATCCCGGCAGCGGTCGATATTGCCAGTCCGTCAGGTCAGCAGGAATGATGCGATCGCTCGGAATCATGCCATCTTCAGCGGCGGCGGGCCAGCCTTCCGCCCAGATCGCCAGCGATCGCTGCGCCCCGTAGTAGTCCGGCGAGGCCTGTTCGCGCGGGGTGAAGCGGGACTCCGGCGCGGTCAGGGCAAAGCGGCTAATCGGCACGGGCAAATTCAAGGGGCCAGCAATGTGGGTGGGCTCGGGTTCGGGCTCCGGTCGGGTAAACAGCTCGGTATCATTGCCCAACACGCTGAAGGTATAGCAGTGGGGGCCAGCGGCTGCTAAACAATAGGCGGGCGTTTGGGTGACAGAGTAGGGCCGCAGTCGCCAGACGAAAACACCGACGTTAGGAATGTTGTAGCGTCCCGCATCGCGAGGGGCGTCAATATTGCGCAAATCGACCGTGTGAGCGGTGCGATCAAAGGGCCCATCAATCGCCTCCAGCGCCGCTGCATCTCGTAGATCGACCGTGCGACCGCGCATCAAGTTCAAATGGTTCAACTGCTGAGTGCGCCCCAGCAGGGGATAAAACTCCACGGCGCGAGCGGGCCAGCTGGCCACATCGTTCGCCAATAGCTCTAGCAGAGCCAGGGTGCCTTTGCGGCGGCGATAGCGAATTGTGTTGGCAATTTCGCGGCGAGGAAACAGGACGCGATTGCGAGCCCGCCCTTGGGGGGTCGTGGCATCACCCGGTAGCCCCGCCGTGGTGACGACCGCATAACCAATCAGATCGGCAATATAGGGGACGACCCAGTCTTCACAGGTTTCGATAAACCAGTTGTCATACAGCTGCGCGATGTCAGCCTCGACTACGTCGACCTGCTCGCCAATGACGTCGAGGAGCTGCTGTAGGGGCGGTAGGGGCTGCTCTTGATCGCGTTGCCGATAAATGGCAGGCAGCAGCTGATAGAGGCGATCGCGATAGCTCATGACAACACCTCCAGCTTGAGCGTGTCCGGCAGGGTGGGGCTGAGCAGGGCCAGCTGGGCGGGCAAGAGCTGCCGTCCGTAGGGACTGACGCGCCCCAGCTCGACTCGGAGTCGGGGCGACGGTGGTTGGCCGGGGGCCGGGGTGGCGATCGCCGCGAGTTTATCGAGCCAGGTGTCGCGATCGTCGTTGGCGGCCTCAGCGGGATTAATCACATCGGACTCGGCCAGGCTCGCCAGCACGTCCAAATCCACGGCGGCCACCCCCGGTATCGCATGCATGGCGGCAATCACTTCACTGCTCTGCACGTCTTGACCCAGGGCGCGCTGCTGAAAGCTAAAGGTGTCCAACAGCCTGGCCCGCATCGCTGGCCCCACGAATTCCCAGGCGTAATCGGGCTGCAGGCGCACCTTGGCGGCGATGATCAGCACCATCAGATCGCGAGTCGCTAACTGCACCCAGCGATTCGGACTGCCCAGCTGGCGCAGTGCCTGCTGCAAATTGCGGTAGAGATCTGACGTCGGTGTAATCGGAATGTCGTCTTCACCGGCAATGGTGAGATGGATGACCTGACGCCGCCCGTCCGTCAGCTGCACCGCACTGGCTTTGCCCACCCCGGCAAAGGTGCGGGCAAAGTCTTCGTAATCTTGTAGCGACACCAGGCGATCGAGGGCCATGACGGCCAGGGGCACATTCAGCCGCGCTTGGTCGCGACTCTCGGCATCCGCGCCGCCACTGGCTGCGAGGGGATTAATCACGGCTTTGACCCCGAGGGGACGACTGCCCAGCAGACTAATCTGCTCCGCTTGGACGTTGCCCCCCCGGCCTATGCCGCTGCGGTAGGTGGCCTGCACATTTTCAATGCCGCTGGGCAGGCGAGCCCCCCGCTGCCCGTCGCCAAAGGTGACGGTGGTATTGCCCGCGTCGTCAGTGCGGGTCGTGAAGGTGAGATCGCCGGGACCAACGGCCCCTAAACTCCTCACTTCATGCCACTGCACCTGATTGACGCGCACCTGCAACGTACTCTGAATACCTGCTGCTGTGGGGGCCGAGACCTGGGTCAAGGGCGGCTGCCGTAGCATAAAGGTTTGAAAGGATTGGCTGCCGTCGCCGCTGCCCAACACCTCGGTATGAGTTTCGCCGTGGGTGGCTTTGGCCACGTTGCCGTAAATCGTGACGGTGTCCCGTTTGTAGGTGTATGCCAGCGGCGTTGCCAGTTGCAAAAAGCTGTGGGGGGTGTCGCCGGGGAGGGTCGTCTCTTCCCCCTCATCGACCAGTACCAACTCCGCTGCCGGAATCGGTGCAACATCCTGACGCACGGCGGCTAGCATGACCAGCTCGCACGCCTCCACCCCGGCGGTATTAGGAATGTCGGTGCGCTCACCGCAAATAATCAGCCAGCGGCCCGCCGCCAAGCCATCGTAGCGCGCGGCCAGCTCGATATCAGCGCCCGCCACGGGCTCCGCCACGGGGTCAATGACAGCCTCCGTCAGCGTCAACGGCTCACTTTGGGCGTAGATGGTCACGTCGCGGATGTCGGAGAGGAGGCGATCTCCGTCCGTGAGCCAGTCCCCATCTAACAGGAGCTGGGTGACTTTGCCGGTGATGCCGTAGCGCGCCAGCGAGACCGACTGCACGGCGATCACCCGAAATTCCTCAGCCTCCAGGCCGGGGCGTTCTAACAGCACCCAACTTTGGGGCAGTACTTGATCATAGGGGCCGTCGAGGGGCAGAACGCGGCGCTGAGACGCCGCCACCAAACTGCCCGCATCGGTAGCGCGCACGCGAAACAGGGTGCTGTTAAATTCACCCACGACGGTGCGAGTGCCAATGGTGTAGTCAGCGGGGCTGTTGTAGAAATCGCGGGGGCCTTCGCTATCAACCTCAAACTGTGACGCGGGTTCGTAGGATAAGGACGACAGACGAATCGTTTTGAGCAAGGCTGCTGTGGTGGCGTCAAAAAAGCGATAGGTCAAACTCTGCAGCTGAGGAAATTCCCCCCCTGAGGTGGTGCTCTCTAAGGTGACGCGCACGTTATCCAGGACAACTTCATCCTCATCGCGCGACAGCCTGCCGATGGATTGCCGCCCCTGATTTTGCACCAACACGTTCGAGATTAGGGTGTCGGCATCGGTCAACCACTCGACGGTGTAGCCTACGGTGTTCAAAGGCCACTCTTCCGTACCAATGGGGCGACCGTTGTCGTCATAGACAATTCGGAGCGGCGCGTTATGCCCAAACGGCGACGCCTTGACGCCAAATTTGTACACATTTTCCAGCATCGCGGGTGCCGTCACCGGAGTGTTGCGCCAGGCGGGATAAAAGCTCTTTTTCAGCGTGGGCAGCAGCCGGGTCAGCACCTTGGGCGCAAAATCACTGGCGGGATTAAACGCTTGTGCCGTGCTGCGGGTCAATCGCAGCTGATTACGTGGCGGCAGAGTAGGCGGTGCAGTTAGCCGCCGCAGCTGTTGTGAGCTGATGGCCTGAATTGGGCTGGCGACGCTGCGGCCAATCACTCGCCGGGTAGCCTCTGGCGGTTCGACGGGGAGTAGGGTCAGGGCTGTACGGCGATCGCTGGCTTGCACATCCACTGTCTGCAGGGCTCGAACCGCCGCCAGCGCCCGATTATCAAACATAAACAGCAGTCGATCATTGGCCTTCAGGTTGGCGTCAATGCCTGCGATCCAAAGCGTCGATCGCTGCTCCACGTTAAACGGCGTGATGTATTGCGGGCGGGTGAGTCGGGGCTGCAGCTGGTTCCTGTCTGTGCGGGCTGGCGCCTCCTGAGCGGTCTCAAAAGTTTGGGGCAACTCATTGGCTTGGGGCACGCTTTGGGCCTGAGTACCTGCCGGAATCGACACCGTCTCGTCGTTGCAATCAGGGTCGAGGGTAAAGGCCAAATAGACGCTGGCGGCGACGCCGGGCCGCAGTTCGTAGCCCACCAGTCGAGCCAGTTCGAGGATTGAGCGCCGCTCGGTCGCGGTGCGCAGATAGCCTTCATTGGCGATGCGCTCTTGGTAAAAGGTGAGCACGTCGGCCACAGTAGCCCAGGCATCGAGCAGGGCGATCGCAAAGTCATCGGGCAGGCGCGTTTTGAGTCGGGCCAGGGCCAACCGTTCCTGACTCGATAGCCCCGCCAGCATAGTTTGCCGGAAGCTGGCGTGAGTGCCGACCCGATAGGTCAGGGCGCTGAGGCCCGGCCGATTGGCCGTGGTTTGCGGCGTCTCCGGCTGCATGCCGGTACAGCAGTCACAGTCACGATTCATCGGCCCCCTCCCATCTGCAAAATGAGCTGCCCGTTTTCCGGTTGATTTGGGTCATTGTCGAGGCGGGCAATTTCTAACGGCCCGAGGGCAATGAACCCCTGCCGCAGGGCCGTGCCATCGTCGTCTGCACAGCGCCGGTGGAACTGTGTCACCGTCACCGATTCAACCCCTTCAGTGGCTTGCACTAACGCGATCAGTGGACTCAGCGAAACGCGATCGCCAAAGGTCAACCGGTCGGGATGAAAGAAGCCCTGACTGCCATCGGGCAGCGAACGGTTGCTGAGGGTTGCCAGCAGAGCGGCTTTGACCTGCCCCCGCAGGTAGTGAGGCTGTACGCAAACGGTGATCGCGATCTGCAGCGGTACGATCTGGGCGGCGGTCACCCGCAAATCGTGCCCCATCCGCCGAAACCGATGCAGGTGGCCCTCAATTTGCGCCAACAGCGCGGCTGAGGGCGTGCCGGTGCGGCGAGCATCGATCGCCACCCCCACCTCATACCAGCTACCGTTCCATCGCAACACCGCGATCGCCTGCTGCACTTGCTCAGCAAAATCGCGGGTCACAATTGTCGCATAATCCTCAGCGGTGATGGCCCGCTGCAGCCTGTCGCGAAAGGCATTGGGGGCAAACTGCCGGGCTTCTTCCAGGGTTTCGGGGGCGGTGCCACCCACCGCCGGGAGGGGATTGCGGGGGGTGAGCTGAATGCCGCTGACAGGCTGATCGAGCACCACATAGGCGATCGTTTCGGCTCCAATGTTGCCCGCTGGCCCATTCCCCACCCGATAGTCGGCGGTGAACTGATGGCCAACTGGGGGCGGCTGTCCCTGCTCGCCAGTACCAAACCGTAGCTGAGCGCGACCCTCGTCATCAATTTCCACGACAAAGTGGCGATCGCTGGCGGTAGAGGCCAAGAGATCCGCCACCGGTTCCCAGGTCTGGGGTGGGTTCAGGCGATCGTCACCGGCTGGGGGAGCGTCGGAGACAACCTGACTCGTGACCTGGATGAGCTGGGGCAACGCCCGACGCGGATCTTGCTGCCACCGGTGAGTGGCCGCACAGGTTTGAGGGGTGAGTTCAGGCAGCGGCTGACGAAAGGTCAGCGGCCCCGCCTGCAGCTGTGGACGAAAGGGAGCGGGCTCTGGGATAACCGGACTGGGCAAGCCCTCCGCCTGACAGGTGACCTGACCCGACTGAGCGGTGACGGTGCCCAAATCTTCTGACCGCCGGGTGCGGCCATGATCCACCAGCAGCACATTGCCGCGCACGAGGGTGATATCGGTGAGCCAGGCGCAGTCGGGAGCCGGGCCGAGCGCTGAGAGACAGAAGCTCATCGGCAGGGCATCGATCGCCGACCATTCGATTTCCAGCAGCGGCACAGGTAAATCGGCGAACTCGGTTGTTGATGCCGGAGCTGAGTTGGGGGAGTCGTCGGGGGATAGGGGAGCAGGCGGAGTCGGGGGAATCGCTGAGACCAGGGCGTCTGATTCTGCCGTTGGCGTCAAGAGGGCAATCGGGGGCACGGTTGGCGCGGACGGGGTGACTTGCTGCACCGTTTGCAGCTGATCCACCGTGGGGGTGACCTGGGTCAGACAAACGGCATGGCGGCGGCGCACATCGGCATCGGCTTCGTGACCCGTGCGAGCGCCCTTGACTTCTTCAAAAATCACAATATCGCCGGGCTGCAAATGCAGTGCCCGGTCTAACCCGGCCCAGGGCGGCGGCTCGGGGCCGTCATCGTTGTCACAGTCGGGTGCGGGCACGGGCGGCGGTACCGGATTCGCTGGCGCGACCCAGCCGTCAATTAACGTCGCCTGGGTAGCACCCGCCGACAAACAACAGTCGCGATCGCCCCAGGTGTAGATGCGGATGGCGTTGTGGCTTTGGTAGAGGGTGCGGGGCGTTGGGGCGATCGGCTCAAACACCTCGTAGGCAGTTGGGGGCAGTTCGCGCAGCGCTAGGGACGTCAAGATCTGTCCGGCGGGTGGCCCGAGGGGAATCGCTGTGATCAGGGCTGTCTGAGCCAGGGGCAGCTCAAAGGTCTCGCTGCCAGTGAGCTGCAGGTGTACCCAGGTGCGGGCGTTGCAGCCTTCATGCAGGGCATAGTCCACCAGGCGCACGTGACGCCGCACCGAGATCCGCTGGCGGGCGGTGGCCAAATAGGCTTCGGTGGCGACGGCATCTTGGTAATAACTGAGGTGATCGCCCACATAGGCCAACAGTTCCACCAGGGTGATGCCCAAATCGGGCGCATGGTGTTCCCGCCAGTTGGGCAGCAGCAGCGACAGCCGGTCTAAAATTAGCTGCCGAAAACTGGCGTAGTCCTTCGCCAGGTAGTTGATGGTGGCGGCGGTCTCATCTCCTGTCGTTTCTGGAGGACAGGCCGGATCCGTCAGGCAATCTAGCTCATTGGGACAGTCCACTTTAAAGCTGAAGGTCAGACTGCTGTAGCGCGGGTCAAAGTCGGGATGCGGTTCATCGGTGGGCCGTCCCGCCGCGTTTAAGGCCACTACTTTGAGCTGATAGGGCGAAAAGTCTCCCGGTTCGCTGACTGTGACCTGCAGGCAGCTATCCAGCGTGGGGTCGTCCTGCAGTTCCAGCTCTAGGGCAATTACCTGGATATCGCGGATGACTTGGCCCCCCTCAATCTGCAGATGAGCGGGCGTCAAATTCTGCGGCACCGGCCCCAAAAAATGGACGCAGAGCTGCTGCTGGTCGTCACTGACTCCCAGATAATCGAGGCCGTTGCGCTGCTGCTGACGAATCAACCGTCGCCGCTGCTGATCTTGACACTGCAGTTGAGACGCGTTCATGGCCCCCCTCCCAACTCAAAGGTTTCGGCCTGCTCAGCCCCAGTGCTCAGCAAGACATAGCGCAGCTCGACCCGCAGCTGGGCATCCTCACTGGTCACCTCTAGATCGCGCACTTCGATCACATCCCCCAGCCACTGCTGCAGCGCTGCCTGCAGGGTGTACTGCAGGGTGGCGGCCAACTCGGGGCTGTTGGGCGCAAAGATCAGCTGCTGCAACCCACTGCCCAAAGTGGGGCGGTTGACCCGTTCCCCCGGACTGGTGAACAGTAACTGCTCAATCATGTCGCGCACGTGATCGGTCTCGGTCGTGGTGGCGGTGCGACCGAGGGCATCAAAGTGCCAGGGATAGTCAAGGTGTATCCTCATAGGCCCACCACCCGCGTTTGCGTCACGGTCGGCAGCAGGGGCGTGCCGGTGGGGGCACAAATCGCCTGACTGCTCAGCAACAGTACCGGTTGGCCGTCGGCCAAAATGCGGGTGGAGCCGGTGACCCACTGGGCGGTGACGCAAGGTCCGTTGCCCGCAGTGGGCGGCGGCAGGGTGCAGCCCGCGATCGCATAGCTCGTTGATTGCGTCACAATCGGTTGGCCGCTCACCAACACCCGCGGATTCGCCGTCGTCGGTTGGGCCTGGCCCGCATGGGCACAGAACACGGTGGCACCAACATGAAGTAAAGGACCTGACATGACTACACCGCTCCGCTAAGTAATGGCTAACGCGCCGTTGTTGATCGTCACCGTTGGCCCCACCATCGAAATGCTGGCCCCCTGACCGTTTTGAATAATGATGCCGGTGTCGGTAATCGAAATGCTGGCCCCGGCAGTGCTTTTGAGCAAGATGCCGCCTGCCGGGCCGGGCAGATCGCTAATCATCAAGGTGTTTTGGCCACCGGTTTGCATCACAATGCTGGGCGAGGTGGGCAGTCCGGCCAGGGCCAGGGGCGGTACATCGGCCGTCGAGCCAAATCGACAGCCGACCCAAATCGGCCGATCCACATCGCCCTGTTCAAACTCGACCCAAACGCCCGCGCCAATGGGTGGCACAAAATAGGTGCCCATGGGTAACCCCGTCGGCCCGGCCAACGGCAGGCAAGGTTCCGCCCAGGAAGAGGGCACAAAGGACAAGACATCGGGCACAGACAGCAGCAGTCGCGCCCGCTGCAGGGGGTCGATGTTGTTCACCACGGTGGCGGCATATTTGCCGTAGTATTTGGTTTCGCCTGCTGCTCCGTTCATGCCACGACTCTCGGGGTTGGGGAAATCAGACCGTCTCGGGATAAAGAAAAATTCTGTTTGTATTCGCCGGGCTTCAGGTTGTGGGTGACGTTGTTGACGTAGTACATGCCGTCGTAGGCCACGCCCGCCCCCCGCACGCCGACCAGCTGCCGCGATCGCAAAATGCCCCCGTAACGCAACACGTCTAAAGACCCGCTAGAGGTGATCGCATCGCTCGACTGCACCAGCTCACCCAGCACCCGCTTCGCTGCTTCCGTCGGCTTCAGGCTGGCCAAATCATCACTAAATCTGACCTTGGCCGGGGGCGTTAACCGTGCTCCCAAGGGAGGCCGAATCGGATTAACCGTGGGGAAGGGAATCGGCATCGGCACCTTTTTCGTCACCGGATCGAGGATCGTCACGATCAAAATTTCCTTCTTGAGACCATCCAGGCTGAAGCTGATGGACTCCACATTGGAATGGGCATCCCAGTTGACGCTTAGCGCCCGCTGCGGGTTGGGAATGCGGATGTCGGGGCCAAAATAGGCGATGTTAGAGCCCGGCACGAGGGGATTAGGCTCGACAAAAAAGATATAGCCGTTGCGGCGCGCCAACCGGTTGAGATAGCTCAGATCGGTGCCCGACTGCGAGGGAATTTCTTCGGCCATGGTGGAGACCGAAAAGATCACCGGCGGGATGGCGATCGGGGCAATGCCAAAGGCGGCGTAGGGGGCCAAAATCGTATAGATGCGGGCAATTTCTGGCATGTTGGGGAACGATCGCTTGATCTCCACCACATCCATCAGCACGCTCAAATCTTCCCCGGTGATGGTGAGCTTGGACTGTCCTGGTTGATCGCTGGGGGCCAGCGCTTGGCGGGTGACGATGCCGTCTGACAGCACATTGGGCAAGCCCTTGAGGGTGACGATGATCAATACCCGCGTCACCATCGGGTCGAAGTAACCGGCGGGCAGCAGCGTTTGCAGCAGGGGCGATCGCTGGCTGATATTAAAGGTCAGCTGAAAGCCGGTTTTTGCTCCCCGGCTACTGACCTGAATGCTCTCCAGCGCCTCGATCACAGCCTTAGGGACGATCACTGGCACGGCTGGCCCAATCATCAAGGTGAGATTGATGCCCTTAAGCATGGCGTACCCCCCCAATGCCCTCAGGCAAAGTGATGCGTAGGTGACGACCCACAGGAGTTGTCAACGCCTCGGGGTGCATGGCGCGATTGGCATCGGCAATGCGCCAAAACTGTTCGGGGTCATCGAGATAGCGAGCGGTGATGTTGTCGAGGCGATCGCCCTCGGTGACCGTGTGCAACTGCAACAGCTCAAACCGCTCGGGCGGAGGAATAAAGCGCCGCTTCAGATAGGCGGTGGTGTCGCCGTTGGGTAGCGTCAGTTCCTTCGTTTCAATGCCGTAATAGCGACTAGTGATGGGATACACCACCGGCTCCGGGGGCAGAATGCCGGGAATCGCCTGCACTTGCGGATTCATAACAGCCCTCCAATGCCCAGCCGGTCGAGGGTGGCAGAAGGTGCTTGGCGAGCCAGCTGCTCTTGCTGCTGGTGATAGCTGCGATACAGGCTGCTGCCAAAGTGGTCGTAGTTCAAATCATTGCCGCTTAAGACCCGCAGACTCAAACTAACCTTGGCTCTTAACGGATTCAAGTTGGGGTCGTAGGCTTCTTCGGTGACGCTGAAGTCGGTGATGCGCACCGGCAACACTCGGCTTTTGCTCCAGACAAACAGCGTCAGCGGCGTTTCCATCGGCATCAGTTCCAGCGTGCCAGCCGTTGCCAGCTGATTATTCAGGCGAATGCGACTGCTGCTGGGGTAGATCAGGGTTTCGAGCGCCGCCAGCTGGGGCAAAATGCCGTATTCCACGGTGGAACGGTGACTGCTGATGTCAGGGAATTCCAGCTGATCGGCGGCGTCAATCTCGGCTTCCAGCTGATAGGTCTCAACCGGGGGGCCGGTGAGTCGCAGCGCTTCGAGGCGATCGCCGCCGTCGCCCCCGGCTCCCTGCACCTGCAGTTGCCGCTGCAATGTCGCCGGATTGTATTGCATGACGATAATTCGCTGCACGGTCTCGCTGTCGAGATCCAACAGCACGAGGCCGCCACGCAGCAGTCGGGGAGAGCCGGGAAAGGTTGTCATGGACGTCTTTCCTCAATACAAAATAGGGCCACCCAGCGCGACCAAAAGCCGATACTAGACAATCATTTCTTTGAGTAGCAAAAGGCTAATCGAGCTAGCGAAAACTTTGGTTTCTGAGCGGTGATGTCCTGAAACGGAGCGAGCATATCAGGCAATGCTGTAGCCACCATAGCTGCCCTGACAGCCTAGCGCAAAGTGCTGGTAAGATTAATTCAGATAAATTAAGGAAATTTTGATCACGTCTTAAATGGACAAAAAAATAGCTGCAGAAGAATAAAAGCAGCTGTCTGCCATTTTTCTAATCAGTCGAATTAAGTCGCAAGATGCTTAATTCTAACGACAAGAGAATTTGATGTGATACTTGATTTTAAAACTTTCGATTTTCCCAAAGATCGTCCCTATTTTGGGAGGAAATGTCGAGCCCAGACTCCAGCGATTAAGCGTTGGGCTACCGCGATCTCGCCGTCTACTTGCCCAGCGCCAAGAACCCCGTTTTCTGTCGGAGAAAACTTGTGATGGACTGGTCATACCCAAGAAACCGGGGTTCTGAAAGCCTCTTTTCATCATTTGGAGTGGCGCGCCCGCGTCATGAACGGTTGCTCTGCCTGTAAACGTCCACTTTGGCGACACCGGTTCAACAGCCGCCTGCGATCGCCTGTTGTAACCGCTCATAGAACAACAGCTGATGCTGTGGCCCAGTTGGGTTACCCGCCTGCTGATCCACAAAGGTACTAAAGCGATCTCGGTGGTCGACGTCACATTAAAAACAGTAGTAGTTTTCCAGTGCCGTGATGGTGCGATCATTCAGTTCATGGCCCGCCCAAGCCCAGTGCGAGGCCATGCCGCCCAGCTGACCAAACAGATAAGCATCAACGGTATCGACGGGCAACTGTTGAAAGCCGGTGATAAACCCTTCTAAATACGCCACCGTTTGGGTGGCATGTTCGCCGCCGCGCACCTGTTCGCGCGCCAGATCATAGTCCATCCGAGAAATGTGACCGCGCCGCTGCTGCTGTCGTAGCCAATCTTCGAACGAGGTGGTCGCTCCCGATTCGCGCCACTGCTGCCGCAGATCAATCGCGAGTTGGGCGTGCTCCACATGGGCCGCTTCGTGGCGATAGGTTATATTCGTCATAATGCTGGCGCGGCTGGGAATCGAGCCACTGCCGCCCCGGCGAATCGCCCCGACGCCAAGCGTCAACGTGACCGGAGGTGCCTCGCCCGTGCGGGTGGCAGGCAGGCTACCGGCAATTCCGGCTTCACCATTGGCCCCGGACATGTCGATGTCAAAGTTGATCATCCCCGGTCGGCGATCGCCCCCCCGAGGCACGATGTAAATCTGATCGCGAGGCACTGCCAAGGCCGCCATCATCAGGCTGACATAGGCTTCGGCGGCGGCCTGTCGCAGGCGCTGACGATCGTCGCCATCGGCCATCCGATAGTGCTGATACAGGGAATGGGCGCTATCGGCACGACGTTCCCACACTTGTTGATCGGGCTGACTCTCCTCCACATTGACCCATTCCACAACCTGCCCCTGTCGCAGTTCGAAGGGAATGATTTGAACATGGGTATCCGGATCTTGGGTAATGGGCGGAAACTGCGTATCAAACCCATGAAATAGCCCGTCGCGATCGCGAATGATCGCCACAATGTTGGGATGACGCTGCGCCGCCGATCGCGCGGCGCTTTGAGTCGCAAAGCCGCCAAAGCTATCCACGGCCTCTAAGGGGGGCACCACTTCGCGTTCCGCCACTAAATTATGGGTATAGGTGGCTACCCGACTCTGAACGGTCAGTTCACCCAGGGGAGTACCCTCAAATCGCGGTATGGGCCGTCGCTGCAGCCCCGGTGAGCCTGCGGAAATCGCGCCCGGCGCTTGGCCTCTAGCCAGACGCGCGGCATTGATGTCGGCCTC
>JBHJJI010000008.1:0-2634 GCA_050042805.1 Leptolyngbyaceae cyanobacterium
CAGCCGGTCTATCGATAAATCGCCCTTGACTCGCACGGCGGTCGGAATGATGTAGAACGGACTCTCTGGTTCCAACTGCGCTAAAACCCACTGTCGCCGCTGCGCATCGGAGAGCGGTAGCGCCCCCGCCCGTTCAATCGGCTGAATGGGCGCTAGGGTGGCAGGGCTACCGCCGGTTTTCAATGTGTCGATTTCGGTAGCGAGTTGAGATAGGGTGGGCGATTCAAACAGCGATCGCACCGGCAGCTCCACCCCAAACGCCTGCCGTACCTGGGCCACCACCCGCGTCGCCAGCAGAGAATGACCGCCTAGCTCGAAAAAGTTGTTATCGCGGCCAATACTGTTTTGCCCTAAAACGGCTGTCCAAATATTAGTGAGCAATTCTTCTGTGAGGGTGCGAGGAACCGTTGCTGCCTGTGCGGTCTCGGTTTGTTCTAGCGCTGGCAGAGCGCTGCGATCGACTTTGCCATTGGGCGTTAGGGGTAGGGCATCAAGCACTACAAACTGGCTGGGCACCATGTAGGTGGGGAGGTGCTGAGAAAGATGAGTTTGGAATTCGGAATTCGGAATTCGGAATTCGGCAGGAGAAACCACATAGGCGACGAGTTGGGACTCAACAGCGTTGTCTTCTCGCAGCACAACCACCGCTTGCGACACATCGGGGTGCTGGGTGAGTACAGCTT
Organism: Leptolyngbyaceae cyanobacterium; assembly: GCA_050042805.1. Classification (GTDB taxonomy): domain Bacteria; phylum Cyanobacteriota; class Cyanobacteriia; order Phormidesmidales; family Phormidesmidaceae; genus Halomicronema. The sequence goes on from JBHJJI010000008.1 coordinate 684, forward strand.
CGATATCGCCGAGTTCGATACGGAAGCCGCGCAGCTTCACCTGATGGTCGAGGCGACCGAGGTATTCCAGGGTGCCGTTTTCGAGGGTGCGGACGCGATCGCCAGTTTTGTAGAGAAATTTTGAATTTTGAACTTTGAATTTTGAATTTCCTAGGGAAATAAACCGTTCTGCTGTCAGCTCTTCCCTTTGCCAATAGCCCGGACTAAGGCCCAAGCCACCGATGTAGAGTTCTCCAGGGACACCGAGGGGAACAGAGCGTTGCTGAGCGTCGAGAACATGGAACTGGGTGTTAGCAATGGGTGGGCCGAGGGGGACGATACCGTCTGCCAGGATGGAGGCATCAAGCTTCAGCGCAGCCGACCAGATGGTAGTTTCCGTAGGGCCGTAGAGGTTCCAGAGTTCAGCACCACAGGTAAGCAGTGTCTTGGCTAACGCGACATCCAGAGCTTCGCCGCCGCAGAGGATTTTGAGGTTAGCTTTGCCCTGCCAGCCGCTTTCGACCAGTAGTCGCCAAGTAGCAGGGGTGGCCTGCATCAGGGTGACGTCATGATGCTCCAGCTGCATGGCTAATTGCTGCGGGTCGCGCACAACTTCCTGGCTGGCAATGACCAGCGTGCCGCCGACAGTGAGAGGCAAAAAGAGTTCCAACGCGGCGATGTCAAAGGCAGGAGTGGTCACAGCGAGCAGCATATCCTGGGCCGTCATGCCAGGAGCCTGAGCCATGCTGGTGAGCAGATTCGTCAGGCTCTGATGCTGGATAGTAACGCCTTTGGGGGTGCGGGTGCTGCCGCTGGTGTAGATGAGGTAGGCGAGGTCTGTGGTAGTGGGGGTGTGGCTGGGTAGCTGGGTGACGGGGTTGCAGGGTTGAGCCGTAATATGAGCTTGATTTTGCTGTAAATCTAGAATCGGAATGGTCATCTTCTGGTCTGTTCCCGCTGTCTCACCTTGCGTCGTAATTAGCAGCGATATCTGGGCATCCTCCAGAACGAACCGCAGCCGCTCGACGGGATATGTGGGGTCGAGGGGGACGTAGACGGCACCGGTCTTAAGGATGGCGAGTAGGGTGACCACCAGTTCGGCAGAACGTTCCAGGCATAGGGCGACGCGACTACCCGGCTGAATCCCTTGCTGCATCAAGTAATGGGCGAGCTGATTGGCCTGCTGGTCGAGTTGCTGGTAGCTGAGAACCGTGTCTTCAAAAATGAGGGCGGTGGCGGCGGGCGTGGCTTGGGCCTGATCGGCAATGAGTTCATGGACGCAGCGGTCTGGAATGGGTTGCTCGGTTTGATTCCAACTAATGAGTTGCTGCTGCTCAGTGGGGGTAAGCAGGGGCAGGGTACCGATCGCACTATCCGGATTTGCCGCGATCGCTCCCAACATCTTCTGAAAATGGTCAACCAGCCGCTGGACCGTGGTGCGCTTGAAGAGGTCGGTGTTGTATTCAAACACGCCGGTCAGCCCGTCGGGGGTTTCGTACATGTCAAGGCTGAGGTCAAACCGAGCGGGCGTGGTCTCGGGTTCCAGAGTGGTGATCTGTAAGTCGGGCAGGGTAAAGCTCTGGGTCGGCGTGTTGTGCAAGATGAACATCACCTGGAAGAGTGCGTTATGGCTGAGGTGACGCTCGACCTGGAGAGCATCAACGATCGCTTCGAAGGGCACATCCTGATGAGCATAGGCATCGAGGGCAGTTTCGCGCACCTGTTGTAAAAGCTGGGAAAAGGGCTGATCGCCAGAGACCTGAGTGCGAAAGACGAGGTTATTAACAAACAGGCCAATCAGGTTTTGGATTTCGCGGCGATCGCGATTCGTCACGGTTGAGCCGACCCAAATATCCGACTGGGCAGTGTAGCGATAAAGCAGCGTTTGAAATGCCGCCAACAGCAGCATAAAGGGCGTGGCCTGATGCTGCTGAGCCAACGCTTTGAGACGGTCGCTGAGCACGGGGGAGAG
>JBHJJI010000009.1:0-3005 GCA_050042805.1 Leptolyngbyaceae cyanobacterium
GGGCGTACACCCCTTAGGCGAACTGACCGACAACGACCCTTACTCGGCCCACCCCAAACGCCATCCGCAGACCGGGCACATTTTTAACTTTGGCATTGTGCCTGGGGCCAATGCGACGCTCAACCTCTATCGCAGTGACGCCACTGGCCACATTCAGAAAAAGGAGTCGGTGCCCCTCAACGGCATTCCGCTGATCCATGACTTTGTGCTGGCCGATCGCTACCTGGTGTTTTGCGTGCCGCCGGTGCGGCTCAATCCGTTACCGGCGGTTTTGGGCTTTCAAAGCTTTAGCGATGCCCTGATGTGGCAACCCAAACACGGCACTCAGCTGGTCGTCGTCGATGCCGAGACCCTGGAGGTAATTAGCTCTGAGGCCGTTGACCCGTGGTATCAGTGGCATTTTGGCAAAGGCTTTGTCAATAACGATGGCGACATCGTGCTAGAGGTGGTGCGCTACGAAGATTTTGCCACCAATCAACAGCTGAAAGAGATCGCCTCCGGGCAGTTCAAAACCCCAGCGGTGGGCCAGCTGTGGCGCGTCTGCGTCGATCCGCAAACGGCGGTGGTGCGCGCCCAAACCTGTCTGGTCGAAGACTATTGCGAGTTTCCCCAGGTGCCCACCGATCAGCCCGTGGTGACGGCCCCCACTTACCTGTCATTGCAGACACCAGGGCGCGACAACACCGGCGAACTGTTTCGCGCGATCGCTCGGTTCGAACCCGATACCGCCCAGCTCACGGTCGCCGAAGCCGGGGTGGAGCGGTATCCCTCGGAACCGATCTATGTGCCCAAACGCGACCGTACTGCCCCGGCGGGTTGGGTATTATCCGTGGTTTATGACGGCGCGGCCCACCAGAGCGAAGTCTGGATTTATGACAGCGATCGTCTAGAGGCTGAACCGGTATGCCGATTGGCGTTGCCGAGCGTGATTCCCCACAGCTTTCATGGCACTTGGCGACCGGGTTAGATCAGGGTGAAGTGAGGATGCTGCTGCAATTTATTAACATTTAGCGCGTTGATTAAGGCTAATAGCTGCTGGCTGTGGGCGGCCCGGACAATGGCCGCCTGCGCTCGGAACTGCAGTGCCAGATAATCTTGGCGGCGAGGCACCACAATGGCAACTGTTGCCTTAGAGTAAATCGTAATTTGTTGGAACCCGTCGAGTTCGAGGGAAGAGGACAGCAGCGATCGCAACCCCAAAGACTGAAACGCGATCTGCACCCAGTTGGTGGAGGGGTTAGCCTCAGTCACAAAATACGCTTGCGGGAGGCAGTTGAGATCAAAAATTGCCACCCCTAAGATATCCGTAATTTTGAGCGACGCTTTAGCTGGAGGATTCAAGGCAAGTTCTAAAGAGAAAACTAATGGATGTCGATGACGCTGACCGCATTTCCTCAAGCCTTCTCAGGCAAAGTGACGACGATAGGACAACGACTTACCCGCAGCGCCCATAGCGCTGACCTAGCACCATCGGAACACGAGGACGCTTCATCAGCAAAGGGGTTCAGCCCATCTTCTTACAAACTACCCATTCGTACCGTCCTCTCCTTGTAATTTACGAATGGCGAATCATAGAAAGATAGCCACACAGTACATTGAGTTGGTAAAAATTCTACCCAAATGACTCTGGCCGGAACAGCAACCGTTATCTTCAAAAATGGTCAGACCAACGGAATTGATTGCTCTACAGTTGGCCACCGAGTCCTCAGCCCTGACCTCAAATCCTGTACAAGGTTCCTAAGACGACCCTCTTTGTGCCTCTAGGCGCTTGCTAGAGCGAGCGATAGCCTAAGACACTAGATCCCAAATCAATAAAATTATCCCTATCGCAAAACAGCCGATCATGCTGTAGAAAATATTTTTGGCACTGCGAGCCGTGGCCGACGATAACATTTCTTCATCTTTGAGGGAAATGAGGTAGTGATGATCCGACTTCACCGGTTTGCCGATGATGACCTCTCCCGTCACGTCGCTCACCGCTCCGACCACCAAAACTTCGCGATCGATGGGCAACGCCGATTCGGTGTGGCGATAGCCTCGGGTCTCGCCCGAGCGCTGGGGTCGAAACTCGTTCAGGATTTCGATAGTTTCGATCGCGGCCCCCTCAGGGTTGACCCTGATCTTGCCGGTGCGATCGTGCAGCCAAAAGGCGATCGACTGTCGATTTTGAGAAACCTGTTCCGACTTCTGCTGAACTTTGCCCTCGTCGTTCTTCGTTTCATATTCCCGTGTGACCTGTGACACAAAATGTACGCAAGGCGCTTCCTTCTGGTCAGAGTACAGCGGCTGCTCAGTTGTGACTCGGCCCCAAAGTTTCACATAGTCGCGCCAGCTCCCGCCGCCGAGCTCTGCCGCCACCGCGCCCGCCGTCTCCTGAAGTTCGGCAGCGGTCATCGCCCGAGCCGATTTGATGCTAAAGAGCTTTTGCTTTTGCCCCCGCTGCACAAAGAACAAAATCACGCCAATGACGAAAAGAATAATGCCGATGATTTTCATGGTGAGTTTGCCAATTCAGAACAGGGGCCACAAGGCTCACCCATGGTACCCATGGCGATTCCGTGCAGCTACGGAGTCCATACAAATCCTCATAGGCCAAATCCTGACGGGGTTTCGGTGATGGCTACCGGCCCGTTATATATAGCAGAATTCGGAATGAAGAAGTCGGAAGTCAGAATTGAAAAGCTTATCTGATGGTGATTTCAGGCATTGGGGGTGACCTGGTCAAACTGCGGAACAATAGCGATTGGGCTATGGTTACAGGATTTATCACCCTTCCCTGGTTCACTACCGATGCGAGACTCCTTACGTAGCAGTACCTTCAGGGCTGCTCTGCACCATTAAGCTACCTGACTTGCTCGGGGTGGCGCAGTTGAGTTTGTTGCAGCCACACCACTGCCAACAGTGTAAGCAACACCAGTGGCCAACTCAGGTGATTGAGCATCGCCCAGTCAAACCGATAAAAGACCCGTCCCGACAGCAGTGTGGCAAGCGCGACAAAGCTAAAT
>JBHJJI010000010.1:0-28605 GCA_050042805.1 Leptolyngbyaceae cyanobacterium
CCGCAGATCTTTGCGGTCGCCCGCAACTTTGCCCTGAATTTGTATCGCTCGAATGACTTCGACAATATGGCTCAAGCGGAACGATACTGCAAATATGGTCTAGACACGCTCAAGCGCGTTTTTAGAATGAAATAGCCCTGATAGTCAGCCAGCCTTTTAAGCCATGCATAAAAATTCTTATTCAACATTACCAAAATGCAATTTCTTACCTCCTGAGGGCTGAGGGCAGAACCACCCGTATTCAATCTTTGGAAGAGATCATATTTTGCAGTTTCATCACTTTCCTTGAGAACAATGCTAACGCTTATTTTTGAACGTTTAATAATCAGCCGTAGATCTTGACCAAGAGAATTTTCTTTATCATCAGGATCATTCCATTTCATCCCTTCCAAGCTTGGAAGATATTTAGTTCCTGTCAGTGTTAAAGGCGCGATGTTGTTTGAATTCTCGTCCTTCAAGATGCCCATGAATTGATAAATTGTCGATAATCTTTGAAGGCCGTCTACAACATCCCAAATACCATCTTTCCGCTGACTCACGAAAATGGGTGGAATAGGTATGCCGAGCAAAATTGATTCGATCAAGTTTGTTTTTTGAGCAATATCCCATCTGTAAAATCGCTGGAATTCTGGGTGTATGTCAATTTCTTTGTTTTCATATAAAGACGCCCATTCGCTGATAGACATTGCATAATCATCAGTGCGAATCTCTCTTCTCTTTTCATTGACTTCGTCAATTAGTGACATTTTGATTTCCTTGGGGGAGCGATGCACTCTTGATTTTATTCAGTCGTCAAAACTTGCTCAACCGTGAGGGCGAGTTCTGGGAAAATCGCTGACTGAATCAAGTCATTGTTGGTGTAGCGGATCTCTTCGTATAGTTCATCAACGGGTTGCAAAAGAGTGATGCAATTCTTAAGGGGATCGACGATCCAGTATTCGGGGATATTGAGGACGTTGTATTCGACGCGCTTAGCCCGATAATCGGTAGTCACTGTCGAGTCGCTGACTACTTCCACGACCAGGTAAGGCGGCGAGTCATTCAGACGAACGATCGCTTCTTGGTCGCGCAGAATCCGCCATTGCTCTAGTGCCAGCACCATTACATCCGGAATGCGCGCCGTATCCCAACGACCACCGCGAGGCGACTGTAGCGCGATTGCCATTTGCTTAGAGGTCCACGCCAGCCCGAACCGTTTGATCTCCGCCCGAAAGGTATCGTTGAGGAATTCAGCGATCGCCCCGTGACGACCTTTAGGCTGCGCCATTGCGATTAATTCCCCGTCAACCAGTTCGTAGCGGGTATCGGTGCCATCGTCATAGGCGAGATAGTCCTCAAGGCTGAGGCGTTGGGTTGTAATGGTCATGAGAGCCTCCTTGCTCAATGTTATCGCGGCTCTCTTAGCCAAGTCCGCAAATCGAGCTCTGCGGCAACCTCATCGGGAGCATCCCACTTTCGTGAAAACACGATGAGAGTAGTCCGAAATCCTTATGCCGCCGTCCAGTATTTTGGTATATCTGCAAAAGTGGGATGCTCCCAACCTCATCTTGCTGGCAAGTGACGAGAAATTGATAGAGTTCGTCTTTAGCAATGCTAGGGAATATCGGGGAGAGATCGCATTCAATATACTCGCCGTCTCTCAACTGGTAAATGCGCCAAACTTTGCCATTAAATCGCCAAAATTCCGGCACATCCATCGCCGCATAGAGAGCGTTCTCATCAGTGTCGGTGTGCTTAATATCGACTTCGACGACTAAATCCGGTGGCGGATCAGTCTCTAAATCAATCGGGCGTCCGGCAACTCGGGGCTGATTTTGAATGTAGTAACTGTTGTCGGGTTCGGCTCCTCGCTCTAAGTCCTCGCGATCCAGCGTGGTTGGGCCCAGGGTTTTGATTTTCAGCCCGAGTTCTACCACCAGAATGACGATGAAGCGTTCAATCAAGCGGGCGTAAAACTCATGTAGTTCTGAGGGCGTCGTAATTTCGAGGGTGCCGCGATCGTACGTCAGCCGTGCCCGAGTACGTTCATTGAGCAAGGCTTTCATTTGCTGGTAGGCCACCCAATCCATGCCCTGGAAGGCGACGCGGTTTTCTCCAGGGGCGATCGGCAGGGCTTCAGCAGCAGGCGATGTTGCCATATTCTTGCTCAATGCAATACGTTAAGCCTCTCGGACTTGCCTCTCAATTTAGCAAAATCGGCTAAAAAGAACCCCGGTTTCTTCAAGAAACCGGGGTTCTGGATGCAGGCGCTAAGGCAGTTCAGTGGTGCCCATAAGGAAGCGATCGCACTCCCGCGCTACGCCCCGACCTTCATTAAACGCCCATACCACCAGGCTTTGCCCACGACGGCAATCGCCCGCTGCGAAGACGCCCGGAATGCTGGTGGTGTATTGCTCGTGTTCCGCTTTGATATTGCTGCGGCCATCTTGCTCTAAGCCAAGAGCGTCGATGATTGGCTGTTCGGGGCCGAGGAAGCCCATCGCCAGCAGCACCAGTTGGGCGGGCAGCACCTTCTCCGTGCCAGCAACGTGTTGGGGAATGAAGCGTCCGTTTTCATCCTTCGCCCACTCGACCTGAACGGTGTGAACGGCCTTGAGCTGTCCCTGCTCATCCCCTTCAAATTTCGTGGCTGTGCGAGTGTAAGCCCGAGGATCATCCCCAAACATCTCAGCCGCCTCTTCCTGACCGTAGTCGAGGCGGTAAATTTTGGGCCACTCCGGCCAGGGATTATTAGCCGCGCGTTCTGCAGGGGGCTTCGGCATGATTTCTAGCTGGGTGACGCTGTTGCAACCGTGGCGAATTGAGGTGCCCACACAGTCCGTGCCGGTGTCACCCCCACCGATAATCACGACATCTTTGCCAGCCGCAGAAATATAGCTATCCACCGGTTCGCCATTCAATACCGTTTGGGTGTTCGCGGTCAGGAATTCCATCGCGAAATGAATGCCCTTGAGATCGCGCCCTTCAATTGAGAGGTCGCGGGGTCGAGTGGAGCCAGTGCAAAGGACGACCGCGTCAAAATCATTCATCAACTGCTCGGTGGGCAGGTCTTTGCCCACTTCCGTATTGCAAACAAAGGTGACGCCCTCCGCTTCCAGCACATCCAAGCGGCGCATCACCACCTTTTCTTTCTCCAGCTTCATGTTGGGGATGCCATACATCAGCAGGCCACCGGGACGGTCAGCCCGCTCATACACCGTCACCCAATGACCCGCAGAGTTGAGCTGAGCCGCAGCAGAAAGCCCAGCGGGGCCGGAGCCGACGATCGCCACCTTTTTACCCGTTCGCCTGCTGGGAATCTGGGGCGTAATCCAGCCTTCTTCCCAGCCCTTTTCGGCAATGGAATATTCGATGTTTTTGATCGTGACCGGCGGCTCGATGATGCCCAGCACACAGGCCCCTTCACAGGGAGCGGGACAAACGCGGCCGGTGAATTCGGGAAAATTATTGGTTTTATGGAGGCGATCCAGCGCCTCTTGCCAGCGCCCTTGATAAATTAGGTCATTCCACTCGGGGATCAGGTTATTGATGGGACAACCGCTAGCGGCCCGGTTGATTTCCATGCCGGTGTGGCAGAAGGGGGTGCCGCAATCCATACAGCGCGCGCCCTGGGTCTGCAGGCTGTCTTCGGGCATGTGCAGGTGGAATTCATCCCAGTTGCGGATGCGATCGCTGGGGGCCACTTCGGTGGCCGCCTCGCGCAGAAATTCCATAAAGCCGGTTGGTTTTCCCATGATGTTTGAGCGTGGTTAAGGGTTAAGGGTGCTTGGTTGTGAAGCGAAAGAGTTAATGTGCAGTCGGTTTCAGAATTTGGGATTGAAGCGCCTGAGGAACCTCACCTCACCTCTCCTTATGAAGGAGAGGAACCGGAGTGTTGATAAACCTCTCCTTACTTTTGGCGCAGCCTGCCCGGAGGGCTTAGGAGAGGTGCCGCAGGCGGTGAGCCAGCAACCACAAGCATCATCGCCAGTTAACTGCCGCTGATGCGGGCGATGTCGCGGGCGTTTTCTTCAAACGCGGCGGACAGGGCATCGTCGCCGTCGAGGCCATCGGCCATCGCCTTTTGAATGTGCTGCAACACCCGCTTGTAGTCACGGGGCATCACCTTCACAAACTTCGGCACCATGTCGTTCCAAGCCGCGAGAACGAGATCGCCCTTGGTGCTGCCCGTGTACTTCACATGGTTCTGAATCATGTCATGCAGTTCCAGAATCTCCTCCGGGTCTTCCAGCCGTTCTAGATCCACCATTTCGGTGTTGCAGCGGGTGGCAAAATCGCCCGCCTCATCCAGCACGTAGGCAACGCCGCCACTCATGCCCGCTGCAAAGTTGCGTCCCGTGGGGCCAATGATCACGGTCTTGCCACCGGTCATGTATTCGCAGCCGTGGTCGCCGACACCTTCGACTACCGCGCGCACGCCGGAGTTGCGGACGCAGAAGCGTTCACCCGCCAAACCGCGAATGTAGGCTTCGCCGCCCGTCGCGCCGTAAAAGGCGACGTTGCCAGTGATGATGTTTTCCTCTGCCACAAAGGTCGAACCCTGGGGAGGATAGAGCATGATCTTGCCGCCGCTGAGCCCCTTGCCTAAATAGTCATTGGCATCGCCTTCGAGTTCTAGCGTGACGCCCTTGGGCACAAAAGCGCCGAAGCTTTGCCCCGCGCTGCCCTGGAAGTGGAGCTGCACAGTATCTTCTGGCAGGCCCTCCCAGTGCCGCTTGCTAATTTCGTTGCCGAGGATGGTGCCCACCACTCGATTCACATTGGTGATGGGCAGAGTGGCACTGACCTTTTCGCCTTTTTCAATCGCGGGCTGACAGAGAGCCAGCAGCGTCGTCATGTCGAGGGATTGGGCCAAACCGTGATCCTGAGGAATCTGGCAGTAGCGACCCACCTCTGGCCCGGCTTCCGGCTGATGCAGAATCTTGGAGACATCAATACCCTTAGCCTTCCAGTGGTCGATCGCCTGCTTCGGTTCCAACACATCCGTGCGGCCCACCATTTCATTGATGGTGCGGAAGCCCAGCTCGGCCATGATTTCCCGCAGTTCCTGAGCAATGAAGGTCATGAAATTGACCGTGTGCTGCGGGTCGCCGGTGAAGTTCTTGCGCAGAGCCGGATCTTGGGTCGCAACGCCAACGGGGCAGGTATTTTTGTGACAGACCCGCATCATGATGCAGCCGATGGACACCAGGGGTGCCGTGGATAAACCATATTCTTCGGCCCCGAGTAATGTGGCGATCGCCACGTCCCGACCCGTTTTCATCTGACCATCGGTTTCCACCGCGATGCGACTGCGCAGATTGTTCAGCACCAGGGTTTGGTGGGTTTCCGCCAGGCCGAGTTCCCAGGGGAGTCCGGCATGTTTGATCGAAGTCTGGGGCGAAGCGCCCGTGCCGCCGTCAAAGCCCGAGATCAGCACCACATCGGCGTGGGCTTTCGCCACCCCCGCCGCCCCCCTACCGACCCCCACCTCTGCCACCAGCTTGACGCTGACTCGGGCTTCCCGATTGGCGTTCTTCAAGTCGTGGATCAGCTGCGCCAGATCTTCAATCGAGTAGATGTCGTGGTGGGGCGGCGGCGAAATCAGGCCCACGCCAGGGGTGGAATGGCGCACCTTAGCAATCCAGGGATACACCTTTTTGCCGGGGAGCTGACCGCCTTCACCGGGCTTCGCACCCTGGGCCATCTTGATCTGGAGTTCCCGCGCCTGAGATAGATACAGACTGGTGACGCCAAAGCGACCCGAGGCCACCTGCTTGATGGCGCTGTTTTTCGAATCGCCCTGCTCATTTGTCCAGGTATAGCGGTCGGGATCTTCGCCGCCCTCGCCCGTGTTGGACTTGCCGCCAATGCGGTTCATGGCGATCGCCAGCGCTTCGTGGGTTTCTTTAGAAATCGAGCCGTAGCTCATCGCCCCGGTCTTGAAGCGACTCATGATCGCCTCAACCGGCTCCACGTCTTCTAGAGGAATCGACTCGCGATCTTTAAACTCCAGCAAGTCGCGAATGCGGAAGAACTGCTTGCCGTGGTCGTTGATCTGGGCGGAATACTTTTTGTACAGGGCGTAGTCGCACGCCCGCACCGCCTGCTGCAGCGTGTAGATCTAGGTGGTCCACAACTCATTAACAACACAATCTTTCCGCCATTGATAGTCGCCGCCGACATCCAGGGTGTGATCGGGCAGGTCGCGATCGGGGAAGGCATGGCCGTGGCGCAGCACTGCTTCTTCAGCCAGCACCGCCAGATCGGCCCCTTCTAGCCGAGAGGCCGTCCAGGTGAAGTACTGATCAATCACGCTGGAATCGAGCCCGATCGCCTCAAAGATTTGCGCGCCGCGATAGCTCTGAATCGTGGAAACGCCAATCTTGGAGCCAATTTTGATTACCCCTTTGGTCACGGCCTTGATGTAGTTTTTGCAGGCGGTCGCGTAGTCCACGCCCTTCAGCACGCCATCGCTGATCATGGCGTCAATGGTCTCGAAGGTCAGATAGGGATTGATCGCCCCGCAGCCATAGCCCAGCAGCACCGCATAGTGGTGCACTTCGCGCGGTTCGCCCGATTCCAACACGAGACCGACGCGGGTGCGGGTGCCATTGCGGATCAGGTGGTGGTGCAGGCCCGACACCGCCAGCAGCGCGGGAATCGCGGCTTGGGTGGGGCTAATATCGCGCTCGCTGAGAATGATGATGTTCGTGCCGGAGGAGCTCGCCGCATCGGCCTGCTGACACAGGGCCTCACTCGCAGTGCTTAGTCCCGTTACGCCTGCTGTTGGATCAAACAGCATCGGCAGCGTGATCGAAGCGAAGTGGGGATTTTGAATATCCTTCAGCTTGGCCAGTTCGGCGTTGCTGATCACCGGCGTGTTCAGCTTGATCAGGCGACAGCTCTCGGGTTCGGGCTGCAGGAGATTGCGCTCGCTACCGATGGTGGTAATCGGCGACGTGACGATCGCTTCGCGAATCGAGTCGATCGGCGGGTTGGTCACCTGGGCAAACAGCTGTTGAAAGTAGTCATACAGCAGCTTCGGTCGGTTGGACAGGACTGCCAGCGGCGTGTCGGTGCCCATCGCCCCAATCGCTTCCACGCCGTTCTGCGCCATGGGCGACAGCAATAACCGCAGTTCCTCAAAGGTGTAGCCAAAGGCCCGTTGTCGTTGGGCCAACGGCGTGGGTTGGGTCGCCTCATCGGGCGGGGTGGGATGCTTGCCGTTTGAGCCATTGGTCTGTTCGTGACCGGGCAAATCCGTCAGGTTCACCAAGTTCTGAGCGAGCCATTGCCCATAGGGCTGCTCCGTCGCAATGCTCTGTTTGATCTCTTCATCCGCGACGATGCGGCCCTGGCTGGTATCCACCAAGAACATGCGACCGGGTTCTAAACGGCCTTTTTTCACCACGGCTTCTGGGGGGACGGGTAGCACGCCTGCTTCCGAGGCCATGATCACCCGATCATCCGTCGTGACGTAGTAGCGCGAGGGGCGCAGGCCGTTGCGATCGAGTACGGCCCCCGCATCGTGCCGTCGGTGAAAGCAATGGACGCAGGGCCATCCCACGGCTCCATCAGGCAAGAGTGGTAGTCGTAAAACGCCTTTTTCTCAGCACTCATGGACTCGTGCCCCGCCCAGGGCTCGGGAATCATCATCATCATTGCGTGGGGCAGCGAGCGTCCAGACAGCGTCAGCATTTCCAGCGTGTTGTCAAAAATGGTGGAATCGCTGCCGTCCACATTAATAATGGGCTGGGCTTTTTTCAGGTCGTCGCCAAACAATGCTGACTCGAACATCGACTGGCGGGCGTGCATCCAGTTGATGTTGCCGCGCTTCGTATTGATTTCGCCGTTGTGAGCGATGTAGCGATAGGGGTGCGATCGCTCCCAACTGGGAAAGGTATTGGTGCTAAAGCGTGAATGCACCAGACCCAGAGCGCTTTCGACATCGGGGTCGCTGAGATCCGGGTAATACTGGCCCACCTGCACCGGCATCAACATGCCCTTGTAAACAATGGTGCGGCAAGAAATGCTGGCGGGATACCAGTAGCGATCGATGCCGGAATGCCGCGTCGCCATGTGCGACTGCTTGCGAATCACATAGAGCTTGCGTTCAAAGGCCAACTCATCCGCCAAATCAGGGCTGCGGGCAATGAAAACCTGCTCCATAAAGGGCTCGCTGGCCTGCGCCGTCTCCCCTAGGGTGGCATTGTTCGTCGGCACATCGCGCCAGCCCAGCACCGACTGCCCGGCCCCTGTGACAATCTCTTCAAATATCTGCCGACTCTGCTGGCGCACCGTTGGATCGGGCGACGCATACATCATGCCCACCCCGTACTGACCGGGTTCGGGCAAGGTGATCCCCTCAGCGGCGGCCACCTTTTTCATAAATTTGTGGGGCAACTGCATCAAAATACCCGCCCCATCCCCGGTGTTGGGCTCGGCCCCCACGGCACCGCGATGATTGAGGTTCAACAGAATAGTCAACGCCTGCTCAACAATGTCGTGGGAGGGTTTACCCTGCATTTGCACGACGAAACCGACTCCACAGGCATCTTGCTCAAACTGCGGATCGTAAAGGCCTTGTTTAGCGGGCGGAGTTTTACGAATCATTATTGATATTGGCCTTAAACATCACAGGGGATCATCCAGGGCAACCGCGCTACCCGTCGTGGATTGCGGGCGCGATCGCGTTGGCGTGTTGGAGAATTATCTATCCAGAAAATTACTTTTCTGGCTGTACTTAAGAAAATCGTCAGATATCATTACGGTTTTCTGAATCATTTCTTATTGAAAACAGGATTCTCTGACGATGTTCGGTGAAATTTTCAAGTTAGGTCACTCCCACAAATCCGTTGCAACTTGTTAATGCAGATAGGGATTTTATCACCTTTGTCCGACCCATTAGCCAGAGACGTTGGCCTTAAGGCAGCGATTCTACTGGTGTCATCAATCTCAGCTTTTTGCAGCGATCGCCCTGAGTCTCGACAGTTCTTCTTACAAAATATAAACAAACACCTCAGTCAGTACATAACTATAACGGTTCGTTTATGTATCGTAGATAACCGTCTGTAGATGTTTGACAATGGTGAATTAGAAGCTAAATTGCAGAGAAACTTTCGACCAAGAGAGACCATCTCAGCCTTCATCACGATTTATCACTTCTGTCTAGAACACATCATTAAATTGTGCTCTCCTCTGTGATTTAGTCTCAGACCCTTGTCAACAATCGAGGCCGATCCCATGACTTTACACACGCATCCCTCTCCCGACAAAGTCTACGAAAATTTAGAAAAGCTAGATCAAGCAGATACCGCTCAAAGTGCTGAATATCGTCAAGATGCCGTTGAAGTGTTGGCCGACTTAGAGGTCGATATTGAGGTGAGACAAGAGATTGCCGATCGCTTAGACGATGCCAACCATCTCATGACCCTCAACAACGTTGACGGCGAAGACAGCTATTAATCCATGATGCCCCGACTGGATGGACTCGCCCTGCTCAGGATGGATTTTGGGCGGGGCGTCGCCGTTGATGACCAACTGACATGCCGCTGCAGTCGCAACCAGCTTCAGCAGTCGCCAGTCTTGTACAAGCTCAAGCCCGGCGCTTCAGTTGCACTTGGCAGGCCGTGAGCAACGCTCATATCGAGCGAGACGGTCCATGGGCAAGAAACATGAACTTGGAAAGTTTACGGCTGCGATCGCTCATATCCTAGGCAGAGGCGATGGCCAGATTTAGCCATCGTCAGCAAAATCTGCCGGCAGGATCGATGGCAATCTTCATCTCGCCATCGATCCTGCCATCAGTCCATCTGCGTCTGACCCTATCGCTGTCCACCTCACCGGCAAGACGGCTGCTGGCCAGTCAGTCCCCGCCTTAGCGACCCTGCTCGGTAGCAAGCCGAGACCGGCAGCGTGGACAACCGAGCGCTCTCCACTCTATGGACTTTCGGGAAATGTCAGGTTGCCCAGTGGATGACATTTAACAATCGCAAATTCCATATCGCATGAGCGAAGGGGGAAATTTGGCCAGGGATGCTTCTCGCGACGGCTGTCAAAACCGCTTAGAGCTATTCGTGCTGACCCATTTTGCTGGCCTGTGGTGGTTAGTACAGCAAAGTCGATGCCTGACTCGCTGGGTCAACCGATTCCTGACGAATCTCACAATTTACAAAGTGGCGACGCGTCCTTATCCGTTCAGTCTGATGACGCTGGACGAGCATATTCCCGACACCGATCGCCCCAAAAAGACGGATACCTACACCTCTTGGGAATCTCTGACCGATCGCACCTACACGGGTCGTCACCTCCCACCCGATCCCGACTTTAATCACAGCGATGCCTTGCCCACGCCAGCAGCAGCAGCGGATCTGTTTCGCCAACGCCATGGGGAAACCATCTACTCTCAAAAATCAACCTTGCTGTTTCCCTATTGGGTGCAGTGGTTCACCGACGGATTTTTGCGCACCGATCGCGATAATCGGTTAAAGAATACCTCCAACTACCACATTGATTTAGCCCCTGTGTATGGTCTCAATCGCCAGACCACCCATCGGCTCAGAACCTTTACCGGCGGCAAACTCAAAAGTCAGCAACTCAATGGGGAAGAATATCCCCTGTTTTTTTACGAAGATCCGGAACAAGGGGTGATCAAAGAAGAATTCCGTGATCTCTACGTTCCCCTGAATGACGAAATTCGACTGCCGCCGGAACGCAAAGCCAAGCTGTTTGCCATGGGGGTGGAAAGGGCCAACGTCCAAATTGGTTATGTCATGCTCAACGTCATTTGTCTGCGGGAACACAATCGCCTGTGCGACATTCTGGCCGCCGCCTATAGCGATTGGGATGACGAAAGACTGTTTCAAACCGCTCGCAATATTTTGCTAGCCACGATCATGAAAATCGTGGTCGAAGACTATGTCAATCACATTACGCCATACCATTTCAATGTGATTCTCGATCCGGCCTCCTTTACCAACGAGAAGTGGTATCGCGAAAACTGGATGACGATTGAGTTTAACTTTGTCTATCGGTGGCACAGCGCCCTACCGCAAACCTTTATCTACGCGGGCGATCGCCAACCCATTAGCAATTCCCTCTGGAACAATCAGATGATTTTAGATCGGGGGATTGGGGCAGTCCTCGCGGAAACCTGCACCCAGCCCGGCAGTCACATTGGCCTGTTCAACACACCCGAATTCCTCGTTGACCTGACCGAGGTCCCCACCATTGCCCTCGGGCGACGCACCCAACTCGCCAGTTATAACGATTATCGAGAGGCGTACCAGTATCCTCGGGTCAAGCGCTTTAACCAAATTACGGGCAATCCAGAGACCCAAGCCCGACTGGAAGCCCTGTATGGTCGTGTCGATAACATTGAACTGTATGTGGGGCTCTACGCTGAAGATGCCCCCCAAAACTCGGTCTTAGGGCCGCTGATTACCCGCATGATCGGCATTGAAGCACTGTCTCACGTCATGACAAACCCGCTACTGGCCGAAAATGTTTACACCCAAGATACTTTTTCAGCGGTGGGCTGGGAGAGTATCCACGAGACCCGCACGCTCGCCGATCTCGTCAACCGCAATGTGCCACAAGGCGATGACCCCTTCAATATCACCTTTTATCGGGGGTGATCGTGATGGCCTTGCTCACAGCATATCCGGCACAGGGCAGCCAGAAAGTCTCGTCCCTAGGGCGCATCATCCATTGAGGGGCAAAGGCTCGGAGGCAAGCCCGAAAATGCCCAGATTCCACGCGATCGCTCAGAGCTGAAAACACGACACAGCCATCTCCCCCTTGAGGACTGACGCATGATCCCCTTGCATCCCCCTTCGCGCAGCGGGCCCGGAGGGCGTATGGCTGGGGGAAGTTGCATCCGGTTTCTGCAACATTGGGGCTAATACCAATTCTCTAAATACCGGCTACAGATAGAGCTTCCAGAATCGACTTTCGTCCGGTGATGGAGGCGATGATCGCCGGGGTGAGGTCTAATAAACGGTCGCGGATCAGGTCTCGTAATGCCGTCAGACTTTGGGGTCGCCGCCAGCGCAGGCGTTTTTTCAGGTACTGCCAAACTTGTTCAATGGGATTGCACTCGGGGCAGTGCGGCGGTTGAAACATCAAGATGAGGTTATCGGGCACTTGCAACCGCTTGGCACGATGCCACCCAGCCTGGTCTAACTGAATGATGAGAATGCTGTCAGCGTACTGTTTGGCAACCAACTGGAGGAAGGCTTCAAAGCAGTCCGTGTTGCAGTGGGTGAATTCGTAGAAGAAATGCTCACCCGTGGCGGGTTCCACGATGCCGTAAAGATAGGTTGCTTGAAAGGGCCACTGCACTTGACCCTGAGGCTTCACACCCCGAGTCGTGATTTTCCGCCCCGTCAGGGTTTTCAGGCCAAAACGACTTTCGTCTCCACAGAAAAACCGCACCTGACCACTCCATCCCAGAATGCTCCAGGCGAAGTAGGCCAGCATCGCTAGGTTCTCAGGGAGTTTTTTTTTATAGTTCTCCAGGCGGGCCTCGTCTTGATGTGCACTCTGCGGACGCACGACTTTGGGCGCGGCCTGGAGGCGGTCGTGCACCAGTCGGTGAACCGTTTTGTAAGGGGCGACAATGCCCAACTCGGTCTCTAACCACTGGCAAATGGCCCCATAGCGCTCAAAGCCTTCTGATTGCTCAAGGCGTTGCCGCAACGCTGTTTGCGCCCATCCCGGAATACTCCACTGGCGACCGACTCGCGGTTTGTGGCTCAGCAGTTGCGCCATGCCACCCTCCCGATAGCGTCTGGCCCATTTCTGCACGGTCACCCGATGACGCCCCAAGAGTAAGGCCGCCTGTTCCATGGTCTGAGCTTGTGCGCTTTTGAGCAGATAGAGCAGGTGCACCCGATCTTTATCGGTCGCGGTTTTTTGTTGGCCCCGAAGTGTTTTGAGGTCTTCTAAAGTTTCGGTGATTTCCAGATGGTAAATGCCTGACATGGAGGAGGACTGAATGCTTCTATTCTCTTCTAGCATCTGTAGCCCCTCTTGGGAGAATTGGTATAAGGGGGCCAAACCCGGACGCCACTGCGTAAGTCCTGCCCTTACATGCAGACAGTCTCCAGTACGAGCTTGATCAGGCTTTTGTCAGTAAGAACTGGCCATTACCGTTGTACTCACCATCGCAAGTGGCGAAGATGGTACCCAATAGCAACAGGTAGAAACGCCACATCCGACGAAACTTGGCGTAGTCCATGCCGTAGTTCAGCTCCTTAACCGCATCTTGACTGGCATCAAAGCGCTCTAACCATGAGGTTAATGTTTTGTGGTAGTTGATGCCGTTCATGTACCATCTCTGAACTGTTTTCAAATCGCGATCGCAACTCGGAATGGCATCAAAATTCCAATACCGACCATGAGGAAAAATGTATTTGTGGGTGAACCCAGAGGACATGTTGTTAGGAATCCGCACCGTAATGATGTGGATAAATATTTTGCCATCGTCCTTAATCATGGACGCCATTTTTCGAAAGGCCTTGGTCAGATTCCCCACATGTTCGAAAACCCCAATGGTGAGAATCTTGTCAAACTTTTCTGGAAATTCGACCTGATTTAGATCGCCTTCGCAGAGGGTGAAGCGCTCCGAGCTGAGATAGCTCTTAGTATCCTGAATTTTCTGTCGAATGTACTGGCATTGCTCGTGGCTTAAGTTCAGCCCCGTGAATCGCACATTCGGGAATTTAGACATGATGTAGTTAGGGACGCAGCCCCAACCACAGCCAAAATCAAGAATGCGATCGCCATCCTGAATATCAAGGCGTTCGATCACCTGATCGATCATATGCATCTGGCACTCTTCTAAATTCTCCGCCCCCCATTCCCAAAATCCTGTGCTGTATTTGGGATAAATTAACTCCCAATCCCCCAACATGCGATTAAGCATGGCTTGGGGCAAATCATACTGAAGGGCCATCAGATCTTTAGAACCCTCAGCTACCTGATCGGTTTCCTGCAGCACCCATTCATAGGGCGCTAGTAAACTCGGGAAATGCTTGAAGAAAACAGGCATACTCGCATGCATACTCGCCCGCATAATGCGATCAGGCACTTCCAAACCATTCATGTAGGCTTCTGCGAATGCCATTTGAGCGGCGTTAAAAATCCGGCTAACCGCTCGATTAGCCTTGTAGGCGATAGGGCTTTTGGCATTAACATCTCCGGTCAAGGGGAGGTGCCTTTCAAACGTCACGGATTGTTGAGCAGAAGTCATAGAGCCACCTATTTGTTGAGGACTGTTTCACGGAACGGATTAGAAATCAGCCTGCCAACTCGCTGCGATTAGAAATCCGGTCTCTTAGAAACTCGACGACGAAATTTCATCACAATTCACCACACCATTCGCGGAAGTAGATTGTCTGGACAATAAATAAAGGCAGCTTGATGCTGCCACTATTCACAACCCTTATACCAAGTCTGGCTATTTGGTTGCCGGATAAAAATTAAGGATTGCAGATAATCTCAGGAGAAAATAATCAAATCGAAGACTATAGCGGCATTTCAGTCTTTCTAACTTTTTCTAAGGGCTTTTTTTTTCTGAGCTGAAGCATTTCTCTTGGCCAGCAGCATACCCGAGACTAATTCTCTAGAAATGGGATTTAGAGCGTTAGGGAGATCAATCAGACCCAGTTCAACCTGAGACATCATCCGGCTGAGCACGACTTTATATTTTTAATATTTCAAATGAAGGGAAGGCCATGTCGTCGCAACATCGAGCCCTCCTACAAAAAGGGCAAAAATTCAAAGGGGGAATATTATTTCTCCCAGAATCGTTCGGGATAAAACCGAATCTGGCGGATACGACGGTGGCGTTTAAGGAGAAAGGGCTAATTAAACCAGCCAGGCGGTGCGTTGGCCTATCACCACAACACACCGCCTGGCTGGTTTTGGTGCGTCATCGCTGGGCGTGACGCACCCTATGCTCATTAGGGCGACCCACTGATTTTCCTGAAGCGTAAGCCCTGACTCAAATCCAAGATTTATCGCGTTACCGTTGGCTCCGGCTGGTTGCCTGCAGAGGGCTCAGGCTGATTGCGAGGATTTGCCCGAGCTAGTAGATTAGCTTCCTTGGGCACCTTGACTCGAGTGGCTAAGCCCACCCCTTCCAGCAGCTTGATAAAGCGATAGGTCGGGTCAGGCAGATAGGCCACGCGATCGGCTCGCAGCGTAATGCCATGGCGACTCGATGACGGAAACGCATGGTGCAAGTTGTGCCAGCCTTCGCCCAACGTGAGCAAGGCCACAAATCCGTTGTTGCGGCTCGTATCGTCGGTTTGAAACGGCTGCGTGCCAGCTAAATGGCTCAGGGAGTTCACCGTTTGCACCCCATGAAACAGCACCGTCGTACTGAGGAAAAACGCCCCCAGATACTCTAAGCCCCCAATCCAATAGGAGACTGCGCCCAGCGCTACCAGCGGCACAAAGTGCAGGCGATCGAGCAGCCGTAGGAAGGCATCGTTTTCGACATCGGCGGGCAGCTTGGTCGGAAAAAACTGGCGCGATAACAGCCAGCCCCCTTGCGACCAATAAAATCCGTTGACCCCTCGGGGGGGGAGATACGGCGAATGGGGATCGTTCAGCTGGTCTGCATGTTGGTGATGGGCGAGATGATGGGCTTTCCACCAGCTCGGCCCCATTTGCCCGGCTGCTGACGTCACGACACAGCCAATCCATAACAGCGGTTTAGGAGCCTGATAGCTTTTGTGGGTAAGCAGACGATGGTAAATGCCTGTGGTTCCTAGCATCCGCAGCACGTACCAGAAAACGGCCCAAGCCACGGCCCCGACTGACAAACCGGTCATGAGTAGGAGCAGTGATCCGACATGGCTGACGAGGATCAGCGCTGGCCCAATTAGATAGAGCACAACCGTCAGCCGAGAATATTGCCGCATATTTTTCTTTGATTGTCCGGTATTGAGTAAACCTCAGTCTACCGGCATCTGCCTCTACTCAAATCCCCCGAAGGACAATCCACCCTGGTCAAAGCAGATGGGGGCGTTGAATTCAACATCATGCACGGTAAACGCGAGACGCCTTACCTCTATAGCGTTCCCCTGCTATCAACCGGCTTTGACACGGGCATCGTTCGTCGCAGGTGGAACCCGGGTCAAATTTTAGGGTCTTAACAGGTAGAACGCAGCAATGCGTTTCGCAGAGGATTAGGGCGGATGAGCGTTCCTCGTAGACCTACAGGCAAATCGATAGGTGGCTCATCGCAGCATCACCCGCAACGCATTCATTGAAATATGGCTAACTAAAAAAACACAGATGCAGAATTCTAGTTTTATCCAAGAGGTTGTTCGGCTGACGAACGAGTTTCGAACCCAAAACGGTCTGGGCGTACTCTCCGTCGACATCGATCTGACTGAGGCGGCCCAATCCTATTCAGCAACCATGGCACGTGGGGACTTTTTTAGTCACATCGGGAAAGATGGCTCACTGCCGTGGGATCGGGCGGAGGCCGCTGGGTACGAAAGTGGCATCATCGGCGAAAACATCGGGATGGGCTTTTCGACGCCAGACGAGATTGTGGACGCCTGGATAGACAGCAAGAGCCATCGAGCCGCCATGCTCAATCCTCGATACAACGAGATTGGCGTGGGTTACTACTTTCTGAAAAACGATACCGGCTCGGTCAATTACAACTCGTATTGGACGCAACTGTTTGGTCAGGGCGACATCGAAGTGCTGGCCACTGACCACAGCACCACCGTCTTTGATCCAATCCAGTATGGGGCTTCCTATAGTGATTTGATTGCCGCCTATGGCTACGATCCGATCTCCTTTGAGCAGCACTACATCATTTTTGGCAGAGCCGAAGGTCGGATTAGCGATCGCTTTGACGAAGAACGTTACTTAGCCTCTTATGACGATTTGATCGAGGCGTTTGGCTACGACCCCGCGACCGCGACCGCCCACTACATTCAATTTGGCCATCGCGAAGGCCGCTCTGATGACGGGTTTAAGCCGCTGCAATATTTGGCATCCTACGGGGATCTACTCACTGCCTTTGGGACAAATGCCGAATCTGCCACCCAGCATTATATTCAAATGGGCCATCGCGAAGGCCGCTCTGATGAGCTATTTGATGCGGGCCGCTATTTAGCTTCTCACGCTGACCTGATTCAGGCCTTTAGCTATGACACCGAGAGCGCATCGGCCCATTACATCCTTTTTGGAATCAGCGAAAATCGTTCTACCACATCATTTGACCCTGCCGTCTACTTAGGGCTACATGCCGATTTGCAGTCAGCGTTTGGGAGTGACCTCACCGCCGGCACTCGACACTATATTCAGCTGGGATTCATTGAGGGCAGGGCGACGGGCGCTTAGGGTCTGCGCGTTAATCAAGGCCCCGAACATGGCTGTGGATGGGTGGGAAGGCATCAGGGCCAGCCCCTACGGCATGAACATGAAGCAGTCGGAAGTCGGAGGTCAGAATACAAAAGCTGATCTGATGGTGATTTCAGGCATTGGGGGTGACCTGATCAAACTGCGACTTGACATAGCAGCTGAGAAGAAGTCTTCCACCAGATAGACCGCAAGGTTCCATCACGTCAAAATTGCGCCGCCCATCAGCTTTTCGTAGCGGCGCTTGAGTTCTTGTCGCAGAATGGGAAACTCTGACAGTTCAGGATCTTTGTCGATCAACGCTTCCGCAGCTTGGCGGGCGATCGCCAGTGCATCTTGATCGGCCACCAGACTAGCAAGGGCAAAGTCCGGCAGGCCCGACTGGCGCGTTCCCAACACCTCACCTGGCCCCCGAAAGCGCATGTCCATTTCGGAGATAAAGAAGCCGTCTTGTGATTCTTCGAGCACCTTGAGCCGCTGCAGCGCGATGTCGGTACGGGTGCTGCTCATCAACAGGCAAAAGGATTGCGCCGCGCCTCGACCGACACGGCCCCGGAGCTGGTGCAGTTGCGATAGTCCAAAGCGCTCGGCATGTTCAATCAGCATGACAGTGGCGTTGGGCACGTCTACGCCCACTTCGACGACGGTGGTGGAAACGAGAATCTGACTGTGGCCGTCGCGGAACTGAGTGATGGCGGTGTCTTTTTCCGCAGAACTCATGCGTCCGTGCAGCAAGCCCACTTTAAATTCGGGAAACACTTCTTCCTGCAGTCGTTGGTGCTCGTCGATCGCCGATCGCAAATCGAGCTTTTCTGACTCTTCGACCAGGGGCAGCACGACATAGATTTGCCGACCCTGGGCGATCTCCCGGCGAATCAGGTCGTAGGCATGGGTGCGATCGCGGCCCTTGAGCAAGGTGGTTTGAATCGCCTTGCGCCCCGGTGGCAGTTCATCGATTTGGCTGACTTCCAAGTCCCCATGCAGCGTTAGCGCCAACGTGCGGGGAATTGGCGTCGCCGTCAGCGTCAGCACATGGGGATTATCGCCCTTGCGCTGCAGCCGCGCCCGCTGCTGCACGCCAAACCGATGCTGCTCATCGATTGCCACTAAGCCCAAGCGTTGAAACTGCACGGGGTCTTCGATCAGCGCGTGGGTGCCCACCAGCAGCGGCAGTTGCCCCGTCACCAGATCCGACAGAATCTGTCGTCGCTTAGCGGCACGGGTCGAACCGGTGAGCAACTCCACCGGCAGGCTGAGCGCGTTAAACCAGCCCACCAGCTTGCGGTAGTGCTGCTCGGCCAGCACCTCGGTCGGGGCCATCAGCGCCCCCTGATACCCCGTTTGAATCGCCGCTAAGATGGCTACCACCGCCACCACCGTTTTGCCCGAGCCGACATCTCCCTGCACCAGCCGATTCATCGGTGTCGGTTGCTGAATGTCGGTCAAAATTTCATTCACCACCCGCTGCTGCGCGCCGGTGAAGGCAAACGGCAGGTTGTCATAAAACTGGTCAATCAGCGCTCCCGTCGGCGCTAAAATCACCGAGGTCGCTTGCTGTCGCCGCGTTTGGCGGCGTTGCAATAGTCCCAATTGTAGGTAGAAAAACTCGTCAAACACCAGGCGGCGGCGGGCCTGCTGCAGCGTTTCATCATCCTTGGGAAAGTGAATGTGGGCGATCGCTACCGGCAACTCAACCAGTCCAAACTCTTGACGAATGGCAGCGGGCAACGGATCTGGGAGGGCGATCGCGGTCGGCAACGCGGCCACCACCGCCCGCCGCACCAGCGCCGCACCCACCCCTTCCGTGAGGGGATACACCGGCACGATGCGACCCACGGTTAACGATTCGGCCTCTCCGTCCGGCCCATCCAGCACCTCCAAATCGGGACTATCGAGGGTGATGCCATACTTGTTCTTTTTCACCAATCCCGAAGCCGCGACCACGGCCCCGACTGGATACTGCCGCTTCTGACTCTGCTGCCAGCCCATGTTACGAAAGCGCTTGCCCGGCCAGAACTTGGTCAGGCGAATCTGGCCCGTCGCATCTGTCAGCACCAGCTCTTGAATCGTCAGATTCGGATTTCTGGGGCTGCTAAAACAGCTCGATCGCTTCACCGTGCCCACCAACGTCACCGTTTCCCCCGGCTGCAGCTCGCGGATGGGCACCTGCTGCGCGTAGTTGATGTAATCGCGGGGATAGTAATGCAGTAAATCTAGCGCCGTCAGCAGGCCCAGCTTCGCCAACCGTTCCGCATTCTTGGGGC
This sequence comes from Leptolyngbyaceae cyanobacterium, assembly GCA_050042805.1. Taxonomy (GTDB): domain Bacteria; phylum Cyanobacteriota; class Cyanobacteriia; order Phormidesmidales; family Phormidesmidaceae; genus Halomicronema. The sequence continues at coordinate 19,638 of JBHJJI010000010.1, forward strand.
CAACGCCTTTGAGATAGGTGACGAGCTGCTCAGGCGGCGATACCTGGCCGTTTCGCCCGGCTGGCGCCGCTGGCGCTGATGGAGCGGTTTTTGAGCGCCCGATCGCAGTCTTCGTCGCCCGCCCATTCTTCGCGGGGCTACTCGCCTGAACCTTCGCCGCAGCGGGTTTCGCCTGCTCTAAAGATTTCTTGGTTTCGTAAAGGGTTTGTCGCGTTTCGGCCACCAAATGCTGCCGCGCGGCAAAGCTCATGTCGCGATACCGGCCATAATCTGCCGCCAGCGATCGCCACTGTCCCTGTTTGTCCGCAGGCAAGGGGGCGGGCGGAGCCGACAGTTCCCCCTGCAAAAACTCACTAAAACGCTGTTGGTGCCCCTCTAGATCGTTAAACCCGCGATCGGCTTCGACCATCAGAGCCTTTTGTAGGCGAGTCCAGTCAGGCGTGGTTGCATTGTGGAGAGTTTCGCTCATACGCCCAATCGACAAAAGTCTTAAAAGCTAACAGACTCAAAAACTAAAGGGAACCCCAAGATTGCTCAGGATTCTAACCCGAGAACGGCTGAGGCGGGGAAGCTCCATTCTAAAACTGCTCGCCGGTCATCTGTTCACTATCAGCATCGATTCATTCAGCGATCGCCGCCGCATGAGAGCAGCCCAAAAAAACTCCCAAGCGTTGATAGCTTGGGAGGATTAAGTCGTATTCAAAGGAAGTGTAAGCAAGAAAAATTAGCACCCAAAGCAATCTAGCTGTGGCAATTAAGCTTCAGCCTGACTGCCTTTTTGTCGCCGCCGCGCCACCGTAGCGACACCAGCCAACACCATTAAGCCAGCAGCAGAGGCAGGCTCAGGAACGGACTTTGGCTCTAGATCTAAGTTGATATCAGACTTGGTGAGATTTTTATGATCATCAACGGTGTAAGTTTCAACCAGCGTTCCGTTGACATACAGCTCGCCCGTATAGCCAAACCAAACAGAGAATCCTAAGTCCTTATCTTTGTCGTTAGCACCTTCGCCTAACTGACCAACATAGGTGGGATTGGGGTCACCGCCGTTGTTATCCAAATGCTTTTGATAGGTGTTTTCGCTTGAGGCCCGGTTAAAGAGCTGCAGTTCAGAGCCCGCATACTCGCCCTGACCAATCAAAGTACTGTTATCGGTATCAATGCTGTAGAAATCCCAGTTAGTTAAGGCATTCTGGCGTCCCCCGGCGTGACTGGCCCCCTTCGTACCACCAGTCCAGCCGTCAATAATGTCAAATTTCAAATCCAGATCAAAAATCTGGTTGCTATTGCCCTTGTTAGACACGGTGCCCATGAGTTGGATGTAGTCAACATCACCATCATCATCAGCATCCCACTCGGTCAGCATGCCAGGAGTATCAAAGAGAAAATCAGAGCTCGCAGCATAGCCGGCATTCTTCAAACCGTGCAGCCAGACCGCGTGCTGGCCATCCTTATATTCGTCGGCTTGATAGCTACGCAAGGCGGAAGCTGCATCGGCTTGTCCGGCAGCGCCCAGTAGCGTCGAGCCAGTCACCAGCATTCCTAAAAAGACTCGGGTTAGTTTCATAGTCCTCTAAAAACCTGTATCAGTATTTCTTCGGCGCGCCATACAAATAATGTATCAAAAAAGACTAATCTAAACATGAGCGTACGTGTTTATGCTGTGTGTTTTTGATGAAGACTTTAGAGCGTCTAGCGACGACCAGAGCGTTTTCCGCAATTACTGGCAATCTACAGCAGAGTTTCTGGGATCAGCCCTGACGCTGGTCAGCAATCTCACTGCCTTGACCGCGATCTCCCAAAACCGAAGGCAATCAGCATTAGCAGGGCGAGCAGAGTGGGATGTCCTGCAGGCGAGCTTTGCCCAACTCGAAGGAGCAAACCAGAGGGGTCTCAACACAAAATTACCGACTGTTGAGTGGAGCACTCAACAGTCGGCAACGAACGATCGCTCACTCGCGATGCATGGCGATCAGAGCGATCTTGGGTAAAACGATCCGGTCGAAATATCAAACCGAGCGATCAGGGCTCGTAGATTTGAGCTTCGATGCCTTGATTGTTTAACTCTTCGGTCAAGGCAGCGGCGCCTTCTTCACTGCTAAAGGCCCCTAATTGGATGCGGGCACCCACGTCAAAATTGCGCACATAGGCATCGTCCACAACTTCACGGGCCTCATCTAAAGACGGATCACCCGTATAGTCTGACACCACATAGTAAGAACTCACCGGTCCTGGACTCGCAGCGGGAGACGCATTGCTGGCAGCAGGGGCTGCCCCAACAGTTGCGGGAGCCGGTTGAGTCGCGGGAGCGGGAGCGGGGGCTGGAGCCGCAGCAGGCTCTTGATAGGTGGGGGCGATCGCGGCGGGACGCGGAGCCGGGGTAATGTTTTGCGGGATCTGATTGACCTGCTGTGGCGTCCCCGCAACGGCTGTCCCATTGGCGGCTGCATTGCCCGTGTTCGCTTGACCAGGCCCCAAACCGTTGGCAGCGCTAACGTTACCCGGTACGAGCTGAGCAGGCTGCCCCCCTAGCGGCGAGGTGTTGGAGGGCAAATTACTGAGCGTGTTGAGATCTAGGGTCGAAAATTCTCGCTGTGAGAGATCGGGGCCGAGGGCACTCAGCGGTGGCCCCTCAGGGCTGGCGATCGCGTCAGCATCGGCAGTCACCCCATCAACTGCTTCAACCTCATCAACCGCTGTGCTTGGCAAAAGGCGCGCCAGCGGCGTATTGCCGAACAAGTTTTGGGCTGCAGAGGGGTTGACGAGCACAAACCCAAACCCAGCGCTCGCGACGAGCAGCAGCATCAATGCGCCCAAGCCGAGCGGCGTATTGATGCCCTCAAACCAGCTTTTTGAAGTGGGTGAAGCCACTGGCCCAGGCCCTGCTGCTGGATACGAGTTATCAAAGTTTTGCAGTAGCGCCTCAGAAGACTCCAGATAATTGTCTGGCTGCGGTGCGGCCTGCCGAACGAGGGCGCTTCTCAGGTTGGCAACCTCTGAGCCATTGCCACTTGCTGCTGCCACAACGGTGGCAGGGGCCGTGGCCGTTTGCGAAATACGCGGATTGGGCGGTGGCGGCGGGGCGGCCGTCGCCCGCGCGGGCGATCGCACCGGTTTAGCGGGTGCCGGTACGTTGATCAAATTGAGCGATCGCTGACGCCGTGATTGAAATTGGGGCGGCGCAACGTTGGGCTGAGCTTCGCCTCGCTTGGCATAGCGATACCGTGCTAGCTCGTAGTCCAGATTGATGTTGAGACTACACAACGTACTTCTTAAAGGGGGTTTCAGTCCTTCTAGCAGGGCGCTATTCGCCAACTGCGATTGAGAATAAGACTGCTGAGGGGCAGTGGAGGGGGTCATGGGGCTCGCCTCACAGAAAATGCCAACACGGTTTACACCAACGATGCATACTAACCACAAATCGCTTTAGCCCTTGATAGAGGGCCTTTTGCCGATATCTGCGGTAACTCGCATCTAGTTATAGCAATGTCTGCGTAAAAGTGAGCATTCTTTTAAAACAAGATTTACTCATCATGAGTAAGCGATCGCTATATTTAGGGGAGTGTGAGGGATAAATCACGCCATCCCTAGCGACTTCACCGCCTGTCGTCGGGGTAAAGTGTAGGACGACGCCTACCAGTTACCAGGCATTGCCCTGATCCAAACTGACACCCATTGTCCATGCGGCGTCAGCCACCCCCCTCAACGCCGTCACCGTAGAGCATCATCTGCCTAGCAATGCCTCCTTGCTAGGGTGTGTTCTGTTTGCCCCTCTCGCCTGTCCGGCGTTAATCATGAGCCTTTAGCGATGCAGTCGATTCAAGCCCTGATGAATAATCTGGAGCGATCTCCTCAATGGCAGGCGTCCTCCGGTTTGCGCCAGGTGTTGGCGATTTGGCCCCAATTGGTTGGCAACGCCGTCGCTCAACACAGTCAGCCCACCAAGGTTTATCGAGAGGTGTTGCAGGTGTCCGTGTCGAGCGCGGCTTGGGCACAAACACTGACCTTTGAGCGCACCCGCATCCTACAAAAGCTGCACCAAAAACTCCCCTCGCTGGAAACCAAAATTCGCGATCTGCGCTTTGCCACTGCTGAATGGCGGCGGCTCACGCAGCGATCGCATCCCCTCACCGTGAACTCCCTAGCCCATCACCCCAGTTGGGCCGCCTTGAATCTTGATGCTTCCCCCTTACCCCCAGCAACGGCTAACGGCGCTTTTCAAAAGTGGGCTGAGCGCAAACAGGCTCAGTTAGCAAATCAGAGCCAATGCCCCTGCTGCCACAGTCCATGTCCGAGCCAAGAGCTGCAGCGATGGCAAGTCTGTGCGATTTGCCAAGCTCATCAGTGGCACACACTGCAAAGCCAAGATCGTCAAGAGACAAAGCACAAGAAAAAGATTTGAATTCAGGGTTTCAACAGGAAAACCAAACCGCAATCCATTCACCTGAAATCCAAAAAAATCTAAGCGGCGAATAAATGCTCAATATTTTCCGTCCTTTCTCTCATCTCATTGGCATCCGAAAAGCTACTGAATTCATTTAGCTAAAATCATTTAAAATTCAAATATTCGGTGAAAATCAGGAGATTCTTCAGAGGCAGTGACAACTTTTCATTCCTCACAAAATCCGATCCCAGACTCCATACAATCAATTCAAAGTGGTTTTACCTCCACGCCGGAGAGTATAGATTCCTGAAGAGATCATAAAGAGAATATAAAACCACTTATCGGCGCTATTCACGTCGAAACGATTGAGGGGATTAAGTCTGCTGCTTTTTCCCTGCCAAAATGAGCAAAATCATTTAGACATCATAGAGAAGCTCTGTTTTTGGATGATTTTCTAATGGACGCCAATCAGTTAGATGTCTCTTGTTGTCAACGCTGCCGTCACTTCACCCTGGCAGGCCGACGAGGGGGACATTGTAGCCAGCTCAACGTACCTGTGCAGGGTAGTTGGTCTGCCTGCTCTTTGGCCAATCCCGTATTTCTAGTAGAGTCTGTCAGCACCGTGACTCAACCTCAGATGGCGGCTTGGCCCGCAGGTTTAAAGGTAAGCACCCACGACTTTGATCCAGCAGAGCCCAACCATTTGGTAGAAGCAGTCCAATAACCAAGCAGTTCAAGCAATTTTGCTGCCTTTGGCCATACTTTTCAAAGCAAAACGCTGAACCGTGATCAATTGGTTCAGCGTTTTGTTTATGGCAACCAGGGATATTGATCAAAGTCAGGCGATCGCTTGTCTAAAAACGCCTGTTTCCCCTCGGCCCCTTCTTCCGTCATGTAATACAGCAGCGTCGCGTTGCCCGCCAATTCTTGCAGACCGGCTTGGCCATCACAGTCTGCATTAAAAGCCGCTTTGAGACAGCGAATCGCGATCGGGCTCTTGCTTAAAATTTCGCGCGCCCACTGTACCCCTTCAGCCTCTAAAGATTCGACTGGCACCACCGTATTGACCAGCCCCATAGCCAATGCCTCTTGGGCGGAATACTGGCGACAGAGAAACCAAATTTCTCGGGCTTTTTTCTGCCCCACAATCCGGGCCAAATAGCTGGCCCCAAAGCCTCCATCAAAACTGCCCACTTTCGGGCCAGTCTGGCCAAAAACGGCATTGTCGGCAGCGATCGTCAGGTCGCACAAAATATGCAGCACATGTCCCCCGCCGATCGCATATCCGGCCACGAGCGCAATCACCACTTTTGGAATGGAGCGCATCAGTCGCTGCAGATCCAGTACGTTGAGTCGGGGCATGCCCGTTTCGTCAATGTAGCCGCCCTGCCCCCGCACGCTTTGATCACCCCCCGCACAAAAGGCATACTTGCCATCGGTGTGCGGCCCCGCTCCGGTCAGCAAAATGACGCCAATTGAAGTATCCTCCCGCGCGTCGGCAAAGGCGTCGTACAGTTCCACGACCGTTTTAGGACGAAAGGCATTGCGCTTATGGGGCCGGTTAATCGTGATTTTTGCTATGCCCTGCCTTTTGTCATAGAGAATGTCCTCTTAGGTCTTGGCTGCTTGCCACTGTATATACATGTCATTTGACTTAACAGGTCATGGACTAGCTTAGAGGTGATTTGTCACCGCTGTAGCGTTCTCAACCGGCGAGAGCATCGGCTTTGCTTCCTCAGCAGGGCGAGACAGCAGCTTCTCTCTAAAGGCAACTGCTTAGCATGATGACGTCCCAGGTCAGCTTGGTGAAATCTCTCTCATTTCCCCCTTAATACCAACTCTCAGTAATCGGACTCCCGATGCAATCTTGGCAATACAGGGGAGCCGAGGGGCAAAGGAGCCAGATCTGTAGCCTTGTTTCAGATAATCGGTATCACTCCGTTGAAACTCCGGTTCCCCGCCACACGCAGACCCCCATTAGTGATAGAGAAATCTGTTCCATAATCAACGAACCACGCCGAACAGAAGCGACACGACGAGGCTACGACCGGCGGCGCGATCGCGGCTTCTGGCCCTTGCCCGGCTTTTTGCCCGTTTTGCGGGGACTCCCCGGTGCCGTGCGGTGAGCGCCGAAATACTTTTCACTGCGATAGCGCAGCCAGACACGTAAGACCTGCGGAATCTTCTCTTTTTCCGCTTTAGTCAACGTGTTGTACAGCGCTAATGCCCGTTCCCGCTCTTGGCGACAGGCCGCATTATTATGGGCATCCCAATAGCTGCGCGCCACCCGAATACGGCGACACACTTCTTTCACCAGGGCGTCCCCTTCTAGCGGTCGGTCAGCTGCAGACATATTCTCTAGTGCCAAACATCAAAGCATCCTCAAGGTTCGTCACTGGTTATCTACTCAATATCCGGGTGACCTAATCCCCCTTTGACAGCCTAGCGGGCTTCTTTCTGTCGCCGCAATATGACACCATCGATGACGGGGCAACGCTGATGACACGGCTCTACACCATCGTGATGAGGGATGATAGGTGCCGGGTCATCAAGCTGGGCTCACCCTTGGTGTCCCTGACATTTCGCAAGTTTGAACGCTAACACTTTATGCAAATCGCTACTTGGAACGTCAACTCGATTCGATCGCGCCTGACCCACGTGACTGACTGGTTAACGGCTAACCCCGTTGATGTGCTGTGTCTGCAAGAAACCAAAGTACAAGACGCCGATTTTCCGCTAGAAGCCATTCAAGCAGTGGATTATCAGGCCCACATCAGTGGTCAAAAATCCTACAACGGCGTGGCGATGCTGTGTCGTCAGCCGTTAGAAGACGTCAGCCTCGGGTTTGCCCCGATAGTGGGCGCTGATGCGGTCGGCGATTTAGATGACCAAAAGCGGGTCATCACGGGAGTCCTCAATGGGGTGCGCCTTGTGAATCTCTATGTGCCCAATGGCTCCGCGATCGGCAGCGAAAAATATGACTACAAGCTCCGCTGGCTGGGCGTCTTAAAGACCTATTTACAGACCCTCTTGGCTGACAACGACCAGCTGGTAGTCTGTGGCGACTTCAACATTGCCCTAGAAGATCGAGATATTCATGATCCCAAGGGTAAAGACACCCACATCATGTCGTCGCCAACCGAGCGAGAAACCTTGAGCAACGTCTTGTCAGTGGGCCTGCAGGACGCTTTTCGCAAGTTTACCGAGGAGGGCGGGCACTTTAGCTGGTGGGATTATCGGGCCGCCTCGTTCTCCCGCAATCGCGGCTGGCGCATCGACCACCACTACCTGTCACCCACGCTCTACGATCGCGCCAAAAGTTGCACGATTGATATCGCCCCGCGCAAACTTGAAAAACCCAGCGATCACACACCCGTCATTGTGGAAATCTGATGTCTGAAACGGTCTGCCGATAGCGCCGCGCCCCAACGGCATAAACTAAACATCAACGTGTTACGAAACTGTAATGAACTCTGGAGAGAACCTACAAGAATGGCTATTTGTCATTGGCTATGTGTCCTTTCTCGTCTTTATTGCCTGGCGAGTGGCTTTCTCTTCGAGCGATCGCAATTAGGGACTCGCCAATAAATAACATCCCACTTTTGCTCCCCTGCTCCCCTCATCCCTCCCTGTCGAGAAAGAGCAGATAGAACCGACGCCCATCTTCCAACGATTTCCACAGCGACCCATGGCAGATCTGAAAGCAATCATCTTTGATGTCGATGGCACCCTGGCCGACAACGAACGCTACGGGCATCGCGTTGCGTTCAACCAGGCTTTTGAGGCTGCCGGCTTAACCTGGCATTGGTCACCAGAGCTCTATCGAGAACTCTTACAGGTAGCAGGAGGCAAAGAACGCATCCGATTTTTTGTCGAGCGCTATGCGCCACCCATGCCTGCGATCGATGATTGGGATACCTTCGTCGCGTCGCTGCACCAGGCCAAGACCCAGCACTATGCCGCCCTTTTAGCCTCGGGACAAATTGGTCTGCGGCCAGGGGTCAAGCGGCTGATCACAGCAGCGCGGCAGGCCCATATCCGGCTGGCGATCGCCACCACCAGCCGCCTCGAAAATGTTCTCACCTTACTGACCCAAACCTTAGCAACCGATGCGCCCCAATGGTTTGAGGTGATTGCCGCCGGTGATGTGGTGCCCCAAAAGAAACCAGCTGCTGACATCTACCACCATGTCATCGACCAACTGGCCCTAGAAACCAAATATTGCCTCGCCATCGAAGATACCGAACATGGTCTCACCGCTGCCACCCAAGCCGGATTGACCAGCGTTATCGCCGTCACCGATTACACCCGCACACAAAATTTTGCCGCCGCCGCTTGTGTCCTCACTCATCTTGGCGACCCCAACAATCCTTGTCAGGTGCTATCAGGGCCAACCTTGGCTCAAGGCTATTTCGACCTCGCGATCGCGGAATCGCTCCTGCCCAACTAGTACTTCCTGGCGGGAATGCCCCAACCATTTTCAAGCCTTCAAAGCCTTCCCCTGGTAAGTCCACTTGAAGGGCTTGGCCATCGTGTCGTTGAAGTAGGCAATAAAGTCTAAAATCCTCGCCTTCAGGTCAGCAG
>JBHJJI010000011.1:0-44601 GCA_050042805.1 Leptolyngbyaceae cyanobacterium
TGACAGTCGACTGCACGCAGGTCAGCTGTCGCTAGGTTCGCGCCGGTAAAATCAGCTTCACCCAAAAAAGAAGATCGCTTTGGCAATGCACTTGCTACATGAAACTCTTGACAAAAACTAGCTCCCTGCAAATCAGCAAACCTGAAGCTGGCTCGCCTTAAATTAGCGTCGATAGTTGCGTTTCTCAAACTGGCGTGATCAAAGTTGGCTTCTCGCAAACCGCAATTTGAGAAATGAGCATTGCTAAAGTCTGCTCTGCTGAGATCTACACGCCGAAATTTATCTGAGTAGCGGAGTTCTATACCCTGAAATTTTCGCTCTCCGTCCTGGTATCGCAGAAGTAGTTCCTCAGCTCTCATCGCCCTAAATTTTCCGAGATAATTTAGTTAGGTCAGCTTCAGCACTGCCATAAACGCATCCTGAGGCACATCGACCGTACCGATCGCCTTCAGCCGCTTCTTACCCTTGGCTTGCTTTTGCAACAGCTTTTTCTTCCGGGAAATATCACCGCCGTAGCACTTCGACAACACGTCGTTGCGCAGCGCGGGGATGCTCTGACTGGCGACGACGCGACTGCCAATCGAAGCCTGCAGCGGAATGCGGAACTGATGGCGGGGGATGAGTTCCTTGAGCTTCTCGACCAGGGCTTTGCCGACGTAGTATGCCTTATCGCGATGGACGATGTTGGCCAGCGGGTCGGCGGGTTCGCCGTTGATCAAAATAACGAGCCGCACCAAATAGTTAGTGCGATAGTCGATCTGGTGATACTCCATGCTGGCGTAGCCTTTCGATCTCGACTTCAGCTGGTCAAAAAAGTCCGTCACCACTTCCGCCAAGGGCAGTTCATAGATCAACGCCGTCCGCGACTGGGCCAGATATTTCATATCTTTGAACTCACCGCGCCGACTCTGGCAGAGTTCCATCAGCGCCCCGACATAATCTTCGGGCGTCAGCATCTCGACCCGCACATAGGGCTCTGCGATCGATTCGCGTTCTTGGGGCGAGGGTAGCGTGCTGGGATTGTCAATTTCGACCATCGTGCCGTCGAGCAAGGTGACTTGATAAATCACCGACGGGGCCGTGGTAATCAGATCCAGGTTGTATTCGCGTTCCAGACGCTCCTGCACGATTTCCATATGCAGCAGGCCCAAAAAGCCGCAGCGAAAGCCAAAGCCCATAGCGCTAGAGGTTTCCGGCTCGTACTGCAGAGCGGCATCGCTGAGGCGCAGCTTTTCTAACGCATCGCGCAGGTCTTCGTACTGATCCGAGTCGGTGGGAAACAGGCCACAAAAGACCATGGGTTTAGCTTCCACATAGCCCGGCAACGGGGCGTCAGCGGGTGCTTTGACTAGGGTAATGGTATCCCCCACACGGGCGTCTTCCACCGATTTGATCGCGGCTGAGAAATAGCCCACTTCTCCCGCATGGAGAGCGTCTACCGGCACCTGCACCGGTGAGAGCACGCCCAGCTCATCTACGGCGAATTCTTTTTTAGAGGCCATCAGCCGCACATTGTCGCCTTTTTTGAGGGTGCCATCCATGATCCGGAAGTACACGATGACACCGCGATAGGCATCGTAGTAGCTGTCAAAGATCAGCGCTCGCAGCGGTTTCTCGGTAGTTTCTTGAGGTGGCGGCACCGTTAAAACAATCGCTTCTAGAATTTCGTCAATGCCGATGCCAGCTTTGGCCGAGGCCAAAATCGCGTTGCTACAGTCCAGCCCGATGATGTCTTCAATTTCTTGCTTGATGCGATCGGGGTCAGCACCGGGCAGGTCAATTTTGTTGAGCACGGGAATGATCTCCAGATCATGCTCCAGTGCTAGATAAACGTTGGCTAAGGTCTGCGCTTCTACCCCTTGAGAAGCATCCACCACCAGCAATGCTCCTTCACAGGCGGCCAGTGATCGCGACACCTCGTAGGAAAAATCAACGTGACCGGGCGTGTCAATCAGGTTGAGCACATAGTCGCTACCGTCTTGGGCGGTGTAGTTCATCCGCGCCGCCTGCAGTTTGATGGTGATGCCTCGCTCGCGCTCTAGATCCATGGTGTCGAGCACCTGCTCTTTCATATCGCGATCGCTCACGGTGCCGGTTTTATGTAACAGGCGATCGGCCAGGGTCGATTTGCCATGATCGATGTGGGCAATAATGCAAAAATTGCGAATGCGGGAGACGGGTACGTCAGTCATAAATCGAGCACTTTCGAGAAAGTCTGTTACTTAAGTTTAATCTGATTTAACCCGAAGACTCCGGGATCGTCCCACAATGACCGACTGATCCCCACCACAAGGTCGCCATTTGGCGGTGCTGCTGTTCTATGAGGCCCGTTAACCCTGATGGGGAGTTGGCGGCATGTGGGTACCCTAGGCTAAGTTTTAACAGTCAGGTTGGGGCGATCGTGCAGCGCGACGCCATCCCAAACGCGGCGTGCATCTTTAGTCCTTCGGTGCTGGGCAGTGAATAGTGACGATGTTAACGGCCCACTCGCTCCCTAGACGCCGCTGGGAGTGTGCCCCTCTGTCTTTGTGTGCATAGATTTAAGGCCCCGGTTCTACAGCATGTCTCCATCTCCCCACTCCACTTCGACGATGCCCTCTCCCCGCGATGCTGAGGCCGCTGTTCCGACTGCCGCGATCGCAGCGGGCGCCATGGCCCCTGATCCGCCCCTGGTGTTTGTGATTGATGCGGCCGGTCGGCTGCTGAGTTGTGAGTGGGCTGGAGCTGAGCGGTATGCGCTTGACCTGTCGCCTTGGGTAGGGCAATCCCTCAGCGCCCTGATCTCCACACCACAACTGCCGCACCCTTTACCCCCCGATCAGCCCTGGCGATCATCACAGCCTTGGCAGCTACAGCTCGGCGCACTGCAACTGCAAGGCAGCGGCCAGCTGATTCCGCTCTCAGCGGCCCCGGCGGGTGGGCAATGGGTGGGGGCAATGACGGTGGCGGCGGTGAGCGATGCGAATGCTCCCGTTCCGGTTTGGCCTCACCCGATCGAACGGCAGCTGACGCAGCTCACCTGGAAGATTCGCCGGACGTTGGATCTGGAAACGATTTGGCAGCAAACCATTGAAGAACTGTCGGCGATTTTGCCGGTTGCCTGGGGGATCTTTTGTGAATATGTACCCCACAGTCCCACCGCTTCTGTCAAGGCGATAACGGCGGCGGACGCACCAGTGACGCTGGCTGAGGAGATTCTGTTAGAGGACTATGTCAGCTTGTCCGCCGCCCTGCGATCGCCCTTGCCCGTCATCGTTTCGTCACTGACGGTCGCGGCTGAAACTGACGCGGCTAACTCAGTGAACCCAGGTGAACACTTGGTGATCGTGACGCGGCATCACCGTGAGCCCAACGGCTTCATCGTGCTCAAGTCGGCCACGGCGGAGGGCTGGCCTGGGCTGGAGCGATCGCTGCTGCAGTCGATGGCCGATCAGGTGGGCACCGCGATCGCCCACGGTCATTTGTTTCGCGATGCTCAAGGGCTGACAGACGAGCTGCAGGCGGCCAACCAACGGCTCCGGCAAAAGCATAATGAGTTGGAAGAAGCTCGCCAACAGGCCGAAGCCGCCTCGCGTCTGAAAAGTGAATTTTTGGCCAACACCTCCCATGAGCTGCGCACCCCGCTCAACGGCATGATTGGCTTTTTGCGCTTGATTTTGGACGGCATGGCCGACGACCCCGAAGAACAAGATGAGTTTTTGCAAGAGGCCCACAAGTCGGCGCTGCACCTGCTCAATTTGATTAACGATGTCTTGGACATTGCCAAGATCGAAGCGGGCAAGATGCAGATCGACATGTCACCGCTCAATCTGAGTGAGCTGTTTGCGGACGTTGAGAACTTCACGCGACCCCAGGCCGAGCGCAAACAGCTCCAGTTTGAGATGAATCAGCCCTCAACCCACGATCAGATTGTCATCAACGGTAACTATCAGCGCCTGCTGCAGGTGATGTTGAATTTGGTCGGCAACGCGATCAAATTTACCCATGAAGGCGGCATTACCATTAGTGCCGAAATCAAATCTCAGAAGGTCGAGTTTCAGGGGCAAGAGTGGCCTGGCACCGTCAAGGTCAGTGTTGCTGACACGGGCATTGGCGTTTCCCTCGAAAAGCAAGATCGGCTGTTTCAAACCTTTAGCCAAGTCGATGGCGAACGGACGCGGCAGTATGGGGGCACCGGCCTCGGCTTGGCGATTTCGCAGCGGCTAATTGAAGCGATGGGCGGCGTCGTGCAGTTTATCAGTATGGGTGAGGGGTTGGGGGCAACGGTGACCTTTACGGCGCTGCTGTATCAGGCCCCGGTGCTGATTGAATGAAGCGCGGTCGGGCCTGGTGATTTTCGGCGAGGCGAGCCGCGATCGCCTCCCATTGGTCAGTGGCTACTAAGGTCGTGAGCTGTTGAATCTCTTGCTGATAGGCCTGCAGCGATCGCAGCACTTCGTCGCGGTTGTAGCGGGCCATCATTAGCCCCAACTCGGGGTGGCCACCCCCCACCCGACTGGTATCGCAAAAGCCTGAACTGGCCAAGTTTTCGGCGAGCTGTCGGATGTCAGCATCGGGCTCATGCAGACAGGCCTGAATTAAGCTGCCGCTGATCATGACCGGCAAATGCGAGATCCAGGCGACGGCGCGGTCATGCTGGTCGGGCGTACAGATCAACACCTGAGCCTGTAAGGCCGTGGCCAGCTCCGTCAAGACTGTCACCGCTGCGGGGGGCGTCGCTGCCACCGGCGTGATCACATAGGCCCGCTGGGCAAACAGGTTTGGTTCGGCCACCGCAATGCCGACCTCGGTTTTGCCCGCCATCGGATGCCCGCCCACAAAGTTGGGCCAATGGGGCGTCACGGCGTCGACGATCGCCCCTTTCACCGAGCCCACGTCGGTCAAGATGGTGTGGGGTAACAGATGCGGTACCAGGTCGATCGCGATCGCTTCAATCACGTGAATGGGGGTACAGAGAAACACAATGTCTGTGGCGTTCAGGCTTTTGAGATCGGTGGAGGCGTGATCAACTGCCCCGCAGGCGATCGCGGCATCGCCGGTGGCCGCTCGTCGGGCCACCCCCAGTACCTCATGACCTAAGCGCCTAAAGTCGAGTCCCAGCGAGCCGCCAATCAGGCCCAGACCCACGATGCCAATCTTCATAGTGCCCTTGCTGTAAACGTTGAGGAGGTGTCTGACCAAAACCGTACCTGATGACGGGGGCGATGAGCGTAGCCTCATGCGCCAGTGATTCCGTTTTTATGACAGTCATCGCCGGCGATGACTGTCAACGAGGCGATGGATGGTGGCACTGCGGTCAGGTTTTGGGTCGAGAGCCTGATGCCGGAGCCTGATCACCCCGCATTCGAGCTTGAGCCGGGGGGCGCATAACGGATCATTGCAGTCCGGCATCGATATACTGAGTTGTTGCCCTGTGGGCCGTCTGCCTGACGTGCCATTTGTTTTTGTTCCTGTTGCTCCTTGGTCACGTTGCCGATGAATTTATTACCCCCCTCTGATACCGGAGCCCAGCTTCTCCAACGATATGCCCAAGGGGAGCGCGACTTTTCTGGCATCAGGCTCAATGAATGTAGCCTTTCCGGCGCTAAGCTACCCCACATCATTTTGCGAGGTGCCAACCTCAGCATCGTCAACTTCAGCACGACGAATCTGAGCCATAGTGACCTGCGCCAGGCAGTACTCAACGTGAGTCGTCTCAGCGGGGCGAATTTGAGTCAGGCTCAACTGCAGCGGGCTCAGCTCAATGTGACTAACCTGATCCGAGCGGTGCTGGTCGGCGCTGATCTCTCGCAGGCGTCGCTGGTGCGATCAGAGCTGTTGCGAGCTGATCTAAGTAACGCCAATTTGACGGAGGCTAATTTGCAAGAGGCCGATCTGCGGGAGGTGCGGCTGCGGTGGGCCAACCTCAATGGGGCGATTCTCACGCGTTGCAGCGGCCGCCATGCTAACTTTTTAGGCGCGAATCTGAGTAATGTGCAGGCGAACTCGGCCAACCTTGAGGGGGCGACGCTCAGCGGGGCGGCGCTGATGATGGCCGAACTGCGTCACGCCAACCTGCGCGCTGCCGATCTCAGCGGGGCGAATCTGCGGGGGGCGAACCTGCGATGGGCCAACCTCAGTGGCGCCAATTTGCAGGAGGCTGATCTCACCGACGCAAAACTGAGCGGGGCGGATCTCGGTGGAGCCCAGTTGGAAGGGGCCACGCTGGCCAACACGACCCTGGTGCATGCGGATTTGACCCGCACGAACCTGCGGGGGCTGCGCTGTGTGGGTTCCGATCTCTCCGGTGCGACTTTGACTGGGGCGCAGATGCACGGTGCGATCGCCTATGACATTCAAACCACAGAAATCATTTGCGAATGGGTGGATCTGAGCCCTCTGGGCGATCAATCTCAGCGGCGCTATTTCAATACGGGAGCCGACCTGCACACGTTTTTAAATCAGCGCCCGCCCCAGGTCACGGGCATTGTTGATCAGGTGATGACCTTAGCTGCCCAAGCCGCTCTCGCGACCATCTTTGAGCGCCTAGGACAAGTCAGTCACGTTTTATCGCGCCCCCCGAATATTGAACTCACCCATCGGCATACCCAATTCACATTCGTGGTTGAGGATATCCTGACCCTGGCCGCGATCGCCTACTTAGTCACCTGGCCGTTTCAAGATGGCCAGGCCCTGCAACAAACCCTGAAAATTCTGATGGAGCCGGATTCTGATGCGACCCAGCCACCTGTGATGCAAGCCGAGACGGCTCGCGAGATGCATCAGGTCGTGACGGCCCTCCAAGCGCCGGATCTGATGGCCCTACGGGAACTGATCGACAGTCAGCCCTTTTTTGCGACGCCGATGCAAGTGAAGCTGGCGAATGCCTATGGCCGCACGCTCACGCTCTACCACAACCCGCAGTTTGGCGTGCGTCGCCTGCCCGTGACCGATGGTAATCGGCTCTCGGTGGCAACTGGGGTCGTCCAGTCACCCACGTTGGATGACTATTTGGCATTTTTGACGCCGCCTTAAGGGGAGCAGACCGCCGGTAGAGACCCTAGCAGACTACGGTGTGATTAACCGACCATTGCCGATGGCTAAGGAGCCGTGGGGGCAAGGGGGCAGAGAAACCGGAAGGGTCGTCTGACTGCTGCCGTAGATTACTATTACAGAAGTCGGAATTCAGAAGTCGGAGTTCGGAATTGGGAACCTTACTGGATAGTGATTTCAGCTATTTGGGTTGACCTGATCAAACTGCGGATTGTGATAGAGCACCGGTACAATATTGCAAGAAACCCGGTTTCTCGTGTCAGGTAATGATGGAACGAGTTCCTTGTTGTTCTAGAAATCGGATTTCTGTACCGACGTTCTAGGCCAGGATAATTTCCTTGACTGTCACCGTCTTTTCACTGGCGATAGGGTGCCCTTGAAGGCTTAGTCAGGACAGGACTTATTGAAGATTGTTTCTCCCTTGGCCTACCCCTCCCCTGCCTTCCAGTCGATTCAGAGTGCCCTCACTTGGTTTGCCGCTGCTATATGGCAATCCCCTCTCGGCCAGGGGATTTGCCGGGCAGAGGTCTGGCTTTTGCCTATAATACAGATGCCCTAATCCGATTCTCTAAAACTAGACTCCAAATCTGCTCCCCGGTCTCTCTGCTTCCTGGTCCCTCTGCTTCCCGACTCCTCTTATTGCCGGTGTTTCGAAAGTCTGCTCACCGGGAATGGGGATGATTCGCCGACCCGATAGGTCTCGTGGAGCCCCGCTATCTGCCGATCGCTCCCAGTCAGGATTGTTTACAGGTCTTTAAAGGAGAGACTCTAAGGCTAGCGGTTGGCTATGATATTAAACACTGTCCCTGGTGTTTTTGCCCCCTACCTCCATGCCTACCCCCCGTCTTCATCCCGATACGATCGCGGCGGTGCGCGACCGCGCCGACATCGTTGATATTGTCTCTGAGCAGGTAGTGCTCAAAAAACAGGGCAAAGACTACGTGGGGCTTTGTCCCTTTCACGATGACAAGTCTCCCAGCTTTAGCGTCAGTCCCAGCAAGCAGTTTTACTATTGTTTTTCCTGTGGGGCCGGGGGGAATGCCTACAAGTTTTTGATGGAGTTGGGGCAGCGATCGTTTTCAGATGTGGTGCTGGATCTGGCGAAGCGCTATCAGGTGCCGGTCAAAACCCTCGAACCCGAAAAACGCCAAGAGCTGCAGCGACAGCTGACCCTGCGTGAACAGCTGTATGAAATTTTGGCGGTGACCACCAGCTTCTATGAGCATGCGCTGCGGCAGCCAGATGGGGCACCGGCGCTGACCTATCTGACGGCGAAGCGGGGGCTGGTGGATGAAACAATTCAGCGATTTCAGCTGGGATATGCGCCGGGCGGCTGGCAAACCCTCTATGGCTACCTGGTTGATCAAAAAAAGTACCCGGTAGCGCTGGTCGAACAGGCCGGCTTGATTGTGCCGCGCACGTCGGGGAGCGGTTATTACGATCGGTTCCGCGATCGCCTGATGATTCCCATCCATGATATTCGCGGCCGGGTGATTGGCTTTGGGGGCCGGGCGCTCTCCGACGAAGACCAGCCCAAATATCTCAACTCTCCCGACACGGAGCTGTTTGATAAGGGTCAAACGCTCTACGGCCTCGACAAGGCCCGTGCTGCCATTGCCAAAGAAGATCGGGCGGTGGTGGTGGAAGGCTATTTTGATGTTATCGCCCTCCATGCGGCGGGCAGCGAGACGGCGGTGGCCTCCTTGGGGACGGCCTTTAACGCTAACCAGGTGCGACAGCTGTTGCGCTACACCGAATCGAAGCAGGTCATCCTCAACTTTGACGCCGATGCTGCTGGGGTCAAAGCCGCCCAGCGGGCTATTGGTGAGGTCGAGGCGATGGCCTACCGAGGTGACGTGCAGCTGCGGGTGCTGAACATTCCTGATGGCAAAGACCCCGACGAGTATCTGCAAAACTATCCCATCGAGGCCTACTACGGGCTCTTAGACACCGCCCCCCTGTGGATTGACTGGCAGATTCAGCAGATTGTGCAGGGGCGCGATCTTTCCCAGGCGGATCAGTTTCAGCATTCTTCCCAAGACATTGTGGCGCTGCTCAGCGAAATCGCCAACGCCGACACGCGCACTCACTATGTGCGCCAGTGTGCCGAGCTCTTTAGCAATGGCGATGGCCGGTTGGTGCCCCTGCTGGCCGAAAACTTGATGGTGCAGGTGCGCCGTCAGCGGCGATCGCCCCAGGGCTCAGGCCCCCGTCCCAGTCTGGCGTTTACCCAAACCAGTACCCTCGAAGCAGCGGAAGCGGCCCTGCTGCGCGTGTTTATCCACAGTGCTGAGCACCGGGCTGAGGTGCTCGACCTGCTCGAAAATCGCGACCTGCAGTTTAGCTTTTCCCACCATCGATCGCTGTGGCAAACCCTGCGAGCGCAGCGCAATGCTCAACCCGACGAGCTGATTGGCTGGCTGCGCGATCGCACTGCCGAATCCGCCGCCCTGGCCCAAACCCAACACCTCTTTTATCTAGACGAAAAGACCCATCGTGATGTCTTGCGGGCACCGTTGGTGATTCGGGCCGCTGCCGCCTGCCTAGAGCAAACCCTCTGCGAAAAACGCTACCGCCATTTCTTACAGCTCTGGAGCGAGGGCGACAATGCCCAATCTGCGGATCAGCAGACCTACTACCAAAATCAGATCTATGCTGAGAAGCGTCGCATTGCCGAACTGGAAAAAGAGCGGCAGACCACGTTTGAAGATCTCGCCCGACTCCCCTGGGTCGGCGTTGATAGCTGAGGGGCAAGACCTTGCCCGCAACCGCCTGCCCCCTCTGAACGAACGAACAGGATGCCATGGCTCAAGGCCCCCGAAAACAGTTGGGCGATCGCGGCGAAGCGCTGGTTGCTGATTGGCTACAGCAACAGGGCTGGAGCATTGTGGTGCAGCAGTGGCACTGCCGCTGGGGCGAACTCGACATCGTGGCGCGATCGCCCTCCCCAGAGAGAAGCCTGGCGTTTGTGGAAGTCAAGACGCGGCGGCGACGCAGCCTCGATCAGGGCGGGCGTTTAGCGATTACCCACCAAAAACAGCAGAAACTTTGGCGCACGGCCCAGCAGTTTTTATTAGAACATCCCGAACACAGCGACTCACCCTGTCGGTTTGATGTCGCGTTCGTTGCTCAGAGACCGGTGACTAAAGCTTTGGGCACCCAAACCGCCACTGCAGAGCCAACCTTGGCCCTGGTGGAGTACATCGAAAACGCGTTTCAACTAGAGTCGTCTTGAATCTGGGCTGATGACGCTGTGCTGGGATATGGCCCACATGGGTCACCATGCTGACCGGCGAACTGGTTGCCGCTATAGCAAGCCGCAGTTTGATCAGGTCACCTCAAATTCCTGAAATCACCATCAAATAGGCTTTTAAATTCTGACTTCCGACTTCTTCATTCCGCATTCTGCTTTTGCTGTATCTACCCGCCATGCCAATGCTCAAAATCACCGCTCTGCAGCTTGCCCCTGGCCTCCTTCCCCCGCTGCTCCTCAGCCAGAATTGAGAACTCAACACCCGCTGAAATTCCTACTGAGCGGTTTCCGCTGGAGCTGGCGACAGCACGTTACCTAAGGCCTGAGGCGACGAGGGGGGAATCCCTTCCAAAACGACGAGGGATTCCATCACGGTTTTGACCAGCGGTGCCGCTACGGTAGAGCCGTAGGCATCTTCGCCAGCGGGTTCGTCAATCACGGCGAGGACGGCATAGCGCGGGGCTTCCACCGGCAGCAGACCGATAAAGCTGGTGATTCGACCGGTCCCATAGACGCCCGCATCTGTGACCTTCTGCGCGGTGCCGGTTTTGCCAGCAATGCGATAGCCCGGTATTTGAGCAGGTTTGCCGGTGCCATCCGCCACGACGGCTTCCATCATGTCCAGCACGGTGGCGCTGGTCTCGGGTGAAAAAACCGATTTGGGAGCCGGGGTATCGGGCTGCCAGGTGAGGTTGCCGAGGTCATCGACTACCCCTTCAATGACGGTGGGCGTGACGAGCTGACCGCCATTGGCGATCGCCGCCTGCAGCTGCAACAACTTAATCGGGGTGAGGACGAGACCTTGGCCAAAGGCGGCGGTTGCCGCAGCGACCCAGCTATTGACAAACTGGTCGCGATCTTTGAGCAGTGGTATATTTTCAGCGGGTAGGCTGATGCCGGTGGGCTGGTTGAGCTCTAGCTTTTCTAACCAGGCGTAAAACTCCGAGGCCGGGAGCTGATCCATCAGCCGCACCATGCCGACATTGCTGGAATATTTCAACACTTCGGTCAGCGTCAGGGTGCCGATGCGGCCTGTTGCCTCATAGTCAGAGTTTTGAATAATCCATTCATCAAAGCGAATTTGCCCGTCATCATAAACCGTATCGGCGGCGGTGACCGCGCCCGCTTCGAGGGCGATCGCCACGTTGATGGGTTTGAAGGTTGACCCCGGTTCGTAGAGATCCGTCACGGCCCAATTTTTGAGCCAGGCGAGATCGGCATCAAAGTAGCGATTGGGATCAAAGGTGGGCTCCACCGCAAAGGCTCGCATGGCCCCCGTGTGCACATCCATCACCATCACGGTGCCCCGTTTCGCCCCAAACTGCCGCATGGTTTGCCGCAGGGCTTCTTGGGCAACCCGCTGCAACCGACTATCGAGGGTCAGCTTGAGTTGTTGTGAGGAGTCGGCCTGGGGTAGGTTAGCGACGGGCAGCGCGGGCCCTAGCACGGTTGGCACTTCGGCGATGGGCAAGGTTAGACGCTCTTGATACGTTGCTTCTAAACCGGTTTGGGCCTCGCCATCTAAATCAATGAAGCCGACAATCTGTGAAAACAGATCCTGCTGGGGGTAAAACCGCTGTTGGGTCGGAATCAGTTCCAGGCCATCCAGGCGTAAGCGTTTGATGCGCTGAGCATTCTCCTCGGACAGGCCGTCGACCAGCCTGACCCCGGTCGCTTGGCTTTTGAGCTGCTCGGCTAACGCCCCTGGCGGCATCTCTAAGAGCGGACTCAACGTATTGGCAACGACCCCGATCGGCTGACGAAACAGGGCCGGATGACCATAGAGGGTGTAGACCAGGCGATCGACCGCCAAGGGCGTGCCCTGGTTATCGACAATGGAGCGACGGGCCACGGCCGGATCAAGTCCGCGGGCCTGCTGATTGCGGGCGACGGCCTGTAGGGCGTCACCTTGCACGAGCTGCAAGTAGGCTAACCGTCCGGCGAGCCCCAGGGCAACCACGAGGAGCAAGGCCCAGATCAGGGCAATGCGTCGGGCCAAGGAAGCTTGCTGGTTGGGGCGTCTGCGCGTTGTGGCTGACGGATGATTCCTGCCCGCTGATCGCGGCGATCGCGGACGGCCAGACCGCTGACGAATAGAAGGGTAAGAGCGCCCCATCAAAAAACCTCAATAACAAATGGCCTAGTAGCCCTTGGGGAAAAAACGCTGATCAGCGGCAAAGGATTCCGCTGGCGGCGGTGATGGAGCAGCCGTTGAACTTGGAGTCGGCGCTGCTTCTAGAAAAATGACGTCCCGAGGATGTAGGCTGCCACTATTCATCGCTGTCCGCGCTGCTTGGGCAAGATGGTTTTTAAACACGGCATTGGCGGTGGTCAACTGCTGCTGCTGATCCTGCAGCCGCTCCAGGTGGACGGTGGCGGTGGTGAGCCGACGGTGAGTGTTAACGGTCAAAGCGTAGGCCGATAACGCCCCCGCCACCCCTAAGGCCGTGGCGACTAGCGAAACGCGCTGACCGGCAATCAATACCTTTAGCCAAGTGGGGCGATCGCGCTGCCGAGGAGACGGGAAAGCCACGGGGGCAGCTGGTGGCGAAGTGGGCAACACGGTGAGTCGACGTCGGCTCAGTGAACGCATTGGAGACGTTGAAGACCGAAGCTCCACTTCTTGAGATCTTAAAGCTGCAGACATCAATTCACTCCTGAATCACACCCATTTATCGTCTCCCCGCTGTCCCGTGCCGATGACAGCATCCCGCTAGATTAAGCGCCATAGTATCGTGCTGCTGGGGACTCAGCAAGTATTTTCTACACGTCAGGGCTAATCGCTGAAACTCGCTCCCATAAAATAACTCAAGTGCCTCAATTTGCAACCCCTGCGAGCAAAATTAGCGATCTGGTGGCGATCTCGAATGTCACTGTGGCGGGCCTGATCGGAGCGGTTCGGCGCTGGCGCTTGAGAATACCCATGCCAGCCCAGATCGCCTACGCCCTCAAATTTGCGCCTAATCAGGCAGATTGGCACCTAATTTTAGCGGGGACGTCAAACCAACCCCTGTCAGGAGCCTGCTATCGTCTCAGCAGCGTTATGTCTGGTCGGCGATCGCGGGTTGAGCCCGATTTCTCAGTCCGGCATGAGCCGAGTAATCGACGGTAGACGTCACCCGACCAGGCCAATTCCTTGGCACCACTGCCGCCCTGCTCTCTAGCCATCGCTCAGGGGGGATGAAAGAACGCCGCAGTCTACTAGCGCCTTAAAGCTTAGTGCCACACTCGGGACAAAACGCGTGACTCGACGGATTTTTGGCCCCACAGCTGCTGCAATACATCAGCTCAATCGTTTGGTGAGCGGGTGATTTTTGCGGTGGCAGGCCAATCATCTGTGCGTTGCTCTTGCCAGGAGCCACCATGGGATAACAGTTTTCATCCCGGCGCACCCGCACATCCATCAGCACCGGGCCATCGTGGGCCAGCATGGTGGCGATCGCCTCTGCCAGCTCAGACGGATGATTCACGATCATGCCCTTGACGCCATAGGCATTGGCCAAAAGTTCAAAGTCAGGCATGCCCACCTGCATGTTCGAGGAGGAGTAACGCTCGCCATAAAACGACTGCTGCCACTGACGCACCATGCCCTGCCAGCCATTATTGATGATGACCGTTTTGACTTTGATGTCGTATTGGGCCAGAGTGCCTAACTCTTGGGGATTCATTTGAAAGCTGGCGTCGCCGCTGATGCAGATAGTGACATCATCGGGACGAGCCACCTGGACTCCCATGGCGGCGGGCAGGCCAAAGCCCATCGTGCCAAGTCCGGCGCTGGAAACCCAACGACGGGGGCCATTTTTGAGGAACTGAGCGGCCCGCATTTGGTGCTGTCCGACGTCGGTGGTGTAAAACGCTTGGGGCGCTTGACGGCACAGCTCCACGATGACTTCCTGCGGAGCGATGGTCTCGTCATAGGTCGGCACCACGAGCGGATAATCATCACGCCAGCGCCGAATGCGATCGCGCCAAGCCAACGTTTTATCGGCATCGGCGGGCTTGTCGATCTCATCTAATCGCTGCAGTAGTCGCTGCAACACCTGACGCACGTCTCCCACAATCGGCACATTGGGAATCCGATTTTTGCCCACCTCGGCGGGGTCGATGTCAATGTGAATGACCTTGGCACGCGAAGCAAATTCGTCGAGCTTGCCCGTAACGCGATCGTCAAAGCGGGCTCCCACGGCAATCAGCAAATCGCATTCACTCACGGCAAAGTTGGCGTAGGCGGTGCCATGCATGCCCAACATGCCGACCGCCAGGGGATGGTGCTCATCAAACGCACCTTTGCCCATCAGCGTCGTTGTCACCGGAATCGAGAAGTATTCTGCGAGAGCTTGAATTTCGGCATGGGCTCCGGCGGTAATCGCCCCACCCCCGACATACAACAGGGGCTGCTTCGCGACGCGCAATAGGCGAATAGCGTGATCGATCTGGCGCGGGTTGCCCTTCACCGTGGGCTTGTAGCCCGGCAACTGCACATCGCCCGGCTCCACCGGGATGTAGTCAAACTCTTCGAGCCCGACATCCTTCGGCACATCGATCAAAACCGGCCCCGGTCGCCCTGTTTGGGCAATGAAGAAGGCCTCGGCCACGATCCGCGCCATATCATCGACCGATCGCACCACATAGGAATGTTTGACAATGGGCAGCGTGATGCCAAAAATATCGGTCTCTTGGAACGCATCCGTACCAATCGCCGCTCGAGCCACTTGCCCCGTAATCACCACCAGGGGAATTGAGTCCATCGCGGCGGTAGCAATGCCGGTCACCAGGTTAGTTGCCCCAGGGCCGGAGGTGCCAAAGCACACGCCGACTTCTCCGGTGGCTCGGGCATACCCATCCGCGGCATGGGCGGCCCCTTGCTCGTGGCGTACCAAGATATGACCAATGCCGCCGCGCTGCTCGGCTTTATACAGCTCATCGTAAATGGGCAAAATTGCCCCACCGGGATAGCCAAAAATATGACGCACGCCATGACGTTGCAGGCTGTCAATGAGGGCAAATCCACCGGTGGCCCGCTGAGTTGTAACTTTATCCTGAGCAGTAACAGAAGATGTCATGAATTTTGAGGATGAATTTTTAAAGAAAGGCGCGCAGCCGAGGGTTAAATTCTGGGGAAATTTGAGCTTGATAAAGTTCCCACAGAGCACAAAAATTCGTTAGGACTTTCACTATAGTACGAGATTAATCTGGCACCACGATAGATGTCCCGTATCTATAGAATCGCTTTCGATCAGGGGCTCAATTTCCCGACAGCTCAACGTTTACGGAGTTCCTGAACGGGGCTGACATGCAGGCGCGTTATCACCTGTTTGATCTCTATGTAAGGATTCCATGACAGAGCTTGTATGGCAAGACTTGTGGCTGCCGCACTTTCAGTTCTTGGATACCGGTTTCGGCGAGGTCTAACAGCTGATTGAGCTGCGATCGCGAATAGCTGCCTTCCTCGGCAGTCCCCTGCACTTCAATAATGTCTAAGTTGCCGTTCAACACGACGTTGCAATCGACTGCGGCGGCCACATCTTCTTCATATTTCAGATCTAGCAGGGCTTGCCCTTCCACAATGCCGACCGAAATCGCTGCGACTTCATGGGCTAAGGGCAGCGTGAGTAGAACCTGCTGATCGACCAGCTTCTGCAGCGCGTGTTTGAGGGCTACATAGCCGCCCGTGATGGAGGTGGTGCGGGTGCCCGCGTCGGCCTGCAGCACATCGGCATCTACCGTGATCGTTCGTTCGCCTAAGGCCTCAAAATCTAAGGTCGATCGTAGACTGCGACCAATCAACCGCTGAATCTCTTGGGTGCGGCCCGATAGCTTCATCAGTTCTCGTCGCTGGCGCTCAGGAGTCGCCCCTGGCAGCATCCGATATTCAGCTGTGAGCCAACCCCGGCCGGAATTCCGCAGAAACGGCGGCACGCCTTCTTCGATCGAGACTGTGCACAGCACTTGGGTATTGCCACACCGCGTCAGCACTGATCCCGCCGCAAAGCGGGTAAAGTCGAGTTCAAATGAGACGGGTCGGAGTTCATCTGCTTGCCGACCGTCGGGACGCTGCCATGCCATAACTGCTGCCTCAATGAGCCCAAAATCCTCACTCACCATACAGCAGGGGCGATCGCGCAGCAATGCGAGCGGCGAGAACGAGTTGAGAGTTCGGAGTTCGGAGTTCGGAATTCGGAGTTCAAGTTTTAAAGATCGGACGCTGGGGAATATGGCTCACTGCGATCTGGGGCGATCGCGGGCATCGAGTCGAGCTGGTCGAAGTAGGCCTGTTCGGTGAGCAGCGTGGTGGGATCAGCGACGTGATCGACAAACACAGTGCCCTGCAGATGATCCAGTTCGTGCTGAAAAATGCGGGCTACAAAGTCGGTGAAGACCTGACGTTTGATCTGGCCGTGGCAATCGCCATATTCCACTTCGATTTCCTGCCAACGCTCCACCTGGCCGCGCTGGTCGGGCACGCTCAGGCAGCCTTCCCAATCGGTCACCAGATCGTCGGAGTGAGCCACGATACGAGGATTGATCATGGCAGTGGGGGTCATGGTGGGTGCTTGGGGATAGCGCAGATTGGGACGCGACGCCACGATGAAGAGTTGTTTGGCGACACCGACTTGCGGCGCCGCGATGCCGACCCCGTTTGTTTTTTCCGCTGTCCAAATCAGATTTTTGATCAGGGTCTGCAGATCTCGATCAAGGGTGACTACCGGCTCGGCCCTTAGCCGCAAGCGGGGATCGCCCAAGGTCAAAACGGAGAGCTGCTTTTTCCACATCGATTGAGACCCGTTCTTCGAAACCGTACGACAATTCTAGATCCCTAACGCTGCAGCTAGGGGAAGAGCCCAAACATAGCGTCCCGATCTCAGGGGTTTGGCATTCTCAACCCCTTACCGAACATTGTCCATTCGGAGTGGTTAGGAAATTTGCAGTCAAGACGATACCCGTAGGGGCGGGTTTTGTGGATGCTTGATCGTTCTGGCATCAAGGTTTCTAGCCAAACCCGCCTTTACAGTACCGATATATTCTTTCTCGGAAATCTCCTTATTTAAATGCATACCCCGACTGCTGTTTTTAGAATCGGCGGCAGGAGGCGTGCCATCGCTGAGCATTGGGATGATGCGAGACGTGGCCCAGCCCTGTCACGTTTTCCATCAGGGTCTGGTTCTGCCAAACCCCGACAGCGATTGGGATGCTCTTTCTGCGTAATTGTCCTAACGAACCGGTAGTGCGGCGGGGCTCAAGGCCAGCTCAACTCGCTGCCCGTAGCGATCGAGCCCGAGAGTCAAAGACTCACCAATCTCGGTTTCTTGAACGATTTGTTGCACCGTTTCAGCCGATTCAATGCTGCGGCCTGCCAGGGTCGTAATCACATCACCGGGCTGCAGACCGGCTCGGGCCGCCGGTGAGTTTTGCTGTACGCCCAGAATCAGTACGCCACTATCCACCACGATCTGGCGGTTGCTGGAAGATTCGGCGTTCACGATTTCGCGCACGGCAGGCGTCAACGATCGCATCTGGATGCCAATGTAAGGATGCTCCACCCGTCCGGTGGCAATCAGCTCTTGAGCAATTTCCTGTGCCGTATTGATGGGAATCGCAAATCCCAGCCCTTGGGCACCACCGATAATCGCCGTGTTGACGCCAATCACTTGACCGCGTTCGTTCAGCAAGGGGCCGCCGGAGTTGCCAGGATTAATTGCCGCATCGGTTTGAATGAACCGCACCCGCTTGTCGGGCACGCGAATCTGGGAACTGGAGCGCCCCGTGGCACTGATGATACCTGCGGTGACAGTGTTATCGAGCCCCAGCGGATTGCCGATCGCGATCGCCCATTCCCCCGGTCGCAATTGTTCCGAATCGCCGAGGGCGGCGACAGGTAGCTCTGACGCTTCGACCCGAATCACGGCCACATCGGTGAGGGGGTCTTCGCCCAGCACTTCGCCCGCAAACTCGCGACCATCTTTGAGCGTCACTAAGACCCGATCGGCCCCTTCCACCACGTGAGCATTGGTAATAATCAAGCCGGCAGCGTCAATGATGAACCCCGACCCGGTGCCCTGTTCCACTCGCGTTCTAGGCTCGGTGGGCAGGTCGCGATCGCCAAAAAACTCACGAAAAAAAGGGTCATCAAAAATGCGTGGCGATCGCTGCACCACCCGACGCGATGCATCAATGCGCACCACTGACGGCCCCACCCGCTCGACTGCATCCGCAATGAAGTTACTTGAGGACGCACCGGTCGCACCAGGCAATACTTGAGCGATGGCGGGTGGTTCAGTCCGCAGCCAATCGGCCAAGCTCGCTTCAGAGGGTGAGGTTTGGTTGAGCAGTACCAAAGCCCCCGTGCTGAGCAGGGTGAGCACGCCATAGGTCACCATGCGTCGTTTGCGGGGACGTATGGGGTGGGGAGACGGGGATGATGGGGGTGTGGGCATGACGGCGTAACTCCTCTGAGCGATCGATGGGAAAATTGGGTGCCAAAAACTGACAGCGCGTTGGCTGCAGTTAAGCAGGCGATACTTCAAAAAATGTTGAAAGCACAACGGCTACTAGCCGAAAAAATCGCCGAGTAACTCTTTCTGCAATCCAGCTGCTGACCTACAAAAATCTAGGGACACGCGCTATCCCCTAGGGCTTCGAGACTCTTTGACGCCCTTGCAGAAAATTAAGTTCCTACCTACACCATAGCGAACTGTGGGGGGCTTGTCCTAATTTTTACTGCTGTGGCGCAGGTTGGTGGGCGACATTTGGCATGATCTCAAGGATGTTTTGGGGCGATCTCCTACCCCAAATTCCCAAAGGTTTTCCTCAAGTCTGAGTTCTTTTGTGATTTGCTTTGAGACCCATTCCCAAGGGCGATCGATGCATGTCAGTCCTGCTCAAAATTAAAATCGTTGATTGAATGCCTCGCTCAATGTCACTCCGAACGCGCCACTGATTGATGCTGTCAGCGGTGACGTTCACTGGCAGTTGAGGTCAGGAAGATTACACTCAGGTCTGCGCAGGAGGGATGACCATGGCGACTCTATCTTCTCAGATCTCTAATTCCCTCTACCCCCTATCAGACAGTGAGCCTATGGCCGAGATCTTTGTCCATTTTGACGCCATGCTGACCGCGCTGGAAGTGCTACGCCAGTATTTGGCAGGGCAACGAGCCACGGTGCTCAGTCACCAATTTCTCTACTATGCCCAGGGGGTTCGAAGCTGCGAGTCGCGCCCGATGTGATGGTGATTTTTGATGTCGAGCCGGGGGCGCGACAACTACAAGATTTAGGAAGAAGGTCAAACTCCCGCTGTCGTATTTGAAATGACCTCTCAAGGCACTCAAGCGCAAGATCAGTCGTTCAAAAAGACCCTCTATGCTCAGCTGGAAGTACAAGAATATTGGCTGTTTGACCCCAAAGGCGAGTGGATTGCCGACAAGCTTGAAGGCTATCGCTTGCAGGGTGAGGAGTATGTGGCGATCGCGGATGCATCAGCCAATGCCTTCAGCTCCGG
The DNA here is from genome assembly GCA_050042805.1 of Leptolyngbyaceae cyanobacterium. Taxonomy (GTDB): domain Bacteria; phylum Cyanobacteriota; class Cyanobacteriia; order Phormidesmidales; family Phormidesmidaceae; genus Halomicronema. The sequence goes on from JBHJJI010000011.1 coordinate 19,784, forward strand.
CTCGCTGTAGAAGAGACGCTCATCAGTTTCTACCGCCTCGACACGGGCGAAAAGCTGCTGATTCCTGAGGAACTGGCAACGGCGTTGGCGGCATCGCCGACTCAGCTAGAGACTGACCGCCAACGCCGCGCCGAACTCGACGCCGAACTTGCCCGCTACCGTGAACAGTTCGGCGATTTAACTGCTGAATCAATCACGCTTCGCTGAACTCTGCTGAACCTGATAGATGCCAAACAGGTATAGGGATTGGCTCAGCCACAAATATCCAGAAGTTTGCTGTTTGTGGCCAAGCCATCTTTAGCATCATTGCTGGGTCGCAACATTCTGCTTCCTTTTGAAAGCGAGCAAAGAATCCCGAAGGACGATGTGGATGAACGCAACAATGCCCACAGTATATCGATGCCATAATCTGCTGGGTTCCATAATGAGCCGCCAGCACCACTCTAGACCCAGTCGACGAATCGGAGAGGGCGCTCGAACAACTCGGTGAGCGAGAAAATCGAACAATCCACCAGCACCCATCAACGTGACACCAGGTAATTGATCAGCATGTTGATCAATCCACAATTCTTGAAGAGGAACCCCCATTGCCACCAACACAAGATGAGGCTGAGCCTGCCTGATATCGTTCAAAACCGCCTCTAAGTTTTCCTCTGAAAAATACCCATGCTGCACCCCAGCAATGGTCAGATCGGGATTCACCTGCTTGAGATTTTGGGCAACTTCCTCCGCGACGCCAGGCTTAGCTCCCAACAGGTAAATCGAAAGACCTTTAGGCGCACCCTCCTTACACAAAGCCGGGATCAGGTCAGTTCCATTCAGGTTGAACTTGATGGGTTTCCCAAGCAAGCGACTACTCCATAGCACACCACTCCCATCGGGAAGTAGTAAGTCACCTCTGATGAGAGCTTCCTCTAGGGCGTGCTCCTTTCTGCTCATAACAACAGTATGGGCGTTGACAAAGTAGATACGATTTGAAGAGCGATTCAAACACCGGTCTAACAACATATTGATAGCTTCTGTCTGAGGTAGACGTTGCAAAGGTAGGCGTAAGAAATCAACAACTTCACCTGATGAGGGCTCCCCAATAATCTGACGAGCCTGTGATGTCAAGACCGCCTTACGAAAGGCTAAATATTGTCGGCTTTTTATATTTGATTGTTCCAACGGCTTCATTATTTAATACTCCCTTGTTGAGTAATATCAAAAATTTCAATGGCCGGTACAAACACTTTCACGCAACACTTTCAGAATTTAGAATTATTTTTGAGAGTATACAAATCCTGTCTGATTTGTATATTTTCCATTGTGGAGATCAAAGGTTAATGAAGAAATCAGCAGTGTCTTCTCCGATCTGCGTGGATATCTCGCAAATTTGTCGAGAACAGCATCCCCCATTTCAGGTGGTTTAGTATGACAAAATCCCTATAGAGAATAGTCTATTTTGGGGATTTTATTTAAGTTCAGCTCTCTTGGGATACTTATCCTCAAGACTGATTTGGCGGTATCATTGTAAGCAGAAATGAAATGCCTCTGCAGCTTAAGCACCACTTCTGAAGTAAAATTTTAAGCTCCTAGGCTTGACGTAGGACAATATCAAAGGAATGCGGAAAATCCTTGATATTGAATGTGGGTGGCACATTTTCAAACAGTGATACGGGAGAGGCAAAACTCACATAATTCAAACATTTGAACAGGTTTTGAGTGATATTTTTGCTGCTAATAGCTCAACTCTAATCTTTAGAAACACTAGATCTGGCGACGTTCATAAAGCCAGAAGTTATCTCGTATTTACTGCTCCCTAGCTCGTCAGATTCCTGGGTTTGAAACACCTCGGCGGCAAATTAAACTTAAGTGATTACCCTGATCCGCAATTAAAGTTAGTGTTAAACATTTATCGTGGTTAGGATATAGATCTCACGATTTCTTCATGGTGTGGATGACTTGTGTGAAGAAACAGTAAAGTTGCTCGGGCATGACTCAGCAGTAATACTGAGTGTTAGCTACTTTTATTGAGGAGCTTGAGAAGTGATTGGGATCTTCTTGTAGAGACGTACAAGCCTATTAGTACGCTTCTCTTACGGGATGAGGGGTGCTCAAACCTTAAACGCTCGCTGGAAAGAATGTTGAGGATCAGGCTCAAGCTCATCGTTGAAAAATTGCGATTGAGCAGATTGATTCTATAGATGCGCAGCTTTTTTATTCCCTGTATAGAGGAAGATTAAAGATTATGATGCTGAGCTCAAATGATACATGGGCATGCATGCCGTTTCGATTAATCCGATGAGTGCTAACCCTATGAAATTTTCTGCCATTGTGCCTACCTATTGTGATGCTGAACAACTTGAGCGATGTCTAAAGGCGTTAGAGCATCAAACATTGGCTAGTCAAGACTATGAGGTGATTGTTGTTAATAACAATGCTGATGACGACTTAGAGCCATTAATTGAGCGGTTCTCAAAAGCTAGTTTGATTGTTGAGCCTAAGCCTGGCTCTTATTCAGCTAGAAATGCTGGTCTTGATATTGCCAGAGGCGAAATCATCGCATTCACCGATGCTGATTGTATCCCTGAGCCGGACTGGCTCGAAAAAGGGGGGGCTCGCCTCGCTTCGACTCCCAACTGTGGTCTGGTCGCCGGTAATATTCGTCTTTTCTATCGTGACCCTAACGCCCCTAACCCTTGCGAATTGTATGAGCAACTCTTTGCCTTTCCTCAAAAGCAGTTTCTGGAAAAAGATCACTATGGCGCGACGGCTAATGTATTTACTTACCGAAAGGTGATCGATGATGTTGGAGGATTCGATTCAGAGCTGAAATCTGGGGGGGATTTGCATTGGGGACAAAAAGTTTATGCTGCCGGATATGCGATGGTTTATGCACCCGAAGTCTGCATCAATCATCCGGCTCGCGACAGCATCCAAGAACTTCACAAAAAGCTCAGGCGCGTGGTTAGAGGCCACCGCAATTTGATCAGTGAGGCCGGGGCTTCGCAGCGAGGTGCTTATACCCCGCTGCGATTCTATGGGGGGTTAGTGGGCGATCTGATTTTCCCCTTTCGCTCAGTGCCGATGATTGTGCTTGATGAGCGCTTAGAGACTTTTTCTCAAAGAGTAATCGTGATCGGTATGAGTATATTTATGCGCTATCTCAAGGCATTTGAACGGATTGCGCAAACCGTTGCTTAGGTCTGGGTATCGGTCTAAGGTTGGGGTGACGTCGGTTGTGGCTACGCCAGGTAACCTAGCTGGCAAGGTGGTTGGGACGGGTTAGTGAAGTTTAGGGAGACTACACTAAGGTATGCGCATGAGGGATGATCATGACGGCTTTATCTTCCCAGGTCTCCAGTTCTCTCTACCCCGCCTCAGATGGTGAGACTTTAGCCGAGACCTTTGTCCATCTTTACGCCATGCTGATCACGCTGGAAGTGCTACACCAGTATTTGGCAGGGCAACGAGCCACGGTGCTCAGCAACCAATTTCTCTACTATGCCCAGGGGTTTCCGAAGCTGCGAGTCGCGCCCGATGTGATGGTGATTTTTGATGTCGAGCCCGGGGGGCGCGACAACTACAAGATTTGGGAAGAAGGTCAAACTCCCGCTGTCGTATTTAAAATGACCTCTCAAGGCACTCAAGAGCAAGATCAGTCTTTCAAAAAGACCCTCTATGCTCAGCTGGAAGTGCAAGAATATTGGCTGTTTGACCCCAAAGGCGAGTGGATTGCCGACAAGCTTGAAGGCTATCGCTTGCAGGGTAAGGAGTATGTGGCGATCGCGAATGGCATCAGTCAACAACTTCAGCTACAGCTCGCGGTTGAGGAGACGCTTATCAGTTTTTACCGTCTCGATACGGGCGAAAAGCTGCTGATTCCTGAGGAACTGGCAACAGAATTAGCCGCAGAACGCCAACGCCGCGCCGAACTCGAAGCCGAACTCGCCCGCTACCGCGAACAGTTCGGCGATCTGCCTTCTGGATAGATCAGGCTTTGCCTATTATTCTTCACAAGAAGCTAATTTACTCATCCATAATCTATCGAAATGCTCGAAATCAACTTTCGTGGTTTCCCTGCAGTGGAAGAAACAGGAATTCATTGCTGTTTGGAAAGAATCTAGCATCAAAGTCTAAGATATATAAAAACATTGTCAAAATGAAAAGTCTTTCCTTTCAAGGTATTCCTCCTGATTCTTCTTGCCCATATAGAGAATGGTGTGCACTTCAAAGTTTTGTGGCTCAATATAATAATGAAAATGCTACAAATTTTACACTTCACTCTTTCCCGGAGATAGAATACCGAACCAACCCACAGCCAGAAATTCTACTCGTAGACGGTGAGTCAAAAATGGTGATTGAGAGCAAAAACCTTCTCTGGCCTGAGCAGTATATTCATCGACACTCTCTTTGGCATTATTTTATCGATTTCATGGGTGAACGCATAAGCCATGTTTTTTCTGATGACATCTACGTATTTAATGCCAATGAAGATGAACTGCCCATGAGTCGAAGATTGCTTAACAAAACGATCGAAGAAATCACTCAAGAGATACTCAAGTATTCCGAGGAAATCAAAACGGGTAGTTCCTTGGTTTATGGCGAAGAACCTTTCAAGTGGGACTTTAGCAAAATGCCTGAGAATGATAAGCTTTGGGAAGAGCGTGATGCCGGAATTCTATTTCGTTCGAGAATTGCATCCAAAGAGAGTTCTTTCACTGAGAAAGATTTTAGAACCCTTTCCCGTAAGATTCAAAAAGTACTTCGTCTCTCATCCAAGAAATTTCTAAACTATGAAGGCTGCTTACGGTTGATTATTATAAAACCATACAGTGGTCTTTTAGATATCGGATTTGATGTTTTTAAGGAGGCAATTAAATCGCAGGCTATACCGGATCTGATTGACCAAATATGGCTCGCTGAAGCCGTCGAGATAGAAGATGGCCTCAGCGAGCCATATTACCATTTGATAAAACATCAGTAGCTGAGAACTTACAAGTCAATGCTTCTGGAATGTACTGGATCTACTATTGAATATAAGGATCTTTAAAGAGTCGACTACAAAGCTTGCTCGTCCCGAATTGAGCTTCAAAAAGAGGACGAGAAACCTTTTGTCTCAATATGCTCTAAGTTGTTTTTTTATCTAAAACGGGCCTGACGGGATTCGAACCCGCAACTTCCGCCGTGACAGGGCGGTGCTCTAACCAATTGAACTACAGGCCCTTAATAAGGACGATCTCTATCTTGTCTGCGAAACGGCACTTTGTCAAATATTTTTCAGCGCGATCGCCCAGCGTTACGCAGAGGCAGTGAGATAGGCCGCAGCGCTGGCTTGCCAGTGAGGTTGAGCAAACTCCGTCAGCCACTGTTTGACATGATAGGTGGCGCGGCAGTCGTCTTCGTTGTAACGCAGGATGGCGTCTAGGTAGGTGCGATCGCCGCTGGTCAGCCACTCGTTATACCAACAGATCGACTGCGCCCCATTCGCATCACTGTCCCGCCATTCAAAGCCCATCCAGCGAGCGATATGTTTGAGGGCATAGCTTTCGACCGGTAGCGTCACCGACTCCGTCACACACCAGTGAATATCGACAAAGCGATTAATCAGGCGCTGCAGTTCATCTGGGGGCAGACTGCCATAGTGGCGCGTCAGCTTGCGGGCCGTTTGCGCTTCATAGGGGCAAAAGTGATAGATCGGTGCTTGGGGATATTGCAGCACCAGGTCTAAAAACTGCTCCCAAGCATCCTGCTCTTGATCGGTCGCTTCGGCCAGCAATGGATGAAACTGCTCGGTTTGATGAACATGGTCAACCACCAGCACCCCATGCAGGTAAATCACATCAACATCAGGGGCAGCTTCAATATCAAAATACAGTTCGACGTCGGCGCTGGGCAGGTCTTGGGGCGACAGCACAAACTGTTGAGTCTTGATCGGTAGACGGGCGATCGCGCGATCGTAGAGCATCGCTTGCGCCTGATGAATCAGTCGGGCTGCGACGGCATCGCCAAACCCTGGCAAATACGCGAGCTGACGCGGCTGAGCGCGGGCCAAATCGGCGACCGTCATTAAGTTCTGCGCTTTGAGATGAGTGTAGCGGGCGGGCGTGACGCCAGGCAGCAAGGACAGGTGTGATACGTCACGCGCTGTTTGATAGCACTGGCTAAACCACTGGCACAGGTCACAGCGACTGTGGGCAATAAAGACTTCGGGCGCGATCGCGCCTTTGAGATCAGCCAGACAGGCGGCCAGTACCTCGTCAAACTTGGGCAACTGCTGCTCTAAATCCACCGAGTGATAGCGCCCCTCGCGCAGGGCTAGCCAACTTTCGTGGGGCCAACTGCCTTGACTGTGCGCCAGCACGGAGGCGTGAAATGCAGCCACGATCTGATAATCCAGCTTAGGCTTTTTGCCCAGTTTGATATCCACAGGGGCATATTGCCAGTCGCCCCAGAGCGACCAGCCGCCCTGCTTCACCAAAATGTCGGGGCAGCTGATGAGATAGGTGTCGTGCTCCACCGCTTCTAGCAGCACCCCGCCGACGATGTAGTCCGCTCCCGCAGCCATGAGGGCCACCGTGGCTTGCGCTCCCGCCCGCCAGTCGCCCCGCCGATACTGGGGCCGCTGAAAGCCGTCATAATCTTCTAGAACCAGCGTCCGATGCTCAGCGCTGTCTTGCTTGATTTTTTGCAAATAGTCGCTGGGAGGATCAGCCTGGGTGCGATCGCGGTGGGTATCCAAATAGGCGCGTCGGGCACAGCGCTGATACTGCAGCAACAGATGATCGGTAATCCACTGCTGAGGGGCGGGGGTATTTTCTTGAGGAGCGTTGGCAGTGTCTAAGCGCGGTGGCGTAGTCGGGGGAGTTGAGTGGCCATCCCCAGACACAACGTGGTGTGGTAGAGGGAAGCTAGCAGACAACGGTAACGCTGGAACCGGTAAAGGGGAGCAACTGGCAGGCTATCAAATCAGGCATTCTCATCGTATTCTTCAGCCCATGCTGCACCAGTACTTGAACGGCCCAATTGGGTCGCATTCGCATCTGCGGTGAGTGACTGAGAGAGGCTGAAATCATGGAATCTTGAGAAGAATTGCCCAGCTGATTACCGTCAACTATTTTCTTGTGAATAGCGTGGACGGATGAAAAGCTGACCTGAATATTGAGCCGTAATCTATTGACAGTTATACAGCATTATGGGGGTTGACAGCGTGAAGTTGAGTGCCTAATCCAGGGGGATTGCCGCCGTCATAGACGGATTATCTTGATTCTCTGAGACCAGGCTACTGATCTAGCTGCCCAGCTCCTCGACAGCCCGGCATGACTAAGATGGTATCGGGAGTCCGATCACTGAGACCTAATATAAGACGGCGATGACGGCTCAAAATCGCCTGATACAGTAGAAAGGCCAGTTTCTCTCAGGACTATGGTTTCCCGCCCTTCTTCCGATCTCATCGACCCGGCTCAGCCGTGGCAGCAGCAGTTTCCGGCGTTGGCCCACAAGCATTATTTCAATTTTGGCGGTCAGGGGCCGATGCCTCAGGCGGCGATCGAGGCGATTTATCAAGCCCATCTCCGGGTGCAAACCGAGGGGCCATTTTCTGGCAACATCTATGAGTGGATTCTGCAAACGGCCACGGTCATGCGGCAAACCTTCGCGGAAGAACTGCAAGTGCCGGCTGACGCTATTACCCTGACCGAAAATGTCACTGTGGGCTGCAATATTCCACTCTGGGGCATCGACTGGCAGGCGGGCGATCGCATTTTGTTGACGGATTGTGAGCATCCGGGCATCATTGCCGCCGTTGAGGAAATTAGCCGCCGCTTTCAGGTAGACATTGATGTTTGTCCGATGTTGGCCACGGCTCAGGGGGGCGATCCGGTGGCGGTGATTGAGGCGGCGCTGCAGCCCCGCACGCGACTGTTGGTGATCAGTCATCTGCTGTGGAATACGGGACAGGTCTTGCCGTTGGCGGATATCGTGCGCTGCTGTCATGGGCAGCCTCAGCCCGTTTCGGTCTTGGTCGATGCGGCACAATCGATGGGCATGATGCCTCTAGATCTGACAGCAACTGAGGTGGATTTCTATGCGTTCACCGGCCACAAATGGTGCTGCGGGCCAGCGGGTTTAGGCGGGCTCTACGTGCGTCCGGCAATGCGTGAGGCGATCGCCCCTACCTTTATTGGCTGGCGTGGCATCACAACGGATGCGCAAGCAACCCCCACCGGTTGGGAGCCGACCGGCCAACGCTATGAAGTCGCCACCTCTGACTATCCGCTGATGGCGGGTCTGCAGACGGCCATGACCCTGCATCGCGACTGGGGCACAACGGCTGAACGCTACCAGCGCCTTTGCCAGTTAAGTGCGCAACTGTGGCAGCACCTGCAACAGCTACCTCGCCTGCAGATGATTACTGCGACGCCCCCACCGTCGGGGTTAGTTTCCTTTCAAATCTTGACGGCCGAAGGTCGGCCGTCGCCCCGGGCTCATACCCAGCTCGTGACGGATCTGGAAGCGGAAAACTTCCTGCTGCGCACGTTACTGCACCCCCACTGTGTGCGGGCCTGCGTGCACTATTTCACGTCGGCATCTGAGATTCAGGCGCTGGGCGATCGCATCGGGCAATGGCTAGAGGCTAACGCAATCGCTTGAATGGTTATCTGCTTGGTCCGTCAGCATGGGCGAGACTGATAACTACTCGGCGCTGACAAAGGGCTGGTTGGCCAGGTGTTCTAGCTCTACCGACTCTAGCAGTTCGGCCCAGCGGGCTTGCAGGTCAGCATCTTCAGGAGCCTCAGCTTGCAGCGTGGCCAGCTGATCAACCACATCAAACCAATAGCCATTGCTGGCATACAACGCCACCTTCTCAGACTCGGAAGCCATCTCGAGCGCTGCGAGCAGGTCTTCATCAGGGGCTTGCCGTTCCACCCAACCTTCGATTTGGAGGTCGCCATTTTCGCTGATGGGATCGCAAAAGACCGCGACTTGCCAATGGTAGCGATCGCCCGCCTCTAGGGCTGGCAGGCTAACGGTGTCTGGCAACTGTAGGCTCATGATGCCAGGTTCACCCGTGACGGCGAATTGTGTGCGATAGATTTCTTCGGTCGCCTCCATGGCCTCGGTGTCTTCCCCCATTCTTTCGAGGGTAAACCGGACAAAGCTGGCCTGGGTGGTGGGCATATACCAATAAAACCGAGGATGGGCCGCCGTTGTGAGACCCATATTGTCGGTCGGCATCAATGCGATCAGGTTAGCGGGATTGCCAAAGGCACAGCCGCGCGTACCGGCACTCTCTCGACGACCGGGAGCACCCAAACCGGCTGGCGGCACATAGGGTTCTGCCAGTGCCGCCGCCCCAGTCCCAATGACCAGCAACACGGTAAGCGTTTTAAGAACTGACGGATAAAGCACTTTGACGATTTCCATAACGATTTTCAGACGGAGGCAGGATTTTAAAAAATACAGCAAAACTACTCTGCCATAGCCTTTATTAACTTCAGCACAATGGTTGCCGAATCCGCAAAGGGAATTATCGGCAAGAATCCCACAACGCCTCAACAAACGGTGCGATCGCTCGCTGTCGAGCGTGAATAGAGCTGGGGATGCATAGAAGATCGGCGATTGTTCTGGCCCCTATCCTCAAGTCTACTTTTCAAGCCTGACTGCCTAGCTATAGAGACCCTAAAAATGCCAAAAGGTTGCGTTGTGGTCTGCTGCCAGTCTGCTCTGCCGCTACCGGTCTCGGTTTTCTAAACTTCGGGGTCTATCCCCATCGCCCGGAGCTGTTCAGCTAGTTGAACAGCTCGACTTTCGGCGGCTTGAGCCTGTGCCTGTGCCTGTAACGCATCTTCTTCAGCTGTGGGCACAAGTTCTCCCGTGGCGAAGAAGTAGCGCAACTGGCCTTCCTGTACGCCGAGCGATAGTCCCAGAACATCACTCCACAGAAGACCTGCATCATTGCCAACAATCGGTTCGTAGCGGCGATTTTCTAAACGAAAACCTTCGAGCTGCAGGCTTTCTGGCGAAAACCAAAAATATTCGGGCGTGCGAAAACGGTTTTCATAGAGAGCTTTCTTCAAATTCTTATCAGTTTTGGCAGTAGAGTCTGACAATAACTCAATAATTAGGTCAGGATATTGCCCGCCCTCTTCCCAGACGACCCAAGATTTACGCGGGCGCTTGTCGGTGTTTTTCACCAGGAAGAAATCAGGACCTCTGAAATCGCGATTTTTGAGCTGTTCGCGACTGAAATAAATCGTGAGGTTAGCCCCAATAAAAAAGTCCTGCTGGTCGCGCCAAAGCCACTCTAAACAAGTCACTAATAGTGCCAGTTGAGCGTAGTGCAGTGAACTTTCCATTTCCGGTTCATTACTTTCTAGCTGGGTGGCATCTGGCATCAAGTCGGCCAGTTCTTGGGCGGTGAGGGCCATGGCTAAATCTTTTTCTGGCAAAGGTTATTCCCATTCTCCGCGATCTCATCCCCGATATCATCTAGCGATGCAGAGTCGCCAGGGAAGCCGCTGTGTCAAGCTGGTGAGCAGAAAATGGGATGAGACCATTGTACTGATTACAATATTTGTTCCACCCAGCTGTTTGATGGCTGAATTTCATTCCCAGAACTGTGGCCAGTCATACATTTGTCGAATCGGCCATTCTGACCGGCTACCCAATTCAGAGATGGCAGAGACAGTCGAGATGAGTGCCGTAAACACCAGAAACGGCGAGAGTCGCGTAGACTCCCGCCGTTGAAAAAATTGTAGTCACCCTCAAAGCTGATGGAAATTAACGGTTCTAACGCTTGAGGAAACGGCAGCCGCCGACTGCACCCACCACGAGCAGACCGAGTAAAGAGGCGGGTTCGGGCACATCTTTGGTATCAACGCCATTGACCGCAATCGCATTAACATCAAATCCGTCGCGACTGTCTGCTTTTTGAGTGGTTTTATCGACCACGAGCACATAGTTAAAGATGCCGTCTGGTGCCTCACCGGCATTGGTCGCACCTTGAGCTGTGTTGTAAGCGTTGTCTGCGATGTTGAGAATCTCGCCCGCATAGGTCCACTGGGTCAGATCTTCTGCCAGTGACTCCCAATCGGTGACTTAGGCAAAGTTGCCGTAGGAGATATCGATGCGCTCGTCATAGGAATTCTGGCTAGATTTGTTGCCCCAGGTCGTTTCCCAAATCGTCACGTCACCCGAGAAGGATTGCCCAAAGTCAAACACGGCTCGACCGCTGATGCCCAGACTGAGAAAGTCTTTGTTGCCGCTGTAACCGTTCCTAGAATCCTCGGTTAAGCCCGGAGAGCCCAAAGCATTCTCAACATTGTCGCGATAGCTAGCCATGCTGGTGCCATTGTTGTCGTAATACACGACGTCAGTGGCGTACAGCTGAGCGGCTTGAGCACTGCCTGCAGCACAAATAATGCTGGCCGCGATCGCACCAGCGGGTGCCCACTGCAACATACGGCTCATGGCAGAAGAATTTTGAGTGGTTACGGTGTCAGTCATTGAAGGGATATCCTGAACGGGAATGCAAACTACATCTCAATCCTATGGAGTGTCCCCGGCGACGGCGATGGCGCTTCTGCTGAACTTTTTGCTGGGCGGCCTTGGTGGCTGCTTCATAAAATGCGCCCATCAGTTGCTGCTTTGTAGAGTTCTGATAATGCCTGGAGCCATTAGTCCTGGACTGATTTCGAAATCATGGGGTGAAACACTGACTCTTAAAGGGTTTTCGAGTTTTTCAGGGTTGTTGACAAGAAACGGTGGGTTGGGTTCGTAGGATTGCTGACTGCGGCTAAATCTTGGAGAGTAGGTAGCCTGTTAAGCCCGCTAAAACGGACAGCGATCGCCAAAACTCGTCACAATACTGAAAGCATTCACCGGTGAGGCAAAGCCATGACGACAGGCGTTTGGGTATTGGGCGATCAGCTTTACGTCGGGCAGGCAGCCTTAGCCAACCGTCAAAATCATCAATCGTCTACTCCGGTGCTGATGATTGAATCGCGCCAGCATGGGCAGCAGCGGCGCTACCACGCGCAAAAACTGGTGCTGGTGTGGTCAGCCATGCGCCACTTTGCGGCTGAACTCAAAGATGCCGGTTGGCCGGTGAGCTATGAAATCGCTGCGGACTTTGAGACACCGCTGCGCCAGTGGATTCAAGACCAAGGCATCACCACCTTGCAAGTGATGGAGCCGAGCGATCGCCCCTTCCTGGCATTTTTACAAAATCTGGATCTGCCTTGCGATCTTGACATTATCCCCAATAACCATTTCCTGTGGAGCGTCGCTGACTTCAAGGATTGGGCGAGTAACCGCAAAAGCCTCTTGATGGAAAGCTTTTATCGGGAAGGTCGCAAGCGGTTCGATATTTTAATGGCGGGTAAAGACCCTGTGGGCAGCCAGTGGAACTTTGACAAAGAGAATCGCAAGCCCCCAAAAGGTAAACTCGACACACCGTCACCGCTGACATTTGACCCGGATGACATTACTCAAGCCGTCATTGAGACGGTGCAAGCGGCTGATTTCCCCACTTTTGGCAACATTGAACCGTTTCGTTGGGCCGTTACCCGCGAGCAGGCGCTGCAGGTGCTCGACTATTTCATTACTACGCGATTGAACACGTTTGGGCCTTACCAGGATGCGATGGTGACGGGCGAAGACACGATGTGGCACGCGCTGCTGTCCCCTTACCTCAATCTGGGTTTGCTGCAGCCGCTTGAAGTCATTGAAGCCGTGGAAAAGGCTTACTACGAAAAAGACCTGCCGTTGAATAGCGTGGAAGGCTTCATTCGGCAGGTGATGGGCTGGCGAGAATATATGCGCGGTCTCTACTGGCATGTGGATGAGGAATATTTCGATCGCAACTGGTTTGAGCACGATCGCCCCCTCCCCGATTTCTTTTGGACCGGGGAAACCGAGATGAACTGCCTGCATCAGGTGATCGACCAGGTAAAGCGCACCGGCTACGGCCACCACAATCAACGGTTAATGATTCTGGCCAACTTTTCCTTGATCGCGGGTCTGCAGCCGCAGGCGGTGGAAAACTGGTTTCACGCTGCGTTTATTGACGCCTATGACTGGGTGATGCAAACCAACGTGATTGGGATGGGTTTGTTTGCCGATGGTGGGGTATTGGCCTCGAAACCCTACTCGGCTTCAGCCAACTATGTGAATCGCATGAGCGACTATTGCAAAGGCTGTCGCTACAATCACAAGGAAAAAACCGGCGACGACGCCTGTCCCTTCAACTTCTTTTACTGGGACTTTTTAGACCGCCACCGCGATAAGCTGCAGTCGCAAGGACGCATGAGCTTTATTTTGAAAAATCTGGACAAGATGCAGCCGGAAGATTTGCAGGAGATTCGCGATCGCGCCCAGCAGTGGCATTCTGAATCATCTGCTTTAGCGTCTTAGACTTCAGTCACATGCTCACCAGTTCGCTGTCTGGTTTTAGACTCCAGTTCGATCCGCGCTCCCACGCCATCGACATATCCGCCATCAACTCCCCGATGACGGTCAATTCTTTACGGTAGTCAGGCTTCACCTTCTCACTCATCAAACGCGAGAACAGTCACCTCACCGTCGGGGAGATCGAGAAACTGCTGAGCGGCGGTTTCAATTTTTTGGAGCTGGCCTAAGGCGCGACCACAGGGGAAGCCGTATTTGGCCTGAACGCGATCGCTGGCAATTTTTAGTGATTCCTGAGAACGCTGGAGAAAGTCGGCCACGGTATAGGTTTCGCCGGGTTGGAAGTAGTCTTTGACGACGAGCGATGGGGAGTAGCAGGTTTCTTGCTGGCCGTTGGGCCACTGGATTTGAAAGCGAATTTCGGGCATGACGGTAGGAGAGTGGGGGTATCGAGCAGATTGGGGCCGAGAACTGGTGGGGGCAATCTTTAGGTGGAGCCGGTGGCAGAGACGAGGTTGCTCTAGGGCGGTGTCACTAACTGGTGATACAGGGTCAGATGCATCTCGGCGGAGGTGCGCCAGCGGTAGCGCTGGATCAGTGGTGGACCGTTGGTGACGAGGCGCTGGGTGATGGCGGGGTCGAGTACTTGTTGCAGGGCGATCGCGATCGCGCTCACTTCTGGCTCCACTAGCAGTGCCGTTTCGTTCGACAAAAACTCGGTAAACGGCGGTTGGTTAGAGGTTACCACCGGCAGCCCCGACGCGATCGCTTCTAGCACGACGAGCCCCCACCCTTCTTGAACTGAGGGAAAGATGAAGGCATCCGCCAGCCGATACAGGGCCGGTAGGTCGGCATCGGGCACCACTCCCGGCAGCACCAGCGCCCCCTCGGGCAGGGGTTGGGCTAGGGCCATAAACTCCTGGCGGTAGTCGCGGTAGTCGAACAGGGTCGCGCCCCCCGCGATGACGAGTTGCGCGTCCGGCATGTGGGCTCGCACCTGGCAAAATGCCTGGAGCAGGGCAATGGAGTTCTTGCGGGGCTCAATGCCGCCGACTGTCAGGTAAAGCGGCTGGCCGGTCAGTCCGTAGGCCTGAGCAAGCGCCGGTTCTGCGCCGCTAGTTTGAGGCGAAAAGCGATCGCTGACGCCGTTGATCACGCGATGGGCCGAGATGCCATACTCCTTTTGCAACACGGTCTGCCAGAGGTCGCTGACGCAGAGGCAGCGGTCTGGCTGTGCGATAGATTTTGCTTGGCAGTCGCGCAGATAGGGGCTGGTGAAAGCCTCGATGTGGTGCACGGTGCGCACAAAGTGAGGAATGTAGCCCTCTGCCCGGAGCTGGGCTAGGGCGTTAGCACTGAGGCAGTCTTGAGCGTGGTAGAGGTCATAGCCCTGAGGATGCTGTTGGAGATGCTGCCGCAAGAACTGCACAAATTCACCAATGCGCTGCTGCACGAGCTGATCGGTGCCCCCCATACAGGGGCTAGCGGGGACGGCAGTCGCGGCAAAGGTGACGCTACGGTGGAAGCCCCGTCCGTCTTTATCCAGCGCAAAAACGTGGGGATGATGTCCCAACTCTGCCAGGGCTTGCGCTAGCTCAAGGGTGTGAATCACGCTGCCGCGCGGCTTGGTGGCGTAGGTCAGTAGGGCAATCCGGAGTGACATTACTGTTCGCCCTGAGTGTTGACGATCTGCCCATCCCTAGGGCTGAACCCGGTCAGCGGCGTGGCCAGATCCCACAGCAGCTGGCGCTCGGCCCGATGTTGTAGCCACACCTGCGACCCGTCGGTCACAGTACCGACTCGCTGGCAGGCCAGATCGTGAGGGGCAAACAAGGTCTTGATCTGGGCCACGTTAGCGGGGGGAACGCTGAGTAAAAAGCCAAAGCTGGGGAAACTGGTGAGCCAACGATCTAGTGACACACCACTGGGGCTAGGTACCTGATCAAGCGCCAGTGTGGCACCCACTCCCGAGGCTTCGGCTAGCATCAGCAACGTACCGGCCAAACCACCCATGCTGATATCTTTTCCAGCGTGGCACAGGCCAGTTTCGGCCAGTTTCGGCAGCAATGCTAAATGCTGCCGCAGCTGAGCCGGTTCGGCTGCCGTCGCCGCGTTCCAAAAGGGGTAGTCGCCGTAGTACTGCCCAGATAGGTTGACGACCATCATCAGCACGTCTCCCGGCTGAGCGGCGAAGCTGGTGATCAGCGGCTGCGCTTGGCCCAGCACCGCTACGGCCAAGCCATTGTAGGGGCTGTGGCAGTTGGTGTGACCGCCCACTATCGGCACGCCGTAGGCCTGCGCTGCCGCCGTGAGACCGGCCCACAGCGGCTGACTAATCGTTTCTGATTGACTCCACAGCGCGTCGACCACCGCGATGGGTGTGCCCCCCATCGCCGCAATGTCTGACAGGTTCACCATCACCGCGCACCACCCAGCAAACCAGGGTGACTCGTTCACGAGCTGGGGCCAGATGCCCTCAGCCGCCAACAGCAGGTAGCGATCGCCGTCCGGTATGGCGGCTCAGTCTTCCCCCAGACGAATGGGCTCACCGGTGACGCCCCGGACGTACTGGCCGATGGCCGTCGCCGCCGTCTGAATATCACGCTTTCCCAGAATGCTCAGGGAGCCCTGGAGCGAGGTGACTAAAGCCGTTAGATCGACTTCCACTGACGCTAGGCAACCTGCCGATTGGGCAAGGCCGGACGGGGTTGGTCGGTCGGCGGGTAAAAGGCCAGGTCGGCCTCCATCAAGTGATGAGGACGGCCCACAATGTCGAGTTGCTCTAGGCGCTGCCAGTGCAGCCGAGTAAAGAAGCGCACGTTTTGCAGTTGGACAGTGGCCAGAAAGCGATCGCACACCCAGGTATTGGCTGTGGTCAACGCTTTTTGGATCAGACCCTTGCCGATGCGCCCGACCCGACGAAACTCAGGATGCACGCCCAGACGGCCGCCGTACCAGAGGCGGGGCTGGGTTTCGTAAATGCGCACAACCCCCACCACCTGGTCGGGCTGGTCAGGCTGGTGGGCAATCGCCACGATGGGGTAAGCCACGGTATCGAGGTCATCGCGATCGAGTTGTTCAAACAGCTGCTGCTCGTCGCAAAAAATTGCTTGGCGCAGTCGAAAGTAGTCGGCTCGGTCGGTTTCTGAAAGGGCGAGCTTAAAGCTATAGGTGCGTTTGGTCATGGTGAGTGGGTGGGCGAGTCTGGGCGATGGTGAGACAGGGAGTGGCGCGGAGCCTAGTAGACTGCGGCGTGATTTTACCGACCGTTGCCGATGGCGAGGGAGCGTGGGACAAGGGGGCCGAGAATCTGGCATGGGAGGGTTATGTCTGCCGTAGAGGATTAGTCATTTTCAAACAGGGATAGGGCGGAACAGGCACCGCACTTGGCACAGCCTGCTTTCATGTCGCTGGACAAGAGATGGGCTTGGCTGAGCTGTTGCCCGATCGTCTGGTACAGCTCGTACATAAATTCGCTGCTGGGCGCGGGGTGCTGGGCCAGCGGTGTTCCCACGATGGGAACAAACGGCACGACAAAGGGATAAACTCCCAGGTCAATTAGCTGTTCGCTGACGGTTAGCAGGGTTTCTTTGCTGTCGCCTAGCCCCGCTAGCAGATAGGTGCTGACTTGCCCCCGACCAAACACCTTGACGGCGGCGGCAAAGGCCTCGAAGTAGTAGGACAGCGGCACTTTCGCCTTGCCGGGCATAATCGCGGCCCGCACGGCGGGGTCAGCCGCTTCGAGGTGCATGCCCAGGCTGTCTACCCCGGCGGTGTGTAGCCGCTCAAACCAGCGAAAGTCGTCGGGGGGCTCGCACTGGGCCTGCAGCGGCAGGTTAACTCGGGCGCGAATGGCCGTCGCACAGTCGGTGAGGTAGGCTGCGCCCCGGTCGGTGACGTTGGGCGTGCCGGTGGTCATAATCATATTTTCGACCCCGTCTAGCCGCACGGCGGCTTCGGCGACCTCGGCGAGCTGGGCGGGCGTCTTTTGAGCAATGGTGCGATCGGCGTCTAAAGACTGACCGATGGCGCAGAACTGACAGGCGGTTTTGCGGTTTTCGTAGCGGATGCAGGTTTGTAGAACGGTGGTGGCAAGGACGTTGCGACTGTGGAGCAGGGCAATCTTCCAATAAGGAATGCCGTCGGCGGTGGTGAGCCCGTAAAAGCGTGGCTGGCGAGGGAAGTCGAGGGTGGCAATGGGCTGCTGATCTTTGACCAACAGATGTTCGCCCGTGGGCGTCGAGCGCAGGGAGTAGGGTGACTGTGCCGCGCCGTTGGTGTAGACCGGCACCATCACGGTGGTTTCGCCTAGGGTAATGGCTTTGTGATCCGACGGTCCTGCACCGCCTTTCCGCCCCGAGGCCCCAGTCTCGGACACCAGATTAAGTCCCTGGGTTTGGAGTTCGGTAATGACCTGTTGTGAATTCATAGGACGTCAATAGGACAGTAGGCACGTCAGTCAATTGAGCCTGACGAGAAAGAGTCTGTGAAGATGTTTTCGCGATCTAGGCAAGCCAGAGCAGCCTACGGCAGGCTCGGTAATGGCGCGATGGATTCGAGAGATGTGGGTCGTTCATCAGGATCGGAGTCACGGGGCGCGGCAGTCGGAGCTTCTGGTGCCGGACTGTTGATCGGGCTGCTGGTGGGCTGATAGGCCGTAGTGTTGAGCTGTAGCTGTAGCAAATCGGGACGGGCGTAATGCCCGATGGAGTCCATCATGCGTTTGCGTTTGGTGATGAGGGAGAAATCGAGATCCGCGATCGCGATGCCTTCCCCTTCTCGAATGGGCTCACACAGATGCACCCCTTCAGGGCTGATGATGGTTGTGTAGCAGCCGCCCCGGAGCACCTTCTGCAGGGCCTCGGTGGGGGCGATCGCGGCCACCTGCTCTGACGTTAACCAGCCGGTGGAATTCACTACAAAGCAGCCGGACTCCAGCGCGTGGTGCCGCAGCGTCACTTCCGTCTGTTCCGCAAAAATATTGCCCACCATCGACCCCGGAAACTGGGCGCAGTGAATCTCTTCATGGGCCGCCATCAGACTGTAGCGGGCGAGGGGATTGTAATGCTCCCAGCAGGCCAGGGCCCCGACCCGACCGACCGCCGTTTCACACACCTGCAAGCCGCTACCGTCACCCTGCCCCCACACCATGCGCTCATGGTAAGTGGGGGTAATTTTCCGCCGCTTCAGCAAACACTGCCCGTCGGCGTCGAAAATGCGCTGGGTGTTATAAAGTGCACCGCGATCGCGCTCATTCACCCCCAGCACCACCACCATCTGATGGGTTCTGGCCGCCCGGCTTACCGCTGCCGTTTCCGGCCCCGGTACGGTCACCGCCTCCTCATAGAGCTTCATGTGCTCCTGACCCATCAGCACCGGCGGCAGCACGAACGAAAAGTAGGGGTAATAGGGCACAAAGGTTTCAGGAAACACCACCAGCGAAGCACCCTCACGGGCGGCCTCGTCAATCGCCTGCAACACCTTCTCCATCGTTCCCGAGCGGCTATGCAAGACTGGCGACAGCTGCACCGCCGCCGCCCTCACCGTTTGAGTCGCGTACATACTTCCCCCTATGCGGCCTCTGCCTGCTGCTTTTGACCGTCTCCCTACATCGTCCAAGTGTCGAGAATGAAGGCCCCTTCCTTGCGGTGCACCAGAACAATATCGAGGACATCAAGCGGGTTGATCGGCGTGATGCCAGGAATCAGCGAAGGCTCGCCGTGGCCGTAGAGGGCCTGTAGGGCAAACCGACAGGCGTAGACCTTGCCGCCTTCTTCCATGACTTTGATCAGTTGGTTGTTCATCGCCAGATGACCGGGAAACGCCTCGTCGCCAATCTTGGGGAAGCCGCGCTGTACGCCCAAGGTCACACCGGGCCCGTAGAGCAGCACTGAGGTCTCAAACCCCTTACGAATCAGGCGGGTGGCCTGAAGCAGGTTGACTAGGCCAATAGAGCCTTCAAAGGCGACGGTGTGGAAAGTGACTAGGGCTTTCTCGCCAGGCTCTGCTTGAACATCGGGAAAAACTTTTTCTTCGTAATCAACAAAGAAGTCACCGGTCTGATGAGCCGGGGTGGTTACTTCAGGCATGTTCAATCACTCCCAAGATGAATTTGGTAGCAGAATAGGCGGGCTCCAGCCGCTTTCTCGTATCTGTTGCTACAGAGTCAGAAAGCCTGACAGTTGGGACAGTTGGACGTTTCTGTTTTGAGGAAATAGAGCGGTATTTTGCCCCAAACCTGTCTAAAAGTGCAGGTGCCGGGTTTGAGCTGAGCCGATTGCGGGCGGTGGGGCCTGTCTGTCGAACGAGGTTTCGGTTTTTTGTAGTGGCTGATACAGGAAGCCTGGGGTGACCTTTCTATGGTTGCAAACACGAAGGTGATCAGGGTTTGGCCTGATTTGCGATCGCTCTGTCTATCTCTTCTGTGTTTGTCTATGGCCTCACATACTTCGGTGGTGGTAGTCGGTGGTGGGCAGGCGGGGCTCTCGATGAGCTACTGCCTCAAGCAACTCAGCATCGATCATTTAATTTTTGAAAAAGAAAAGGTGGCTCATTCCTGGCGGTCAAAGCGGTGGGATACCTTTTGCTTGGTGACGCCCAATTGGCAATGTACGCTGCCGGGCTATACCTATCCAGGCAGCGACCCGCATGGGTTTATGCAGCGCGACGAGATTGTTCAATACGTTGAAGACTACGCGCGTTCTTTCGATCCCCCGCTGCATGAGGGGGTGGCGGTAGAGCAGGTGCGGTACGACGCGGCTACCGGTCACTTTGCCGTGACGACCAGCCTGGGCGATTACACGGCTGACCAGGTGGTGGTGGCAACGGGTGGTTACCACCAGCCGAAAGTGCCTCGCATGGCCGAGCGGCTACCTGGCGATATTAGGCAGCTCCATGCTTCGCAGTACAAAAGCCCCGATGCGCTCCCCGAGGGGGGCGTGCTGATTGTGGGGACGGGGCAATCAGGCTGTCAGATCGCCGAAGACTTGCACTTGGCTGGGCGACAGGTGCATCTGTGCGTTGGCAGTGCCCCGCGATCGCCCCGCCGATATCGGGGTAAAGACGTGGTGGACTGGCTCGATCAGATGGGCTATTACGACCTACCCATTCACGAACATCCGCAAAAAGAGGCGGTGCGTACCAAGACCAATCACTATGTGACCGGGCGGGGGGGTGGTCGCGAGAATGACCTGCGCCATTTTGCTCAAGAGGGCATGCAGCTCTACGGCAAGCTCGCCGATATTCAGGGGGCACAGCTGACCTTTGTCGATAACCTGAAGCGCAATTTAGATCAGGCCGATGCGGTGGCCGAGAGCATTAAGCAAACGATCGATCGATATATCGACGCGAACCACATTGATGCGCCGCCCGAGCCGCCCTATCAGCCCGTTTGGGAGCCCTCGACTAGCCTGCTGCTGCAAGACCTCCAAGCGGCCAACATTCGCACGGTGATCTGGGGCACCGGCTATCTCATGGACTTTAGCTGGATTGATGCGCCGGTGTTTAACGGGCGAGGCTACCCGGGTCACGATCGTGGCGTGACTGCCCTAGACGGACTTTACTTTTTGGGGTTGCCTTGGCTGTATACCTGGGGGTCAGGCCGGTTTTCGGGGGTGGCTCGCGATGCGCAATATCTCGCCGATCGGATTGCCCTGCGGCACCAGATGTCTCGCCCCTCGCCCACCTGTGCGGCCTACGCTGCTGACGAGCTAGCGCTGGGTGGGTACATCATGGGGGTTTGACGGGAGTCTAAGGGCGGCGTTTAGCCTGAGTCGCGAGCGGCTGGGCCGTCGAGCCAACCGGCTTGAGCCACGGCGTAAACGGCCTGAATACGAGTTTTGACTTGGAGCTTGGTGAGCACGTTTTTGACGTGAAACTTGACGGTGCGATCGCTGATGTAGAGCTGTTTGGCAATGTCGCGATCGCGATGTCCAGCTACCAGCAGCTGAATGACCTCCCGCTCCCTTTCTGATAGGGGTGAGTCACGGGTAGATACCGTCGGCTGTAGCGGCAGCTGCAGGCGCACTTGAACAATGGCCTGGTTAGCATCTGACTGCATCTGCAGGGTACCGCCGCTGAGTTGAGCGCTGTGGGTCATCGCTTGGAACTGATCGGCTAAATCTGACTGGGCATCTACCAGCATGGCTTCTAAAATCACTTCATCAGTTTCGTAGACCAAACGGCAGTAGTGGCAAGATAAACTGGCCAGTTGGTGACCTAGCTTTAATAGAAGTTGGGTTAGGGTAGGCGGGAGGGCCTGTTCGGTACCGAGCAGGCTCAGTTTTTGTTGCCCTAATAAATTGCCTAGCTGTTCTGACAGGGTGGCTGAATCGGCAACTTTCGCCCGATTTGAGAATGCTGCCTGATGATTGATGGCGCTGGCTAGGGCGCCGGTCACCGACAGGCTCAGCATTTGTAGCACTTCTAAAAATTCAGGCCCCATCGGCTCGTGGCTAAACACGGCCAGTACGCCAATTGCCTGCCCCTGGGCCATCAGCGGCAAACCGGCAAATCCTTGAATGCGCTGTTCGATCGCCCAACTGCGATCCTTGACCCAGACCTCATCGGCCAGGCAGTTGCTGAGAAAGGGAATGCAGTGCTGGGCGATTTTGCCCACCTTGAAGGAGCCCATGGGCACCCGCGCAAACGAACCGTCGAGCCGGGTATAGAGCCCCGAAGAGGCCATCAATCGCAGGGCGCTGCGATCCGCTTCGACCAACCAAAGGCGGGCAAACGCACAGCCAAAGGTTTCGACCAGCTCATCGGTGACGCAGGCCGCGATCGAGTCCGCCTGGAGCCATCCTGTAAATCGATTCACCAGCTCACCGCACCGCTTCAGGTCAAACAAAAGTCGGGCGACATCCAAATCTTGGGACGCTAAACGAGTCACAGGCGATATCGCAGGTTTAGGGTCACTTTTATTAAGGGCTTATTCGTCTCAGCAGTTCTGTAGTTGCTGATACGCCAACCAATGGGCGGCAGAGAAGCTACTTTCCTGCGGAGTGATACCGTTTCTCTGGATTTGCAGACGTTTTGGGATCGCGCTGGCAGCTTTCTGCCGGGCTAACCAAGACTAGCTCACCATCGCCACTGAGGGCGGTGAGGCGACCTCAGGCGGCTGCTCTGGCTGACGGATCGGAATCCGAATGAAGAATTCTGTGCCGACGCCAACGGTGGAGGTGCAATCGAGCTGGCCGTGGTGTGTCTCAGTGATGATTTTATGGCTAATCGACATGCCAATGCCGGTGCCAACGCCTTCGGGCTTAGTGGTGAAAAAAGCGCTGAACAGCTTTTCTCGGGTGGCGGCTGTCATGCCAGTGCCGGTGTCAGCGATCGCAATTTCGACCCAGCCCGGTTGCCACTCGCGAGTCGTGAGGGTAATTCCCAATGAGGCCTGACTTTCACCCGGCTGCTGGTGACGCTCTTCCATGGCGTCGATCGCGTTCGTCAAAATATTCAGCACTACTTGATTGAGCTGCCCTGGATAGCACTGCACTGGGGGGAGCGTACCGTAGTGGCGATCGACTTTAATGGCGGGACGATCAGGCTTAGCCTTGAGGCGATGCTGCATAATCATCAGCGAGCTTTCCAGCCCTTCATGGAGATCGACGGTTTTGCACTCGGCCTCATCCAATCGTGAAAAGTTGCGGAGCGACAGCACAATCTGACGAATGCGATCGGTGCCGACTCGCATTGAGCTGAGAATCTTACTCAGATCCTCTTGGACAAAAGCGAGATCGACCTCTTCATGAGTTTGTTCAAGTTCCGCGATTGCATCGGGATGTCGGGTTTCTAGCTCACGGATAATCAGCATGACGTCTTCGATATGCGTTCTCACGTGAGCCAGATTGCCATGAATAAAGTGCACCGGATTGTTGATTTCGTGGGCAACACCGGCCACTAACTGACCCAGGCTTGACATTTTTTCGGATTGAATCAGCTGAATTTGCTGTTCTTCTACCTGAGTCAACGCTGCCGACAGGTCGGTATTTCTCTGTTCCACTTGGCTTAATAGCTGCTTCACCTGCTGAATGAGCAAGTTTAACGAGGTGGCGAGCTGACCCACTTCGTCTAAGCGGCCCACCGGAGCCCGCAAACTAAAGTTGTTTTCTTCGGTGACGCGGCGAGCCACGTCGGTGACTGCCATGAGGGGGCGAGTAATGGTGCGACTACTATACAAAGCAACGGCCATCGCAATTAACACCGATACTCCCGCACTGCCCAGGATGATGAGCGCTTGCTGCACTGCCGCCTGTCTTTGAGCAGTTGCGGCGGCTTCCTCTTGGCGAGATATCTGGTTTCTTGCCAGTGCCAGCTGATCGGCGAAACCAATAAAGTTGACAAAGGTTTCCCCCTGGGTCAGTGCGAGCAGTTTTTGGCGCGCCTGAGCCAACTCTGGCGGTGTTGTGCCAAGGTTGTTGATCTCATTGAGGAGCTGCTCCGTCTCGATGTATAAGTTCTCGACGGTGGGGGCAAAGTCAGTCAACCAGGAATCCGTATGATTGAGATAGGCATCTAGGTCACGGTGAGGATGCTCGTCCTGGTGTGACGCGTCACTGTCAGCCGCGAGGGTGGAAGCTTTATCGGCCTCTGCTGCCATTGCTATCTGTAGCTCTGTGATGATCTCATGGTGCTGTTCTGTGGTGGCATGCAGATTTTTGTGATTTTCCAGAGTTTGTTGAAGGTCTTTGAGCCGACTGAGCACAAGTTGTCCCTGTTGCTGAAACCTGGCCTTATCTTCTACGTAGGGGCCTAACTGGTAGTTAGGCCGGTGATACAAAATTTGGGTTTGAATGTCATCAATGAGCTTGCGTTCTGCTGTTGCTGCCTGAGACAACTTAAAAGAGCGCTCATAGGCCAAATGCCCCACAATGAGACCAGCTGTGGTGCCTGTAAAGGCGATCGCCAACACAATCGCATACCCACCGGAAATACGGTTGCGGATTGATATTGTTTTGGGCATAACTAGCTCTCTCGATCGCGACCTGCGTTATCTAAAGTGCCCAGCAAGATCAGGCTGTTAAAGCCGTATATTCACGTGATACCAGGCGTCGTCGCGTTTTTGACGGCGTTTTAACACTTCGGGTTGACTGACTTTCTCGGTGATCTGAACGGGTTGCTTATTGAGCCTGGAGGTGATCGCTTGATTGGGCTGACGATGTCAGCGGCTAACAACTCCCGCTGACATGGATCAGAAATTTAATCATGTGCCAGTTTTTCCTGTAGGCGGGATAGGTGCGATCCCAAACACTCATGGCGAACCCACTCCGCGGCCCCTCCCAGGAGCTAATCCTGTAGGGGTTTCCAGGAACCTCATATTACTGAGCTTTCGGCTTCCATGATGGTGGCGGTGATCGCCCTTTCCGGTCGGCTCAAGTCCTGTAGACAACCGGTCGGGTAGGCTTCCAGCCTGCCTCCATAACCCG
>JBHJJI010000012.1:0-2404 GCA_050042805.1 Leptolyngbyaceae cyanobacterium
TTACCGCAACATTCGCTATGAGGGTTGGGGTGAGGCCATGCCCGTGAATGGCCCTGCCAATCAGGTAACACCGCTGGCCAACGTGCCCATGACTCAGGTAATCGAGTATGACCGCCAGTGTTTTCCAGAGGAGCGCTCCGCTTTTTTGCAGTGCTGGCTCAACCAACCCGACAGCACTGCGATCGCCGTAGTGCATAATGACTCGCTGATGGGCTATGGCCTGCTGCGGCCTTGCCGCCAAGGCGACAAAATTGGCCCTCTTTTTGCCGACAATCCCGCCATTGCTGAAACCCTGTTCTTAGCGCTAAAAGCGCAGGTTAAGCCAGGGCAGCCGTTTTATCTGGATGTGCCGGAAGTGAACGCGGCAGCGGTGGCCTTGGCCGCAAAGTATGCGATGACCAGCATGTTTGAAACCGCCCGCATGTACCTGCCCACCGTGCCCGAACTACCGACTGACAAGATCTTTGGCGTTACCTCGTTCGAGCTGGGTTGAGGCACAGAGACTCCTTACTCCAATCGTCAATACTGAGCCGATTGTGGACATTCAGAGGGCGATCGCTGGCGGTCTCTCAACTAGGCCCAAATCAATCGGCAGTGCCACATAAATGAGGTGGTCAACCCACTGCTCATTTTCATAATAAAAGCCCCGACGCAGGCCTTCTCGCTGCAGCCCCACCGCTTGAGCCAGCGCAATAGAAGCATAGTTGTCGAGATTAATCGCCGCCTCGATACGGTGGTAGCCCAAGGTTTCGAACCCCACTTTGAGGGCGGCACTCACCGCTTCTTTGCCAAATCCCTGCCGCCAGTGCTGATTGTGGATGCTATAGCCCAAATTGGCCCACTGCTTCTCTTCCCGCTGAATGGTGGCCAGATCGACATGCCCGAGGTGTTGATGGGTCAGCCGAGAAAAGACACCGAAAATATAGGCGTCATCACGGATGGCCCGGGCTTGATGCCGCTCACACAAGCCGACAAACCAATCAGCATCACAGCCCGCTAAGTCAACCGGCCCCTCGTCATAGGGCGACTGCTGGGGGAGTCGCCCCGCAAAACCGGCTCGCCAAGCCTCATAATCACTGGGCTTTTGTGAACGCAGAATCAGGCGCTCAGTCTCAACGGTTAGTGGCCACGCGATCGCACTCATAAATCAGGATGTAGAGCCAGGTTTACCCATCCTAATTCTTCCAACACAGGGCAGATGAACAGACACCTGAGCTGCAGTGGCGATCTCTGGCCGTTGATGCACTGTACGCAACCGATTGAGCCAAAACACATCCTGGGTGCCCACGGCTTCCACTCCTCGAATCAAAGAGTCCGCTAAAAAACATCTTGAGCTACTGTCGCGGAGCGATGGATTGCAGACTCTTTTTGCGTATTATCCCAGTTGTCAAATATTAATATCTTGCAACTTTCAATGTTAAAAACGTGATGTCTTAGTCATCACAGCGTTTTTTCAAGTAAGCGATAAAATGAGGAAATTAACTCGTCACTTAATCGTATCTTTGCTGACCAAAATCCTCAATCGACTCCCTCTACGCACTGTCCTGACTATTCCTTTTGTTGCCCAAGTGATTGGCGTTGTGGGCGTTGTCGGTTACCTGTCTTTTCAAAACGGTCAGGCCACCGTAAACGACCTCGCATCACAACTCCGGAGTGAACTCACAGGCCGCATTTTACAGCAGATTCAAACAGTCGTAGAGCGGCCCTATATCATTAATCAGATCAATGCTAACTCTCTCCTGCAAGGAGACCTGAATGTCGCGACTGGCGAAGGAGAACATCAACTGTGGCAGCAGGCCAGAGTTTTTCCCTCGACCAATCTGATTTACTGCGCCACAGAAGCCGACGGGGCCTTTTTAGGCGTCGGACGATTTATCGATAGCAATAGTGAGATGCTACGAATTCAAGCTTCGAGTGAAGCTACCGATTACTACTTTTATTATTATGAGGCCGATTCTTTTGGCAATCGTTCTTTTCTTCGCAGCCAAGGGGTAGAAACCTACGATCCGCGTCTACGCCCCTGGTATAAAAAAGCTAAAGCCCAACGAGACCAAATCTGGAGCGATATTTACCTTGACTTTGATACCAAACTGCCGACCATCACCGCTAACAATAGTTCGGACAGTTTTGCTGAGGAGTAGGAAGAAAGCCGCCCATCGTTATAGAGTACGCCTACAACAAATCTAGGCCGCACTGATGGACAGCTTTACTCGGATTTTAACCGGTCTGTTAGAGACAGCCGGTGGTTTCACAAACCTCAACGGCAATTTCTGTTGACGTTAATGACCACCATTTTCGTGGTCTGTGGCAAAGTCAACTACAGCAATCTCAGTCGTTACAGCAGGCTGTCAGAGCGCACCTATCGCCGCCATTTTGAACGCGGTATCGGTATCGAATACCTGAA
>JBHJJI010000013.1:0-7936 GCA_050042805.1 Leptolyngbyaceae cyanobacterium
CCGAGGTCAATACCCATGTCTCGGGATAAAGAGAAACGGTCAAGAAAACCCACGAGACTTAGCCCCCAAACGAACGAAATAGACGGTTGAATGTAAACTCACCGAACTTAATGCTAGGTCATCAATGCCCGATTCGGATGTGAAAGACAGCCCATAGCAGCACTAATTCAGGGAAAGTCCATTGCTTATGCAACCCGGACGAGGTGGATTCTATTACTTTTCGTATCGTCCGTCCAGTGGCTGAGTATATTTGCTCGGCAGATTGTCTGCGTGAGGTCTCTGGCCATGAGGGTCGTCGCGATCGCTGCCCGCCTCGGCGGTGCTGACGGCCCCGGCCAGCGGCCAGCATTTTTAAGTGACTTTAGGCAAAATAGATCAACGGTTCGCCCCGGTGGTGACCGTCTCAGACGATAGGATATGAATTTGGAACCGATCAGTCGTTTCCCCACCTACCACAGTTAACAGAAGCAGGAGAAGGTCTGACATGAGCATCAATTCCGTGACTCTCGTTGGTCGAGCTGGACGTGACCCTGATGTGAAGTATTTTGAATCGGGCAGTGTCGTGTGCAAGTTTTCGTTGGCGGTAAATCGGCGCAGCCGCAACTCTGATCAGCCGGATTGGTTCAATGTAGAAATGTGGGGCCGCACTGCCGAGGTGGCAGCAAACTATGTGCGCAAGGGCAGTCTGATCGGCGTCAGTGGGGCGCTGAAGTTTGATCAATGGAACGATCGCGCCACTGGGGCGCTCCGCACGTCGCCGATCATTCGCGTCGATCGCCTAGAGCTACTGGGCTCAAAGCGCGATAATGAAGCGCCCATGGGCAACAACTATGCCGATGACGAATTCTAATTCGCGGCAGAATTTAGATCGCCGACCAATTTTTCGTTACAGGGGAGTTTATGCGACTCCCCTTTTTTGTGCCAAGCAACAATCGTGTACGTGGAGCCGTTCACTGATTGCTAGGGCGCACTGATTGCAGTGCGCCCGATGCTTTGAGGGCAGTCAGATCAGCATTGCCGGTGCAGAGCAAGACGGTTTTAAGCTCTTCCATCAGGCAGTCAGCCAACAGCGCCACGCTCTCTTCGGAGTCGACGGCAGCGGTCAAAAATGGATGCGCCAGCCCGACCAGATCAGCGCCCAAGGCGATCGCCTTCGCCGCCTGCAGACCATTGCGAATACCGCCCGAGGCAATCAGCGGCAAGGCCGGGGCAATCGCCCGAATTTGGGTAATGCAGTCGGCAGTGGGAACGCCCCAGTCGGCAAAGGTCTGCCCCAGTCGCCGCTGGCGCGGATCGCCCGCTCGGCCCCCTTCGACCTTGGCCCAAGAGGTGCCGCCAGCCCCCGCCACATCAAAGGCGGCCACGCCCGCATCGATCAGCTGCGCCGCCAGGGGAGCCGCAATGCCGTTACCCACCTCCTTGACAATCACCGGCACCGGTAAGTGCTGACAGAGGGTATGAATCTTGTCGAGCAGACCTTTAAAGTTGCGATCGCCCCGCGATTGCACACTCTCTTGCAGCGCGTTGAGATGCAGGATCAAGGCATCCGCTGCCAGCGTTTCGACTACCTGCTGACATTCGGCCAGACCGTAGCCATAGTTCAACTGCACGGCCCCCAGATTGGCAAAGAGGAGGCAGTCGGGCGCATACTGACGAATGGCAAACGTCGGCATCACCTCAGGCGACTCGATGCCCACCCGCTGTGAGCCTACGCCCATCGCGAGCCGATAGGTTTGCGCCGCGATCGCTAGCCGCCGGTTAATCAGTTGCGCCTGTTCGGTGCCGCCCGTCATCGAAGAAATCAGCAGGGGCGCACCCAAAGTCTTGCCGAGAAACGTACAGCGGAGATCCAGGTCAGCCCAGTCCAGTTCGGGCAAACAGCAATGTTGAAACCGATAGTTTTCCAGGCCGGTGGTCGTCTGCTGACACTGCACGTCCTGCTCTAGGCAAACGCGAATGTGGTCGGCTTTGCGGCGTTGGGTTTCGGGCGCAGCGGACGGCGTGACAGCAGGCGTAGGCGGCAGGGATTGGGCAGTCATGGAAACAGAACACAGCAAAAGGGACGAGTCGGCAGGTGAGCACGATCGCATCGCCAGGCAGGGTCAGGCGCGATCGCCTAGGGAGAGTCTTTAGAGCCCCATGGACTCAGAACCGTCTAGCCAGCCGACACTGGCCCAACTTGTCCACCTCACGGACGCACCGCTGGCGTCACCTGGGTATTAGTCTCCCACAGCATCCTAAAGGCTTGCTACGAAAGGTTTAGAAGTCGAAATAAATGTAAGATAGCGTTTCACTGGGAGCAAGCTGCCAGGCCGTGAACAGTAACAGCGGCACCAACAGCAGTTTGACTGGCCAATTGAGCTGCAGCTTCAGTTGGCGTTGGGCAAAGCCCGTCAGGGCAATGATCCCCATCAGTGCCCACAGCAATATCCACAATTGAGTGGCCGTGAGTCCCAACGATTCGACATAGACTTTTTGAGCAAACTGCACGTCACTGCTCACGCCCCACAGCTTTTGCAGCGCCAATGAAAACTGCTGTGGCTCTGGCAGCCGAAAAAACAGCCAGCTAGAGAATACGAAAAACTGAGTCAATCCCCACGCGATCAGCAGGCCCCACGGTTGGGCCCAAAACGTTTGCAGCGGCTTCCAGCCCTCAGCGAGCTGATGATTGATCCGATGCACCACCAAAGCCAACCCGTGAATGCCGCCCCAAATCACAAAGCCCCAGGTATTGCCATGCCAGACTCCGGCGATCAACATGACAATCATCAGATTCAAGGCTGTCCGGGCCAAGCCCTGGCGCGAGCCCCCGAGGGGAAAATAGAGATAGTTGCGTAACCAGTCGCCCAGGGTGATGTGCCACCGTCGCCAAAAATCGGCAATGCTGACCGTCAGATAGGGGAAGTTGAAGTTTTGCGGCAGGTTGATGCCCATCAGCAGAGCACTGCCGCGCGCCACGTCCACATAGCCGCTGAAGTCCAGATAAAGCTGCAGCCCATAGGCAAAAATGGCCAGCCAGACATCCCAACTCCCGGCGCGCGGCAGGTTGTCAAAACTGAGGTTAACTAAGGTGCCAATGTGATCCGCGATGAGGACTTTTTTGATCGCCCCAATGCCAATCAGCCAGAGCCCTTCAACCGCCCAGTTAAAGTTCAGGCTGGCCTCGGTCGTCAGCTGACTATTAAACCCGTGAAAGCGCGTAATCGGCCCGGAGATGAGCTTAGGAAAATAGAGCTTGTAGGCGGCAAATTCCGGCAGACTGCGGGTCGCTGGGGCACCGCGATACACGTCAACCAGATAGGCAATGCACTCAAAGGTAAAGAAGCTCAGCCCCAACGGAAAGGCGATCGCCAACCAGCTGCCGTCGGTGATATCGGGATTTAACCCACTGGGCACCAACAGCCGCAACCAGGTCTCGATGTACTTGAACCCCAGCAGCAGCAACACATTCAGCGCGATGCCGAAGCCCAACCAGTAGCGGCGGCGGCGATAGGATGCCTGCTCAGCCATTTGCCACTGCTCGTTGGGTACGCGCCAGTCGGCAGGCATGGTCAGCACTCGACCCAGCCAAAAGTTTAAGCCCACCAGCACCAGCATCAGCGGCACATAGTGCACCTGCAGCGATGTATAGAACACGATGCTGGCGACGATCAACAACCAGATGCGGAGCGATCGCTGTTCGATGGCCCAGTACAGCCCAACAACACTCAGTAGAAATAAGCCGTAGAGAATCGAGGGTAGGGTCATGGTCGGGGAGCGTCAGCGGCAGATAAATCGAGGGCGCGAGGCCAAGCAATCATCGGATCTTGGGCGATTCGCAAAGCCACCTGATAAGCGCCATAGCGGTTTAAGTGACTGGGGTCGGAGAAATAGTCGTAGCGACTGGTCCACAGGTCGCCCAAATCGCGAAAGATAAAGTCCGGTGACGTGGCGGAATACTGCAGCATCAGTTGTTGGAAGTCAACTTCCGCATCGGTGCGATAGCCGTCTAAATATTCGTCGGTCAGCGGCGTGTTGATAAACACGACCGGTACGCCCTGTTGTTGGGTATAGCGCAAGAGCTGTTCAAAGGCGTCGGTCTGTTCACCGGCTAGCTCAAAGGCCTCGTAGTCGCTGTCGTAAGCGCCGGGTACCCGCGCATACAGCTGATAATAGGTGGCAGGGTTAAAGCGCACGTCTAACGCCAGGAAGCCATCAAAGTCGATGCGGCTCCCTTCTGGAATCGGCATATCAGAAGTATTTTGCGCCGTTTCTCCGACATCTAAGGACAGGGTCGCAATCGGTGCCATTAAGGGTGTTAGGAGGTGATCGCGCACCAACGCTTTCAGCTGATCGCGATCAGCATACAGCGCCGACCGCTGGCCCAAGCCATCACTCAAATTCTGATCAAGAGCCTGATAGCTGGCTCGCAAGGACTCGCCGACCGGCACTGATGCTGCCGCGATCGCCTCAGCAGTGGGGTCATCAGCGGCTGTCGTCTCGACCGGGTCAGGATTACGCCGCCCCAACTCGCGATATCCCTCCGACGCTGCAATGGCGTTAAAGGTGACGTCGGTGCGGCCACTGTTAAACGCCCGCGCCCCATCGGCCCAAACAATCAGCCGAGGCAGCTGATGCGGTTCTAAGGCACGACGAATAGTCAGATCCACCACTTGAGCAGTCGCCCCATTGACCCCAAAATTGAAAATGCTCAAATCACCGTGGCCCAAGGCCGCCAGTTCTCGCTGAAGGGCCGCCGGATCAACCCCTCGCAGCGCCCGTGAGCTGCCAATGATGAGCACGTCGGGCGGGCCTGATTCGGCCAATCGCTGGTGATAAAGCGCCAGCTTTTCATCCATCTGCTGGCTCCGAAAAGAGGGATACGGCGAATGGGACAGGAGATCTGGTGTGGCGGCCAAAGAACGCTCGGGACTGGCGATGAGCTCGTCATTAAACGCGCCGTCGTCGGTCTCCCAGTCACTGCGTTGCCAGTTGGTAGTCGCCGCCGGGTCGCTCGCCGGTTCCAGCGGCGCCGCCTCATCCTCAAGGCGCGGTTCTGGCTGGATCTCACCGGATTCAGCGGCGGTTGCCGCCTCCAGCGCGGTGGTTTGGGCTCCCGGATTAATAATTTGGCCAAAAATCCAGTCGGCCTGCAGGGCCAGCAGCACCCCCACCGCGCCCCACACCAAGCCGATTTTGAGCGCATCTTGGGTGTCTTCTGACAGCAACACCGGGGGCGTTCTCGACAGGTCACGTTGGGGCACCACTAATTGGGTACCGATGAGAAAGCGTCGCAGGGTTTCTAAACTGCGTTGCCAAGTCTGATGAACAAGGCCGGTGACGGTGGCATCGTCAGCGCCTAACGACTCAGAGTCAGGGTTGGATAGCAGGTCGCCGACATAGCTATCGGAAACGGCAAAAATGGGTTCTGCCTTCGGGACGATCGCCGGACGTGCTTGAAAATCTTTGCCATAGCTCCAAGCGGGACGCTGCTGGCCCGCCCGCCGACCATACAGTCGAATGCCCTTAATGCTGGTCAGATCAAGCGCATCCAGGAAATCTAAAACTTGAGGCACCACCTGGCGTCGGGTGGGGCACACCGAGGCATCAGCCATGATGTGCAGCAGCTGATCGCGCTGCAACACCTGAATGCGAATGCCGCCAGTAGCGAGCTGAGCTTCCAGGTCGGGATTGAGCAGCCGGGTGAGCAGATAGGCCAGAGCCGGCAAATCGCCCTGCTTCGCCAGCATCGTCGGTTCATCGAGCAGCGCCGGATGCTCTAGAGCGGGGAGGTTGAGGCAGCGCACCCAGTCAGGGGTCTCAGTCTGCGCCGTCTGGCCGTAAAGCACGAGACGATGGAGACCTTGGGGGGCCAAGCTGGTCATCAGGGGAGCGATCGCCCCCACGACCGCAGCCTCTGGGGGCACTGGCACGGGTTCAGACAAGCCTGGTGCCGATGACGACGCTGCATCTAGGGAGCGCACGATGCCGTGCAGACTTTCTTCTTTGCGCTCAACGCTTATCTCAGCGTGGTGCGCCGCTAGGGCCGCATTCACTAAGCGAGCGATCGCCGCCTCATCGCCCCAACGCCCCCACTCTCGCAGCATTTCTTCGGCTGGAGTGAGGTCAATGCGCAGGCTCCAATCGGGGGTTTCTTCGCCATGCACCTGAATGACGATCACCGCATCTTTAAATTGAGTCAGTGAGAGCTGCCGAAGACGCTCAGTCACTGGCTCCGCAATCAGGAGCGGATCAGGACTATAGGTCGCCTCGCACCAAACCCACAGGCGATTCACGTCATCGTCGGACTTGATGTCGGGCTCAGCCGCATGCCCCTCTTCGGCAGACACGGCTTCGCGATGCAGTGAGACCCGACCTGAGGCGGCTCGCACGCTCACCCAAACCCCCACATCCAGCGTGCTCAAAACTTCGCTGAGATACCAGGCGATCGCGTCAGGATCGCCCTGACGAGCCAAACTGAGGTGCGACAACACAATTGCGGTAGTGCCGTCATCCTGTGGCCATTGACCAGCATCGTCGGCATCTCCAGCTTCATCAGAGGTCTGATGGGTATCAGCCAGCTTGAGCGCGGCTCCGGCTTGGGTTTTTAACTGTGACTGATGGCGCTCCAATCGGTTGAGATAGATCGGGGCCGTCCAATCCGGTTTCGCTTCACCGCTTTGACGACTGTAAATATAGAGCTGATAAACCTGGGGATAGGTGGTGGTGACGAGATGCTCACTCGCGGCGTCCTCAATGAGGGCATCGACTAACCGAGAAATCGCCCCCGCTTGATGTAAGGCGTGGGGAGTCTCGGTCAACACATGCAAAATATTGCCTCGCAACCGCATCTGCACTCGCGCATTGGGGGCCAGATGCTGGGCGATCCAGTCATCGAGTGGCTGAGCAGCGGGAGCAGTTTGAATTGGTAATGGAGACGGCTTAACAGTCATAGACGTTAACTATGGCTAGGTCTAGCGGCAGCGCCGATCAGCGACCCTAAATATAGCTGTGAAGCATATCGCAGTCTGCCAGTTCTCACCAGTAAATCGCCTCAAATCGGTTAGATCTTTGCAGAATTTACTGAAAAACCTGGGCAGAATCGAGTTGCCTGGCCGAGGGCGCAGTTGTACAACTGTCAATACTAACTGCCGAGGCGAGAACGCCCATAAATATTTCGGCGTTGTGTACAAGTTAGCGTTTCAAATTGCCATTCGACTGGTGATCGCCTGACCGGTGCCTATCAATGCTCAATACCAATCCTTGAGAAGTTTCAGGGGATCACCCCATCGGCTCTCAAAACAATGGCTGATGGGCTGGTAAAAACCACCGATCAGCGGATGAGAAAGCGACTGACCAAGGGGCAACAATGGCAGCATTGCTAGCGAGCGGGCTCATCGCCTCAGAGGGGTCTGAAAAACTCCCTGTCGTTGCTGAGGACGGCCACAAGTCGTCTGGAGTTGCGGGTTCGAGGGCGGACTCAATGGATTTTCCAGGTATGGAGGAAATTTATTCACAATTCGCTACCCCTGGCCAAAATCCGGCCTGATCTTTGACCTATACCAATTTTCGGCGTTGCTGAATTACGGGATGAATTCGCCCCCCAGCCCCCAATTCTGGGGGAGCCAGATTTCTCAAAGTCCCCCAGAATTGGGGGCTTAAAGCCCTTCGGGCATACAAGAAAAGGGGGCGAGATCACTGGCAACTCAGATAGATCCATCCTTCGATGCAGCAACGCCCCAAGCTTCTATCTGGGTTGAGCTTGACTGCTCTGAACCAAAGACTACACATCCGCCCCCGCATCACTGATGGCCCCAACTTCCTCACCAGTCCGCCCCTTGAGACGCTCAATTATCAATTGTGTAAGCCGTGGCCGGGAGCGACAGGCCAACCTGAGCCAAGAGCGATCGCTGTAAGGTCCACATTACTTGCAAGCGAGCTTCGGTTGGGTGGTCCC
>JBHJJI010000014.1:0-12887 GCA_050042805.1 Leptolyngbyaceae cyanobacterium
TCGGCTGTAGGTGACATTTCCACAAAACGGTGATTTTTTGCCAAGCCATGCTACATGCATCTAACAGGGAAGAAGCCTTTTTATCCGCTGATTGCGGGCAGTTGACCAACAATCGCCTAAAAACTAGGCGCGATCGCCCTCCTGCTCAGCGAGAGAGGCGTCTACCGTGCTGTCATCACCCGTACCGGCACTATACCAGGTCAGTAGTCCCCCCGTGGCGGTGGGCCCACCCAGTATCACCAAAACCAGCGGTAGCCCGAGCCAACTTTCGGCGATGCTCGCCAGGGCCAAGGGTAGGCTCAGGGCAATGTTAACCACGTTGTTTTGCAGACCAAACACCTTGCCTCGCATCGCGGCTGGCGTTTCTTCTTGAATCGTCGTCTGCATCGGAATCCCAATGGACGCCGCAAAGAATCCTAATAGGGCAATGAGTGCCAGAGTGGGCCATAGCTGTTGCGTTACCCCAGCCATGGCCGCCAACATCCCCGCCATACCTAAAGAGCCAAACAGGCTGAGTCGGCCGCGATTGATCTGCTGACCAAACTGCCCAATCAAGGCGGCACCAACGGCCATGCCCACCCCTGCCGCCGCTAGCAAAAAGCCAAACTGAGATGACTGAATTGCGGGCATCACCTCCGCC
Organism: Leptolyngbyaceae cyanobacterium; assembly: GCA_050042805.1. Taxonomy (GTDB): domain Bacteria; phylum Cyanobacteriota; class Cyanobacteriia; order Phormidesmidales; family Phormidesmidaceae; genus Halomicronema. The sequence continues at coordinate 641 of JBHJJI010000014.1, forward strand.
AAACGCACCGCCAACACGGCCAAAGCCGCAAATACGGAAAACAGCAAGACCAGTTGCAGAATGGCATTGCGCACCACCGGCTTTTGCCCCAAATACCGCACCCCTTCCTTAATATCTGTCCAGGGATGAGGGGCTTCGTGGGGCGACAGGTTCTCTGCAGGCGGATTGACGAAGAGTAGCAGCAGGCCCGCTACGGCATAGCCACCTCCCACCAGCACTGATTTTCCCCACCCCGCGCCCCCATCGATCGCGGCCAAAGCGGTATCAGCCAAACGCAGTAGCGGTTCGCCAATGGCAAAGCCGACAATCACTGACGCCATCATCGTCGTGGTGTAAAGCGAGTTGGCGGAAAGCAATCGCGACTTTTTGACAATGAGCGGAATGATCGCCTGTTCAGCAGGAGCAAAAAATTGAGTCAGCGTCGAAACCGCAAAGGTGATGGTCAAGAGCAGCGCAAAGCCAACGGGTACCGGCCCCAATTGGCCCCAATCTTGAGTCAGCCACAGCCCTAGAGGCAGAGCCACGACTAGGCCTCCCCGCAATAAATTAGTGAGAACTAAAACGCTCTGTTTGTTCCACCGATCGACATAGACGCCCGCCAATGACCCAAACAGCACCGCCGGAATCGTAAAGGCCACCATCACTGCCGACACCCAACCACTGATGGCCTGACCCGGTGCTTGAAAGCGACTGCCAATGATCGCAATCATCAACACCAGATAGACCTTGTCGGCCAGTTGCGAAAAGATTTGACCGCTCCACAGCACCAAAAAGCTGCGGTTTTGGAGCACCGGCCAAAATCCGTTTACTTCTAACGTTGCCTCTTCTGGGATTGGTAGTGCATCCACTTCAGCTTCTGCAGCCTGGCCGTGGTCAGGCATAGCTGAGGCCGAGTCATCGTTCGAGAGCGGGGATTCAGAGTCGCGCAACATTCAGCTATCTCAAAGGGCCGCAACGGGAAAGCAAGCATCGATCAGCGACGCTGATCGAATCGGACGGTCAAAGTGATATTCCGCATACTGACGCAGCAGCTTTTCGAGCTTGAGCCAGGTGACTCTTGCTGACGTGCCATCAGCGGTCAGCACTGACGCCACCGATCGCGCCTCAACCGTGGAATTGCTCAACTGCTGCAACAGGCTCAGTTCTTGAGCGGTGACGAGCGTGGGTGGGGCAGAGCGCGATCGCCCTTTTCCCCAACCCGCTGAGGAAGAACTGCTTCTAGCGTACCGTCCGACGGGCATTCTCGCTCGGGGTGACGCCATCGGCAGCCGGGCCATCTGTTCGAGGCTGACCAAACCACCAGAAACGGCACTAAAGCCCACTTGCCAAGCGGGCTGGGTGGGATCAGGGGTGATATCCACCTGACTCACACTGCAGCGATCGAGTTCTGGAGCCACCCCAGCTGCCGTCAACAGTTGCATAATCCCCCTCGTTAGGGCGACCAGAATGTCATCCCCGCTGGCCTGCTCTAACTGCTGAAGCTGCGCCACGAGCAGCGCAAAGAGTTCTTCCTGCGGTTGTTCGCTGAGGGCCTGACACAATACCAGCTCTGCCAGGTATTGACTCGCGGTGAGCCGCGCCAGGTCAGCCGACAAACCGGGGAAAGATCGGATGGTTTCTGCCTGCACCAGCTTGTCTAAGCTTTTGCCCTGAACGATGAACAGCTCATTCACTACAAACTGACTACTTCGTCCCCCTAACCGCGACTTATGCTTGCGCGCACCGGGGACGATCACCCGCACCAGACCTTGCTCAATCGTCAAGATCGTGACGAGGCGATCGGTCTCACCCATAGGCATGCCCTTGAGATTGATGCCGGTGGCTTTGTACGAGCGACTCATAAACGGTGAGGACTTTAGGGGCTCAGCAAAAATGAATAGTTAAGGATAGCGAAAACATGTCATTGCTTTGGCAATCCAGCTGTGTTCTCACCATCAGGATGACAGCAGCGACTCGGCTGACGCGCCATCGCCGAACGGCTTCAGAGCGATCGCAGCGGCCGCCGATATCTAGACGGGGCATCGCGATCGCTCACTGCTCCCAGCCGCTACCCCCCCCCGCTGTTCAGCCTACCGTAGCCCGTGAATAGCGGAAGTGAGATCTTACCGTTCAGCCAGGGCGGCCTGCTGCTGCACCAGTTCCGGCCCCTGTGAGGTGCCCAGGCGCGTCGCCCCCGCCTGCACCAGCTGCAGTGCCTGTTCAGCGGTGCGAATGCCGCCCGAGGCTTTGATACCGACTTGCCCGTGAGAGATTTCGTGCAGTTGACGCACCGCCTCGACCGTAGCGCCCCCTTGCCAGCCAGTGCTGGTTTTGAGAAAGCCCGCCCCCGCGTCCAGACAAATGTCAGCGGCAGTTTTGATTTCTTTTGGGGTCAACAGAGTCGTTTCCAAGATCGTTTTGACCAGGATGCCAGTGGCTTCGCAAATTTCGGCAATTTCGCGATGCAGACGTTCATGCTGTCCAGACTTGAGCCAGCCTAGGTTGATCACCACGTCCAATTCTGTGGCGCCGTGCTCCATCGCTTCTTGAGCTTCATAGAGCTTGCAGGCTGCAGTGGTAGCCCCAGTGGGAAAGCCAATCACCGTACAAACGGCGATTGGCTTTCCCTGTAGCTGCTCACGGGCGAGGGCCACGTGGGTCGGCGCGATGCAGACCGCGGCAAACCCGTAGCGATCGCACTCTCGGCACCAATGCATTACTTGCTCCGGTGTCGCCGTGGGAATCAAAAGAGAATGGTCAATCAGGGGAGCCAGATCGACCTGAGGCAACTCTGAATACGAGCAATAGCTATCCATTAGTAACCTGTGAGGAAGAGTCGATCGTCCAACGGATATTAACTTACCGTGAATCTTCGGGCGCAAGCGCGACCAATTCGCCGTCATTGAAGAGAATGGCAGCAGCAACGGGAATGCTTAAGGCGAGCCGACCCGCTTTTAAGCGAGAGGAGTACCCTATGCCCCCAACTCGGATCTCAGCCATTATCTGTACGCACAACCGAGAGGATTATCTCGGTGCGGCGATCGACAGTTTGCTGGCGCAAGATTTTGCCGACTACGAAGTGATCGTAGTGGATAACGCCTCTACGGATAGTACGCGGGCGATTGTGGAAGCCCGCCTACCTCATCCCCGGCTACAGTACGTCTACGAAGCCAATTTGGGCCTGTCCGTAGCGCGTAATGCCGGGGCGGCGGTGGCAACAGGCGAAATTCTCGCTTACCTGGACGACGATGCCGAAGCGAGTCATGGCTGGCTGACGGCTCTGGCCCAGATTTATGAACAGGACAAAACGGTGGCGATCGCGGGCGGCAAGGTGACGCTGATCTGGCCACCCAACTGCACCCCACCCACATGGATCTCGACGGGGATGACGGGCAACTTGGGCGCTTATGACCTAGGGGACGAGATCGTCTATATCGAGCAGCCGGGACTGACCCCGAGAGGCCTCAATTATTCCATCACCGCCGCCTTTCTTGAAAAAATCGGCGGCTTTGACGTCAATCTGGGTCGCGTCGGCAAAAACCTGCTGTCGAACGAAGAGCTTTTCATGACTGAAAAAGCCCTCAATATGGGCTTCCGCGTGGCCTATTTGCCCGATGCCCTAGTGGCCCACAATGTCGCCCCAAGTCGCAGGGTGCCGACCTGGGTTATCCGTCGCAGCTGGTGGCAAGGCAGCAGTGAGTGCTACCGCGAACAGGTGGCCGGGCGTTCTGGCTGGAAACAACTGCAGTCAGGGGGCGAGCGACTGCTTCGGGGTCTTTATAAAACGGTCAAATACCTGCCCGATCCGGCCCAGCGTTTTGAAAACATGCTCTATGCCTACGGCCAAGTTGGGTATCTTATCAGTGCCATTCGCGGTTTGCTGCGCCCGGCCTCCGGTTAGGACCGTAAGCAAATGCTTTGATAAAAGTGCTATCTGTCCCCTAAATTGACTGCCACCCGGTGGCTATTCGACTGCCCCCCTATCCTAATTACTTCAAAATCTGCTATGTCCTCTAAAATCCCCGTTTCCGTTCTCATTCCCGCCAAAAATGAGGAATCCAACCTACCGGCCTGCCTAGAGAGCGTAGCCCGCGCCGATGAAGTATTTGTGGTGGATTCGCAAAGCGAAGATCGGTCGATCTCCATTTCTGAGGAGTACGGCGCTCAGGTGGTGCAGTTCCATTTCAACGGTCGCTGGCCCAAAAAGAAAAACTGGTCGCTCGATAACCTGCCCTTTAAGAACGATTGGGTTCTGATTGTCGATTGTGATGAGCGCATCACGGAGGAACTGTGGGACGAGATTGAGCAAGCCATTCAAAAGCCCGGCTACAGCGGCTACTATCTCAACCGCCGGGTGTTTTTCCTCGGTAAATGGATTCGCTTTGGCGGCAAATATCCCGACTGGAACCTGCGCCTATTTCGCCACGCCAATGGCCGCTACGAGAACCTCAACACCGAAGAAATTCGCAATACCGGTGACAACGAAGTGCATGAGCACGTCATCGTGGAGACAGGTGAAGTCGGGTACCTCAAAGAAGATATGCTGCATATCGACTTCCGCGATCTCTATCACTGGCTGCAGCGTCACAACCGCTATTCCAACTGGGAGGCGCGGGTTTACTACAACATCCTCAACGGCATGGCCGAAGATGGCACCATCGGCGCTAATTTGTTTGGCGACTCCGTTCAGCGCAAGCGCTTTCTCAAAAAGATTTGGGTGCGCTTGCCCTTCAAGCCGTTGCTCCGGTTTGTGCTGTTTTATTTCATTCGTCTCGGTTTTTTGGATGGTCAGGCAGGCTATATCTACGGCCGCCTGCTAAGCCAGTATGAATACCAAATCGGCGTCAAGTTGTTTGAACTCCAAAAGTTTGGCGGACAGCTTAACGTCAAAAAAGGTGAAGGTGACGCGGCTACCACTGCTACTGATGAGTCACCCGCGATCTCACCTGCCAACGTGCAAAGCTAACCGTTGCCATGGCCCCTTCCTCCGACAGTTCTCCGTCGTCTTACGCTAACCCCACCCCTGACGAACCCTGGCAGCCCGGCATTGGTGCACCGGCGCGGATTGATTTACGCCAGTATGACCAGTCTTGGTATTCACCGGGCCGCTCGAAGCTGTGGGTGTTGCTGTGGTGGCTGGTGCAGGCGGTGGTCTTTCCCCTCACGCTTCATGCCCACCACGCCCCTCGCCGTCTGTTGCTGCGCTGGTTTGGTGCGCGCATTGGCCGGGGGGTCGTGATTCGGCCCTCGGCGCGGTTTCACTATCCCTGGCAGATCGAAATTGGTGACTACAGCTGGGTGGGCAGCGGTGTGGAATTCTACAGCCTAGGTCCAATTCGGCTTGGCAACCCCACCGTCGTCTCGCAAAACACCTATCTCTGTACCGGCTCGCACAATCCCGCTGATCCGGCCTTTGGGCTGCGGGTCGCTCCCATCACGATCGAAAATGGAGCCTGGGTAGCAGCAAATTGTTTTATCGGCCCTGGCGTGACAGTGGGAGCTAACAGCATTGTCGGGGCGAGAAGCAGCGTGTTTGCCGATCTGCCTGCTGACCACATTTGCCTCGGTAGCCCTTGCAAGCCGCTCAAGCCGCGCGCGATCGCCCAGTAGTCTCAGTTTGGCTTTGCGGTAAACTAAGCCCACTTTCCGCACTTTGAGATGTCACCTTTAGAAGTTAGGCTCAGAGCCTTGAGAAATCTGCATTGCCAGTTTCAACAGGGCGCTTGCACCTCACCCACTTAGACATAACTCTGTCGGTTCCCTCCCAACACCTCTTGTTCAATGGCCATCCTGGCCGTTGGTTTGCTGCCATCCTGGCCGTCCGCTGCGCTGCAGCCAGCGAGAAAGTTGATCTTTCGGCAGTCGGGTGGGGTCGGGCAGGCTAGGAAGCCTACCCGACGAGGGTTTCGATCACACGCGAGCCTGGTGGAAAAGCATATCGCCCCTCCTCAATCGGCAAGAGCCACACCTCAAAGGTACTCGGCGACGGCTGTCCCCTGGGGAAAATCGATGCTTACCCGACCTTATCCTGACTCAATCAAGGCGATGGATTGAAAATTCGCTGAGGGGAAATTTCTGTGGTTCCCGTGCTTTCTTTCTATAGCAACGGCTCATGACGCAGGCGCGCCACTCCAAACGATGAAAATGCGGTTGTCCATTGCGGGTTTGGGGTGGTGGGCCAGACAGCTGACTGGTGGCGAGTTTTGAGTAAACTGTGAGGGAATTGACCCACCCTACGCGGGGTTGTTCTCAGGGCAATCCGCAGTTTGATCAGGTCACCCCTAATGTCTAAAATCACCATCAGATCAGCTGTTTAATTCTGATTTCCAACTTCCGACTTCTTCCTGTCGTAGGGTCTTACCCTTCCCGAAGGGTATTCTGCTATCCCTTGCACGTCTGTAAGCTCAGGCTCGTTATTTGCTTTTGGACGCAACTGTTCGGCGAACCGGAATTTGAATAATAAACTCTGCCCCCTCACCCAGCAGAGAACGACAGGTTAATTTGCCGCCATGCCTATCCGTCACAATTTGGTAACTGGCAGCGAGTCCCATTCCCGTGCCTTCGCCAACAGTCTTAGTGGTAAAGAAAGGGTCGAACATCTTTTGTTGCACCTCTGGGGAAATACCCGGCCCGTTATCAGCGATCGTAATCTGCACCCACTGCTCATCAACGAGAGCAGTCCGCAGAGTGATTTGATCCGGTTTGTCTACAGACTTTTTCGATGTTGGCGGCTTCCTCTCTGGGCTTAATGCTTCGATCGCGTTAGTCAGAACATTCAGGAATACCTGGTTGCGCAATCCGGCATAACACTCGACCAGCGGCAGGATTGCGTAGTCTCTATGCACTCGAATTTCGAGTCTATCGGCTTCTGCTTCCAGCCGATATCCCAAAATCATCAGCGTGCTATCGAGCCCTTCATGAATATCAACCAGTTTGATTTCAGCTTCATCAAATCGGGAGAAGCTGCGGAGAGAGCGCACGATGTCACGGATGCGATCGCTGCCAGTTTTCATGGAAGCCAGCGTTTTCGGCAAGTCGCTTTGAATAAATTCCAAGTCAACGTCTTCGGCTTCAGCTCGAATCTCTGTCGTTGTGATAGGGCAGTGCGTTTGATACATGCTCACCAAACCTAACAAAGCTTCCATATAACTTTGAACGTGAGCAATATTGCCGTGAATAAAGTTGACTGGATTGTTGATTTCATGAGCCACACCAGCAACAATTTTCCCCAAACCAGACATTTTTTCACTCTGTACGATGTGTGCCTGGGTATGGCGTAATTCTTCTAACGTCGATTCAAGTTGTTGGTTTGTGGTTTCACGTTGAGCTAGGAGCTGATTAACAAAGTTGATATAAGTGTTAAAAGTCTGAGCTAGCACACCGGTTTCATCATCACTACTAACCGGCACTTGAACATCGAAATTCGCATACTGAATTGACTGCTGAACGGTCTGCGTCATGGTTTTCAGAGGACGCAACAGCACACGACTGATGAGCATCATCAATAGAATGCCAATCCCCCCAGAGGCGACAGTGCTCGCTAAGATGATTTTGATTTGTGTTCTGCTTGCTTGCTGAAAAACATCTGCAGCCTCTGCCTGCTCCTCTGCTGTTGCATCAGCTAACTCCGTGACTTTCTTGATGAAACCGTCCAGATTAGTGATGAACTCGTTATCCTCTAACCCTAATAATTTTGCCTGAAGTGAGAGTCGCTGATCCGATGTATATCCTAGTAGATTGGTTTGCTCAAAAAGCGTATTGGCCTGCTGAATGTAATTAGCAACAATAACTTCATAGTTTTCTAAAAGATCGGCGGCAACTTTCGCTTCCGCTTCAGTAACTTCGCCAGATTCCTCTGCTTCATTGAATTCATCAGAGTCTTTGAAATCTTCCCAGTTTTTCTCAAATCTTCCGAGGGCTTTCCTAAACTCAGATAAATCTGCGCGACTTTCCTCAAGGGTGTCTTCTTTAAAGCTTTTTAGTGTTTCATTTTTATATATTAGAAGCGTTAAAATACTTTCCTTTAGGTCAATGACACTTTCTACATCTTCAATCGCTTCTGCTTGAATACCGCGAGCGGTCTTTTCGATATTCCTAGCCACGAAAAAACCGGTCATAATTCCAGCGAATGCAACCAAGAATGCCAAAGTATATCCAACAACAATTTTTTGGTTTAATGACCAATGCCTAAAACTAGAGAAGACGCTGGAACGAGGATGATAAAGCGAGCGATCTATTTCAGGCTCAATCGGTATTTGTAAAGTGGCAGGCTTGTTTGTCATGGAAACTGGAATTGCCTGGAGGGCGGTAGATTTTATATGAGCGAGTTTTTATAACTCTTGATCGAAAGGAAATTTCTGAAATTTTAAATAGATTTATGACGAGCTAAACGCTTTCTTTGGCAACATAATCATACAGCGTTGATATTAGCAAGAAACTGAAATGGCGTTTACTAATTCAGGGTGTCTGATCGTTTATGACAATACCAAAAATCTTTGCTGACTAATTACCCCCTCGAAAATCAGACTCCTGATTTTGGATCTAGTTACGTCATGTGATGGGGCAGTCGCCAGTCCGGTGAGGACAAGACTGCGGAGCCACTTTGCTGATGCGCTCAGGATCAGAGCGTATCTAGGTGTCCTAAGCAAAGTGGCCAGCGCTATATTCAATCGGACAGGAAAGCGCTGTCAATCAAGCTCAGCACGTACCGCTTCACTTCAGGAATTTATACTGATTCTAAGTTTCCCTTATCTGGAGTTTTGCTACCTTAAAGCTTTCCTACTCAGTCTTTGTACTGACAAAGATTCCAATCTTCAGTGTTTCTACCGCGTTCCCCCTTTCGAAAACCAGGAAAACCAGATCCCGCAAAGGACTGTCGCCTGGACTTCATCTCAGGGAGACTACCGATACAGGGCGCGCAGTGGTTGTTAACCGTGCTATAGCAAGCCGCAGTTTGCTCAGGTCACCCCCCAATGCCTGAAATCACCATTAATTAGGCTTTTTAATTCTGACTTCCGACTTCTGCTGTAGATGCCGTTGTCCCCGTTCTCAGTGATCGGACTCCCGATGCAATCTTGGAAAAGCCGGGGGGCCGAGGGGCAGGGGAGCCAGATCTATAGCCTTGTTTTAGAGAATCGGTATTAGGCGTCGATCGCGATCGCGTGCAGGGATGTCCCGTCTTGCCGACCTTCCTAACCGTTTTTAGCCCCCAAACTCTGGAGTGCGGATACTGTCCGACAACGGAGCCAATATAAGTGCATCGATATAAGTGCATCAGTAGCGGAAGTTGCCTGCCGCCGTTCGGTTTCGTCTTGGCACTGATTATTTAGGTCGCGCGATCGAGGGACTCAACCACTTGCGCGTAAATCTCCTCTGCTTGGGCGGGGGAGTTGCCGATGCAGGTGAGCCCCAGCTTGCCATATTCCGACAGGCAGCCCATCAGGTGAAAGGCTGCGCCGACGCCTTCAATGCTGTTGAAATGCAGGCGATCGCTGACGATAATATCCATCAGGTCGCTGGGTAGCAGGCCCCGATAAGCTGGTTTTTGTAGATTGTCGGAGGCGCGATAAAACTTGGCTTGGCCGCGACGCGTATAGAACAGTCCATCTTTGGCGTTATATTGACCGTCTGTCAGTAACTTGAGCGCCATAAACGGGTGGGTGGTGCCCCCTTTGCGCAGGTTGATTTCGATCGCCTGCAGATCCCAATTGGGGCTTTGATCGGGCTGATAGACAGCGACAAAATCAACGCCATAGCGTTCGAGTGCGCCCTTTTGAGCGAGACTTTGGCCGATGGCTGAGCCCATGGCTTGAATCCGCAGGCGATAGTCGGCATCCGCCGGAAAAGAGCAGCCCAGGAAGATTTGACCATCGGGGCCACCCAAGACCTGATCATGGGTCGAGAGCATTTCGACCTCCCCTAACGGATTGATATGACCCTGCACACTCGGCGATCGCTTCTGTTCTCCTTCGATAAAGGCTTCCGCGATCGCGCCCAGACCGTGAATTTTTTGCTCAAAATATTCCCAGGTTTCGCTCTTGCACTGAAACCGCAGCTGCCGCAGGGCTTGCCCCAACTGTTTGACGCGGGTGCTGCGACTACCCGAGGTCGGTGCGGCCTCAGCTAAAGGTCGTAGATCTAACAGGGCATTCCCCTCGCCGGAAAACCCCTGGTCGAGCTTGATGACGATGCGTTTGAGATGGGGCTGTCGCTCCCAGAGATCAGCGGCAACCTCCGCCAAGTCATCGGCAGTGTGCACCAATTCACTGCCAGCGGGGTGGGGCACGCCGCAGTCGGCAAAGATCTGCCGACTGCCGCTTTTGGTGCCCCAATGCAAGAGGTCGGGATCTAGGGCCAGCAGGGGAATGCCTAGCTGCAGGGCGAGTTCGCGTTCTAGCGGTGTCGAGTTGAAGCACACCATGTAGGCCCGTTCAGCGTCTAAGCCGTCGCGAATTTTTTCGAGCAGGCGGGGCCGTTCGAGCAGTTTTTGGGTCAGAGGTTTGTGAGAAGCGTCGTAGGTGGCAAACAGGTTAAGGCGATCGCGCGCATGGGAACTGGGAATGCCCGGCAGCAGTTCCAAATAATAATCAATGATGCTGGGATGCAGCGGCTGAGAGGTGACGTAAATCAGCCGCGTGTGGGGGTTCCGCAGCCGCGCCAGAGAAAAGAGGAGGCGCTCTTCGTAATAGTGGACACCGGCGATTTTTTGCAGTTCCGACTGGTCGAGACTGAGGGACGGCACGATCAAGACCTGGCAGTTGCGCGCGTCAAACTCATCGGGCGATCGCCACAGCGTCTTGAGTCGAGTTTGCAACGTTTGAAACTGAACAGAAGGCTCGGCTGTCGCCGTAAAGGTGTCGAACATCATAAACCGCGGCAACCTGAGTGACGCTTGAACAGAAATTAAAGCCCATGGGCTAGGGCTGGAGCATCCTGCCACCGTTAGGGTATCCCCCTGGCACAGAGACAGATTTCTCTAGCGTCACATTTCCAAGGAACAGACAGCACATTTTTTGAGAAATCGTTGAAAACTCCTGAGCCAGACGCCTTGGTGGCTAGTCGTGAGCGCATGCCTGAGCCCACGACGCTACTGGGTGCGATGGTTGCTCTGGGAGCAGGATACGGTCTCAAACGTCGTCGCGATCAGGAAACTGCTGAGGGTCTGAAGGGCGATCGCGCTCTAATACAACGTGTCTCCAACGCCTGCAAAAGCCTCACGATCCAGCGATCGCGAGGCTTTGAGTTGAGCACTTCAGAGGGTTAGAACGCAGTTGCCAGAGTCATGCCACCGGAGCGGCGATCGCTAAACACTCACAGGGATTCTGATACCGCTGAGAATACCTTCTCGTTGCGCCATGTGCAGCATGAGATCAACGACCCGGCAAGAGTAGCCCCACTCGTTGTCGTACCAAGCCACCACCTTAAAGAAGTTGCTGTTAAGGGCCATCCCGGCTCCGGCATCAAAGGTGCTGGAGTGGGGATCCGTGGTGAAGTCAGTAGAAACGACCGGCTCATCGGTGTAGCCCAAAATGCCTTTCATCGGGCCTTCGGCAGCGGCCTGCATGGCGGCACAGATGGCGTCATAGCTGGTCGCTTGCTCAGTTTTGAAGGTAAGGTCAACCACCGAGACATCATGGGTGGGTACCCGCAGCGCCATCCCCGTGAGCTTGCCCTTGAGTTCTGGCAGTACCAGCGTCACGGCCTTGGCCGCTCCAGTAGAGGCGGGAATGATGTTTTGCCCGGCGCTGCGTCCGCCGCGCAGATCTTTTTTGCTGGGGCCATCCACAGTGGGTTGGGTCGCCGTCGATGCGTGAACGGTGGTCATCAATCCTTCCACGAGGCCGAAGTTATCGTGAATGACCTTGGCGATCGGGGCGAGACAGTTCGTGGTGCAGCTAGCGTTGGAAACGATCAGATCCTTCGCCGGGTCATAGGTCTCATGGTTGACGCCAACCAACAGCGTGGCGATCGCCTCTGGATCTTTGGTGGGAGCGGACAAAATGACGCGCTTGGCCCCCGCCTCTAAGTGCTGTTTGGCTCCGTCATATTTGGTAAACAAGCCCGTAGACTCAACCACATAGTCAGCGCCCAGCTCACCCCAAGGCAATTCAGCTGGATTACGGACTGACATCGTGGGGATAAACTTGCCATCCACTTCAATGCCGTTCTCTTTGGCTTCTACCGTGCCCGCATAGCGACCATGGGTCGAGTCGTATTTGAGCAGATACGCCAAATTCTCAGCGGGAACCAAATCGTTGATGCCGACAAA
>JBHJJI010000015.1:0-4843 GCA_050042805.1 Leptolyngbyaceae cyanobacterium
GGAAACGCATGAACGACAGTCGGTCATTGACCTGATACTCCAGTTCATCATCGGCGATGTTGTACATTTGCTGCAGTACCAGCAACTTGAACATCACGATAACGTCGATGGGTTTGCGTCCAGCGGGGCTTTTACGAGGCATATCGTAGAGACTATCGAGAATGGGACGGAAAGTTTCCCAGGAAACCAACTCATCTAGGTCAACTAAAAAGCTTTTTTGTTGGGAGAGCTTTTGATGGCGCTCGCTGAACTCCCAGACTCCTTGTTGTCCCATGAGCTCGAACAGGCAATACAGTGCTCCTAAGATCTCATACTGAGACTGCTTTTTCAATTAATCGAGGTGCCCTTGAGTTAATCGCACTAGCAACTTCTTCTTTTGTCGGTTCTTTGCGTCCGTGGGCTACTACATTACGTAAACGTCTTGTCTCATCCATCTCTTTTCTAAGATTATCTGGGATGTCCACACCAAACTGTTCTAAACTACGGTGCGATAGCATCGCCCAGTAAGGACGGCGACGGAAGTCATCCTCAAGACCTATACTTGAACTAAAATCTACAATTTTCTTCTCAAAATATGTCATTGCTGATAATAGTGCACCAAGAGGATGAACTTATGAAAGCTTTTTCAGGTTTTCTAACTCTGCATCATCATTTGGTTCTCGCATTTTAAATGCATGAAGCTCTTTCTCTTCTACAAACTGAGTAATAACCTCTTCGTATTCTTGGTCATAATGACACTTTAAAATGTCTCTAAAAAAATCCTGGGCAATATTCATATAAAATATGGCCGTTAATTCGTTGGGAGATCCAAATCTATGTTGAAGTGCATTACGCTCATCTATTAACAGCTCCACCTTGTTTAAGTACGGTATATCAATACTTTTTTCCTGCAATGATTTTATACAGCCATGAATAGAAATAGTCTCTTTAGGGCCTTTATATATTGAATCACCTGAGTCCAAGACCAGATCCTTTAAAATAAGCTCAATGGCATTGGCTAGGTGCAAAATCACAAGTTTCCTATCAAGCTCTTTCGAACCGTTGAAATGCAAAACAGAGTGACCAAGTAACTCCATAGCGCTTTGAAATAGTGGAGACTCAATTGCCATGATTTTTCCTTTGAATCATGTGGCTAGCTATCATGTAGATGGAAAGTTTCCACCTAAGATCTTTATATGGGTAAATAGGTGTGATGTTTCAGTGTAATCATGCCTCTGTTTCTGTGTTAAATCTGTTTAAAGTTTGTTTATCGTTTCTTTTCAGGCACCTTATCCATGCAAGCAGAGCCTTGCCCCAAAAAACTGCTCGATGAGGTTCGAGACGCTGTTTGTCTCAATCATTATTCGGTGATGTTCTAGACCTGTGTATAGTTCGTCCTGGAGTATCGGAGGAAACGTGGTTCTCTAGAATCCATCCACAGGTCTAGCGCACTACCCATTATTCCTCCTGCACGAAGCAAACTTATGTGCAATGGATTTGTCGCTATATCTGGTTTCATCACAAGCGGTCATCTCCAAGGGATAGAAGATCGCGGCAGATGGCCACATCTCTAGTGCAACGCTGTAGCGGGCAAAAGGCTGGGCGATTGTCTTTGGTGTGGCGCTGCTCAAAACCGGGTTAGTGGATCATCCGAGAAATGCCGCGATCGGAGAAAAAACGCTGCGTCATGTTTGTGATGGTGAATAATCACCTCTTAGAATTGTGCTTAGTAAAAACGGTTTGCTGTCTTTGTTGGTCTCATCAGGAGAGTTGTCATGAAATTGCTGTGGGCTTTACTGTTAGCTAGCTTTTTGAGCTTGTCAGGATGGTGGATGTCACCCGTTGAAGCCGCCGCCCCCGATAATTCTGTCCAAATTGTGCATCCTGGCGAAGGGGAAGCGCGATTTTTGGGCGGTACTCCGGTCACTTTCAAGACTTTTGTGGCGGGGGATGACCCCGATCAATTTTCTATTACCGAGAGTCCGATTCAGCCGGGGGAAGGCGCTCCCTTTCACAAACATGCAGCCGAGTCCTTTTACGTGTTGGTGGGGGACTTTGAGTTCTATGCTGGCCAGCCCGACGGTTCGATCAAAACCATCAAAGCCGCCGCTGGAGACCTGATCAACATTCCCGCAGGCATTCCCCACGCGCCGAAAAATGTCGGCTTGACGCCGGGCAAACTGCTGACCATCACCGGCTCTGACTGGTTTCAGAATTTTTTACTAGAGGCCTCAACCCCAGCTGAGGGAGAAGCCTCTGACCTGGGCGTGCCCAGTTTGGCAAAAATGGCTCCGATCGCGGCCAAATATGGCATCGAATTTGTGGATCCCGATCACCTTTAGAGACGAGCCCATATTCCGATCAAGAACCAGAATCCATTGACCGTCGGGGCTGTGACTTGCCCGCTCGCTGCAGGTTATAGGACTGTGAGGCCGCTTTTTTGCGAGCGCTTGAAATTTTACCGCCCTGATAATCTGCTTCCAAGTCGGCCAACACCGACTGTTCTTCTTGCAGGGCGGGCGACGGGGCCATCGCCGCCATGGTAAGCCGCGCGTCTTGCAGAGAAGCACGAGCGCGTTCATAGTCACCGCTATCGGTTAAGGCGATCGCTTCGCGGCGAGCCCGCGCCGCCATCATCAGCGCCACCTGCTCTTGCACCACCGCATTCGCTGGAAAATCACTGAACTGTGCTTGACTGACAAGGGGCAGCGCTAATTCGGCCTCTAAAACTTGGCGATCGCGCTGGTCAGCTGCATCCCACGCCAGGCGCACGCGCAGCAGCTCACCGCCCTGATCTAGCGCGGGCACTTGTAGCCGCACCACCACATTGAGTGGGTTGCCCACGGTCAAATTGGGCAGCTTGTATCGACCGGTCGAGGTTTGCGCAAAGTCATTGAGTACCGCCATCACCTTGACGCCCGACTGCGGTTCTAAGCCCAGGCTGACGCGCTGCCCCAGGGTCGCAGCGAGGCCCGACAGCTCGGTTTCAAAGATGGCAGCCAGTTGTTCAGCCGCGGCGATGTGCACAAAATTACCATCACCGCTGTGCGCCATCGCCGCCAGCAGATCCTCGCTATAGTCGTCGCCAATCCCTAAGGCAGTGGTGCTGACGCCGCGCTGGGCTAACCCATGAACGTCAGTCGCGATCGCGTCGGGGCGATTTTCGCCCACGTTGGCCAGCCCATCTGACAGCAAAATGACGCGATTGAGCTGATCCGGGTTGAGATATTGGCTTACCTGCAGGCCGCCCTCCACCCAGCCCGCATGCAGGGCCGTCGTTCCTCGCGCCTGGATTTGATCGAGTTTGCTGAGCAGGCTGTTTTTATCGGTCGCCAGGGTGCTGGGTACCAGTGTTTCAATCCGGTTGTCAAACAGGACGACGCTGAGGCGATCGCTGGGCAACAGATTGGCGATCGCAAAGCGGGCTGCCTCACGGGCGCGGGCAATCTTCGCACCGCCCATCGACCCTGAGCGATCAATCACCAGGCTGAGGTTGAGTGCAGGCCGTTCGGTGTCTTGAGGGAGGGAGGGTGGTGTAATGCGAACGAGTACATCTAAGGTGACTGATCGCTCAGCCACGATGGCGTCGTGTAAGGGAATTAATTCAACTTGGGGTTGATTTAGAGAGTGAGTCATGGGGTTGGCCTCTGATCAGGACGGTGGGTGAGATGGTGAGCAATCAGCTGCAGGAGCTGATCGCGGTCAGCGGGGGTGGCTGGGGCGACAAAGTCCTGCCGTAGATGCAATTCCAAACCGTCACGCAGTTCGAAGCGAGTCCAGGTTTGGGGGGGCGGTTCCCCTGGGGAAGCGGCGGGCACAGCCGGAGCAGGAGCCGATAATGTGCGAGCCGGAGGTGCCGGAGCCGACCGGCGTTGGCGCGCCGCCGGAGCGGGAGCGGGAGTAGTCGGCGTGGCGCGATCACGAATCTGGGACAAAAATGCCAGTGCTGGGTTAGCCGCTTCAACCGTGAGTTGTGTACTCCCCTGCAAAATGCTTTCCAACACCGGGTCAGCTTGACCGTCGATCAGCCCAGCGATCGAGCTGACGCTGTACCCGTCTGCCAACAACCGCCGCAGGGCCAGCAGCTGCAGCACATGCCGATAGACATAGCGGGCTTCTCGGCCTTGCTTAAGCGGTTTATCCAGCAAGCCTTGGGTGGTGTAATGACGCACCAGTCGCGCATTCACCGACTCTTGCCCGCGGCCCCCGGTGGTTGACTCGGGTAAAAACTGGGGCAAACAGTCGTTGACGGTTTCGACAAAGCGTTCCAGAGTTAACTCCGGTTGCTGGTCGGCAATTTGCTGTAGCTTCTCCATGTCGCCATCATAAACACTGACAATAAAAAATGTCAATGACAATAGAAGTTGTGATTATTGATTGGAAGTCACTGCCGGTCGATTCGACTGAGTGCATCCCACTTTCGTTGGCTAGTCCTACTGGCGGGTCAGATGCCCGCCCTGGAAGCCCTGATGGACTTATTGATCGGGGATGCGCCTATTCGACTTAGGTGGTGCTTGAAAATAGCGTCCCAAATGGTCGAGGTTTGGCATTGCCAACCCCTGACAGAAACGTTTTGATCTTGGAGCGGTTATGTAAGCGCAGCTCCCTTGCTCGGATGCCCTAAAGATGCGTGATCTGGCCCCTGGGCTCCGCGGCGTTGCCCAGATTGCGTTGAGAGTCCGTTTACTGGGAATTGGGGACTGGTCGAAGGTTCATAGTTGGCAAAGGGATGATACCCTGACATCCTTGTAGGAAGACACTGGGAACGCAGCAAGGGGAAGCGATCGCGTGCTAGATCTCAAGACTATTCGACAAAGCTTTGATGACGTACAGACCGCCCTCAATCGTCGAGGCGGCAACTACG
>JBHJJI010000016.1:0-11901 GCA_050042805.1 Leptolyngbyaceae cyanobacterium
ATTAGCGCCGCTCAATTGCGCTTCTGACAGGTCAGATTTAACCATAAAGGTACCGCGCAGATTCGCTTTGTTGAGTAGAGCGCGGTGCAAATTGGCTTCGCTGAGTTTGGCAAAACTAGCGTCGACTCGATGCAGGTTAGCGTCAATCAAATTGGCTTTAGTGAGAAACGCTCGGCCCAAGTCAGCCCCAATGAGGTTAGCCTGCTGCAGATTGACGTCAACTAAAATGCGCTGCGTTAGGTCGACACCACAGAGATGGATGCCGGCAAAGTCACGATAGCCAGATTCGTAGAGTTCAAAAAGGTAATTGGCATTCATCGCAAAGTGCCCTCGTGCCATACGTCGGGTGCGTTGGGGAAGATCAATAACAAACACATCCGGTACCCTCGTTCAGAATGGCTATGGAGTTGAAAAAACAATCTGAATAGTTGATGGGATTGCCGAGAAAGGTGAAGAGATCGGTACAAGCAAGTCTTTATCAGGGTCTCGCCCAGAATATGACTTGTGGCGACGGAAAATCGAGTTTGCTAAATCTGGACACCGGGGGCATCGGGCTCGCAACGGGAAATTCGTTGCCACGCGGTAAGGGCGATCGCCCTCCCTATGGGGGGAGGTATCTGCTCTCAACTATCACGGTAGGTCGCCTCTCATGAAATAGGAAGATTTTGTTAAGTTGATTGATAATTTAGAGTGAAACTTAGTAGTTGCAGGAAACGCTTAAATGCTGCGCTGTGCTTTTTTGGCCATTGTCTGGCTGGTTTTTGTGGTTTATGCGTTTCGCTTTGCGCCCCCCGATCAGCCTGATACTGCTCAACTGATTCGACAACTCTCAACCGGCGAGTGGCAGGAGCTAAACCCTGCGGTCGTCGCCTTGTTTAATCTGATGGGCCTTTGTGTCATGTCTCAAGCAATAGTGGATCGCGGCCCTTTGGGTGGGAAGATGTGGGAGGTAGTGGGAAGTGCCTGACCGCAAGGGATTCAGGGATCGAGAGCGGACGGACTGATTTTGGGCGGTTATCGCGCGATTTTGGATCTGAGGTGTTTGGGCGGGTGAGCTGGGCGTGCTGAGAGGGGATGTGCCAGTTCGATCTAACCCCTTCAAAGGGTGGTGATGGATTTGGAGGCTGTGATGCAGGCGGGGCGGGGGGTGTGGCGATCTAACCCCTGTGGCACGTAACGTGGTGTGAACGAGCGCCCAATCGACGGAGCGAGATTGATACAAGAAGGCATCAATCAGCATGGTGAGATATGCGACGTCGCCCCCTACGGAATTTGTTGTTAGAGCTGCTAGCTGCCGCCCTGGGTGCTGGCATCTTGGTCGGTGAAACCCTTGATCAGCCAGCGATCGCAAGCAACGATGATGACGGCGGCCAGTTCCCTGATCAACGGATTGGGGGCGGTACGCACTTTAGAGAGCGGATTGGGCGAGCAAAGCTGCTGGGCCAGCTGCCGGGCCTGAGAGCGATGGCCACGAAACTGCGACAGCCCCGCACTGGCAGCGTGTTGGCAGCCTATACGCCCGACCCCAACCAGCAACCGCCTGGCGGCCCAATCGCCGAGGGGAAGGGCAAGAACGATGATGATAATCGCGGCGCTGGCGTATCAGGGGTGCGCGGCTAAACCCAGCCAATAGACCGAAAAGCCCCGGCTGTCTTTGCACAGCCGGGGCTTTTAAGTGGGGTTAGATGAGGAGTTAGAGGGGGTGTGACAGTTTGGGTTGTATGAACCAAGATCCAAAATCGCGCGATAACAAAAAACAAGATCAAAATGCGAACTTGGATGAACTTGGATGAACTTGGATGCGAACTTGGATGCGAACTTGGATGCGAACTTGGATGAACTTGGATGCTGGCTTTTGACAGCTGGCATAATCTGCCGCTGGATCATGGCGGCTACGGAGCCTCGGACGAGGTAGTTACCTCGATGTAGGTATGGTCGTCGAACTGACGAGCAAAAAGGTATTTGTCTTGTGTGCCCTTGATGGGTCGAGGCCCGTGCTGCACAGTAATCCAATCGGCAAGACCGTTGATGTAAGCGATTTTGACAGTGCCGTCTAAGTATTCCATCTCGGGGCAAGGGCAGCCCTCGATATGCTGCATGAAGATCTCTTCAGTACGGAAGCTAGTGGGCTGGCCAAGGATAGCGGCAACGGCTTCGGGGGGCTGCCCGGCGATCTCGTCTATATCAATAGGTGGAAGTGCCTCAGCGTCAACAGGTGGAAGCGGCTCAGCTCGCTCGACTGGATTGCTGCCGCCGTTTATGTGGCTGACGATGGCAGCGGGAACGAGGATGAGTAAACAGAGCCCTGGAACGATAAATAGCCACTTGCGCATGGTTGAGACCTGTGGAGACGGTATTGACAACATGCCCAGGCGAAGGGTTTGCGGAACTTTACAGGGGGGATAGCCTTCTATGCCCTTTCATTTGACTGATCTTGGTAACTGACACAGTCTAGCGAGTGGGGCGAGCACGGCCATAGATCTCAAAATCAACCTCACTGGGTTGGATAGTTGTGTTTTTGTAGATTGGGTTATCGCAGATAATTTCTATGCTGCTGTCGGGTAGCAACTGCAAGCGCCGGGTCATTTTTCGCCCATCTAGAACAAAGGTGTAGATGCCTTCACCGGATTTGGCAAGGTCGTTTTGGGTTCTGTCATAGACGAAGATTTCACCGTTGTGAAGCGTCGGCTCCATTGCGTCGCTATCCATCACGTCCATAGCGAGCTTTTCTGGCTCTACATCAGCTGCGTATTTAGTGGAAACTTCAGCGACGACCTTTAATTTCTCCGCGAATGAGCCCTTTAGTATGTGGCGTTTTTGGGCTTCTTCAATAGAGTCGATCACTTCACCTGTTTCGAGTTCACGCCCAGTCAACAGCCACTCCGTAGAAACGTCTGCTATTTGAGCAATTTTTTCTAGGTTTTCCCGGCGAGGCTGGTTAGTCCCATCAATCCAACGATAAATCTGGCTTTCAGACTTTCCCATCAACTCAGCCAGGCGTCGTTTACCACCCATCTTTTTGGCAATCTTGCCAATTCGGCTATTTAGACCTTCCATTGACTCTCCTATATCTCTCCAAAAGAGGCCGAAACGGCTTGCCAGCATTACTTTTAATGCGAATTAAAAATAAAAAGGTTGATATATCTTCCTGTTTAAGCTAGGTTTATTCCACAGGTTAAAAAATGAACCAAATGCATCCCGAAGATATAAAGGCCGCATTGCGCAAGCGTGGCACAAAACTTTCATGCCTCGCAAGAGAACTGGATGTGACGCCGACGATGATTACGCTTGTAATCCGCTCTGAGCGTCGTTCTCGGCGAATTGAAAAAGAAATCGCGAGAAAGCTTGGGCTGTCGCTTTGCGAAGTTTTTCCTACCTTCTATTCTCCTGTTTGCAAGGCTGTTGCGTCATGAATGAGTGGTTCTCGCCTAAGGAGCTAGAAGGAAAGCCTGGAATTCCTTCGACGCGACGCAACATTTCTGAGATGGCCAAGCGTGAAGGCTGGAAGGCTCGCAAGCGCAGTGGGCGCGGCGGTGGCTGGGAATATCACGTCAGTTCTCTGCCCGCCGAGACACAGAAAGCGCTGGGCTTTGACGCCGAAGCTATTGACAGACCTGTTGACCAGGCACCCCCTGCCGTGGACGCTACACCGGGCACTACCAACGCTGCCCTCACGGTACCTGGCCAGCTGGCCGATCTCGAAGGTTTTAGAGGATTCCCTTCGAGATCGGTTTCCTCATCGCTCACCGCTATCCCCCGCGATCGCGGCGACCTTGGCCCTCAAGGCACGAAGGCCGAGCGCCGCGCCGCCGCCAAGCTGTGGATACTGGAACACTTTGAAGCCTGGTGCGAAAGCCAGGGCGTGACCAAGGCCCACGAATGCAAAGTGGCCTGGTGTCGCGCCTATGCCGCCCAAACGCTCGACATTCCTGACTGGGTTTATGCCTCGGTCAAATGCGGCTCACATCAGACGCTGCACAACTGGATGACCAAGCTGAAAAGCGGTAGCCCTACCGCTCTGTATGGCGCGGGCGGGCAGAACAAAGACGCCTATGCCATTGAGCGCAACCCGCTGCTGAGTAAGTTTTGCGTCGCCGTGCTGGGTGAATTTCCTCACATCGGGACGAAGCACCTGTGCCGCGCGATCGAATCGCGATTTGAAAATCTACAGCTGCCGAGTTACCCCAGTGTTTGCCGGTGGCTCAACTGGTGGAAAGAGCGCAACAAAGCGACCTATACCTACTTGCACAATCCCGACGAGTGGCGCAATAAATACGCCAGCAAGATTGGCAGCTATAGCGAAGGCATCGTCGAACCGAATCAACGGTGGGAGCTGGATAGCACCATCGGCGACATTATGCTGCGCGGTGACGATGGCCGCATGAAACGCCACGCGATCGTCTCGTGTGTGGACGTGTTTACCCGGCGCTGTCGGATGCTGGTGTCGCCCACCTCGAAAGCCACTGCAATTGTGGCCTTGCTGCGCCGCTGCATTTTGGAGTGGGGCATTCCGACCCAGATCAAAACCGATAACGGCAGTGACTATAAAAGCCACCACCTCAAGCATGTCGTCATGGCCCTGGGTATCGACCAGGTGTTTTGCACGCCCTACACCCCACAGCAAAAGCCTCACGTCGAGCGGTTTTTTCACACCTTTAGCCATGACCTATTAGAGCTAGAGCCCGAATTTGTGGGTCACAACGTGACCGAACGCAAAGCCCTAGAAGCGAAAAAAAGCTGGGCGGATCGCTTTGGCACGCGCGGCCAAACTGCCGAGATCTTGAGATCGCCCCATGAGCTGCAGCTGTTTTGTGATGACTACTGCGTGCGGATTTATGGCACGCGCCAGCACAGCATGACTGGCCTGGCCCCAGAGATGGCAGCCGCTGGATTTGAAAAGCGGGTTGTGCCCGATGCGAACCTGCTAGACCTACTGATGCTGCCGGGCGGCAAGGCCACCGTGACCGCTCAGGGCATTCGCAAACACAACCATTACTATGTGCCGCTGGCCGCGACGATCGCCGAGCCGCTGGTCGGGCGCACCGTGCATGTCCGCTTTCCTGACAATCTTGGCGCTCTTTATATATATGAGGATGCGACCTGTCGCGAGTTCTTGGGTGTGGCTGAATGCCCTGAGCTGCTGGGCAAGAGCCGTCAGGCGATGGCGATCGAATCGAAAGCGTTCGATGCCTACACCAAGCGAGCCGCCAAAGCCGCTAAAGACCTGGGTCGCGAACTGAACGTGAAAAACATTGGGGCCGAAATTCGGCAGAGCTTGCTGGAGGCCAGCAAGACCCTGGAAGTGCTGCCCCAGGGCAGTACGGCAGTGCCGAGTAAAAGCTTTGAAGCCGCGCAATCGCTACAGGCAGCGCTGCTTCCCAGAGAGATTCCGACCGAGACGGCAGAGATGGCAGAGGCGAAACAACGTCTGCGGGATGAAGATGCTCGCCGCGAGGAACAAGAGTTCCAGCGGTTATGGGCACGCGACCCGGCAGGGCAGTATTCGATCTGCTGGAAAAAGCTGTTTTACGGCAAGTCGGTGACGACTGATGAACTCGCCGAAATGGCGAGGTATCGTCGCACGCCGTCTGGTCGGAACCGGGCGAAGGAATTGGCGGGTGACTACCCGGTGATGCCTGACCCCTTGCCGTCGCTAGAAGAGGATGCGGCGGCAATGTGACCCAAAAGCAAAGCCAGAGCGGGCTGACACCCATTGCTCTGGCTTTGCAAAACCTAATGTCCCTCAAATATGGCCTATGAAAAACATCATTGTCAAGACGGCAAACCTCACCCGACTCAAAGACAGTTACGACGAGATCACCAGCATCGTGGGTGATGACCCGCGAATGGCGGTGCTGCACGGCTTTGCCGGTGCGGGCAAAACGACTGGGGTGCGACAGCTAGCGCTGCAACATGGCGACCTGTTTTTACGGGCGTCTTGCACCTGGACGCCAACGGCGCTGCTGGGCGACTTGGCCCACGAGCTACGGCTCGAATGTGGCCGCAGCCGCAGCCACCGACTTCGGGCGATCAAAGAAGCGATGGATATTAACCCTCGCACTCTTTTCTTAGATGACGCTGATCAGCTGTTTAACGTCGGCAGTCGCCAGCAGGTTTTAGTCCTGTTTGAAACGCTGCGAGAAATTCATGACGAGGCACAGATGCCCATTTTCTTCGTGGGGATGGAGAACTTTGCACCTCGACTCAGAGAGTGGGAGCAGCTGGCCCGCCGCGTTGTGGATCAAATTGAATTTGAACCCCTCGACTTGATCGATGCGATCGCGATCGCGCGACAGCGGTGCGAAGTGGTGATCGCTGATGACTTGATTGAAGAACTGCATACCCACAGCGGTGGCAGTTGCGGGCGCATCACCAACGGTTTGCGCGCAATTGAGCGCTACGGCAAGCAATGTGAAATCGATCCGGTGACGCTGAGTGACTGGAAAGCGAGCGATCGCAAGTTTTACCTCGATTTAGCCAAGGTCAAGTAGGAGCCCCATGCAACCCACCTTTTTACGCAGTGAATTGATTTTGGGGTGGAAGCCCCCGATCGTTTTAGACCGCATGTATCGCCACTGGATGGTCACCGAGCTGGAATTGTCGCGAGCCTTGACCAACCAAGATCTGACGACGCTTGACCGCCGCCACTTGCAAGAAGCCCGGAATGTGGCTCGCGCTCAAGTGGCCAAGCTCTCTGACGTGATCAGCGATCGGACCACGTTTCTCGACAGTTTCAACGATGTGTATTTGACTCGCGCCTTGCAGGCCGCTCGCCATAAAGCCCAAATCGCTATCCCGGTAGGAGGCTTCTAAATGGTGAGCGCTGCCCCCCGCAAACCCCAATCCTCTCGTAAGCCCAAGAACAATCCCGCCCAGCTGATCATGTGGCTGCACATGCGCCATTTGCGCCAATTTCGTTTGGATCAAGTGCAACGGAAAGCCGATTGCACCTATCAGGCGGCGTCGCGCTACATCAACGCCCTACGCCGCGCTGGCTATCTAGAAGAAATTGAGCGCGTGCCTAAGAAGAAAACCGACGACGGCAGAGGCCGCAGCCGCAGCCTGTTTGCCCTGGTGCGAGATACCGGGCCGCAAGCGCCCCGCCTGATCAAGGGGAGCTTGGAAGATCCGAACCTAAACCCGGAGTTGCAAGACCCCCTTACCCGCTGCTGGCAAAGCCTGCGGATGATGCGGGGCACTTGGATGCTGACCGAAATTGAAGAGGCTGCTGGGCTGAGCCGCCAGCAGAGCAAAAGC
The DNA here is from genome assembly GCA_050042805.1 of Leptolyngbyaceae cyanobacterium. GTDB lineage: Bacteria > Cyanobacteriota > Cyanobacteriia > Phormidesmidales > Phormidesmidaceae > Halomicronema. The sequence goes on from JBHJJI010000016.1 coordinate 7,258, forward strand.
TATCTGCGCAAGCTGCAGCGTACCGGCTATGTGCACCGCCAGGGCCGAGCGGTCGCCGGTTCGACCAGCGTGGCGCTTTACAGGCTTGTGCGAAATACGGGGCCGCTGAGCCCCATGTTTCGTCAAGACGGGACGGCGTTTGACCCCAACACAGGGGCCGAAACCCGCCCGGAATAGAAAAAGTGCTGTGACAGCAGCACTGGAATGTACCGATTGAACACAACCAGTAACGAGTGAATTATGACTCATCAACTTGAACAAATCGACTATCAACGCTTGCTGATGCTGCAGCGCCTGCAGAACATCGCCCGCCCCTGGGTCGTGGCGACACGCGGGCGCTGGGGCTGGGAAACCCGATGTCGTTTCCCGTCGCTGACCGCCGCCAGCCAGCATGCCCACCTGCTCAAGGATGCCTTTGGCTATGAGCCGTTAGAGGTGACGGTCTCAAGCGTTGAGGATGGGGCCGAGCTGTTTCCTTTGGAATGGGCGATCAATCGAGCGCGAGAGCAGCGGGCCTTAGAAAACGGCAAGCTGAACCCGGATCGCAAGCGGCTGGCCGTGCTGCAAAACGAGATTAGCTACATCTATGAAGAGGCGCATCTATACGCCCACACGCAAGGCTTTGAGCTGATCAACCAGATCCGTGATGGGCTAGTGCGCCTATCGCGCGGGGAAACTCGCGTCGTGTCGATGCTGCCTGCCTGCCCTGAGCCGCTCGCCGAAACCGCTACTGAGGTGGAGGTGAAGTGATGAGCGATCGCCCTGACTGGCTAATCGTGCTCGATCAGAAGTGTGAGGAAACGAGCCAGGCCCAGGTGGGCCGCGAGCTGGATGTGGCCTCTAGTTCACTGGGCCAGGTGCGCAACGGCAAGTATCCCGCCAGCACCGATGCCATTGAGGCGCGGGTGCGTGGTCGGTACATGAATCATTGCTACACCTGCCCAGCCCTTGGCTTTGAAATCACCTCTCACCGCTGCGCAGAACTGCAGCGCGGCAATGTGAGCGCCTCGATCGGCATTAGAGGCCAGCTGCGCCGCACCTGCCCAACCTGCGAGCACCGCACAGGGCGATAAACCGCACGGGTGCATCGTTTCAAGTCCTTTAACTCATTCAAAACCATGACTACAGCAACTCAAGAACCGATAACTCATCCCATACCCACTGCGGCGTTTCATGAGGCTCGCATCAAAGCAATGCTCAAGCGCCTAGTGATTCAGCTGGGCTATCTCCAGCAGCAAGTTGAATCGGGCGTAAGTGACCCAAGTGTGAGCTATGCCTCTCTGGCTATCGATACAAGCATTGACGCCTTGACCGATCACTTGGAGCGCCTGCAGTAAGGCCCCATCTAGACCGATTAACCCTTTCAACCTTAGGAGACACCCCAATGGCTAAGACGACTACCACCCCCGGTTTGCTGACCGCCCAGGTCAAACGCGAACTCACTCGACTGCGACCGAGTGACTGGACAGCCCGCCCGATCGCCATTCGTTATTCCGGCCCGGCGATGCCTCGAAATAGAGCCCAGCCGAGTGCTGAGCAGCAACAGATCGAGGCGCTGATTCGCGATGGCTTTAGCAACGTGCTGATCATGCGCATGACCGGTCGCGATCTGCCCGCTATTCAAGCGATTCGCCAGAGCATGGCCGACTAGCCCAAACGTGAGCGGGGCCACTTAGCCCCGCTTCAAACCCACTTTCAACCCCCAAGGAAGGCAATGGAAACGATCAAAAAACAGACGAATGGACAGCCACCCACTTGGCCCACTGTGCCCGAATTTGCTCGACTGGCACCGCAAGGCGCCGATACGCTGCACTATGCCGGAGCACCGCGCCAGTACCGATTTGACGGCGAGGTCGGTAAGTTCTTTGTTGGCTCGCGCGAGTTTGACAGCATCACGGCGCAAATCTTTGCCCGTCGCTTTGTGTATGAGGAGCGCTGGGGCCGCCCGGTGCAGACGTGGCTTGACCTGGCCTTTATCGATCAGGACGACACCGTGAGCGTGTTGGCCTTGAAAAAGGAGTCGGCGGTCAACCTACATGAGCTATTTGTGCAGCTTGATCAACTCGGCGCTGACTGGAAAGCCTGTGAGGTGATGCTGTTGCCCGTGTTGCGAGAGGTGCGACATGGGGAAGACGACATCGAAAGCTATTACGTCACCGACTGGTATGAGTACAGCTTTGTGACTGAGTCGCGCTACGAGAGCGTTAAGGCGCTAGAGCAGTTCGACTGGGTGCTGAGCGGCGAGGCCATGAGCACGGCCACCGAGATTCGATAACGCCCTCACCTGCTAAAGGCTCAGCTATAGGAAAGATTCATGCCCCAGATTAGCCCTCTCCAAAAAATTACGCCCGAGACCGTGCTGGCCGCGCTGCGGACTCAGCAGGGTAAGCAAAACGGACTGGCCGCCGCCGAGCTGACGCACCAGCTCTGTGGTGAAAAGCGCCCTTACCTGGTGCGGCATTTGCGCGAAGTGATTATGCAGCTGCGCGATCGCGGCTGGCCGATTTGCGCCACGCCAGAGCACGGCTACTGGTGGGCAGCCAACACCGACGAACTGCTGGCTGTTGTGGACTACCACAAGGCCCGCGCCCTGGCGAGCTTGCGCCAAGGCAGTCGGCAAAAGCGGTTTGGCATTCCCGCCCTGGAAGGGCAGGGGCAGCTATTTGACCCGGAGCTATCGACCCCAGGGCGAGATGAGCACCCCGAAATCGTGCCGGGCTTGCTAGTGGGCGAGATCCCCGAAGAACTACACGACGCCTTACAGGGCTGGCTCGATCAGCACCCTGACTGGGACATGGATCGAGTCGCCGCCGCTGCCCTGGGCCTACTGGTGATGCAGAACGGCGACCAGGCGGCAGGGCGCATCTACATTGACGCGATGTTTCAGGAGAAAAAGGCCGATGTTGATCACCCTTAAGGCTGCTGGCGTTACGACGTGGGCGCTGTTTTGGTGGCTCAATATGCCGGGCGCAATGCCCGCCAATGCGGCAATGCAAGCCGCGTGCCCCAACCCAGACCCGGAACTGGGCTGCATTGTGGTTACCCCCATATCCAGAAAGCCAGCGAAATGACCACCACCCTGCTATCGACCCGGTTTGTCGTTTGCGCGAGCTGGGATTCCCAGTTTTGCGAAGCCGTACACGCCGAGATGGGTGACGCGATCGCCCACGCCGCGAACATGGCCGCTTCTGAAGATTGGAGCGACGCGGCGATCTGGGTCGAATGGGAGATTCGCGAGCAGCGCTATTTGCTCGCGGTGTTTCAAGAACTTTGTGAGGACTGAGATGAGTAAAGAGAAAAAGCTAACGCCTGAAGAGGCGCGGCAAATGGTTGACGAGATCAAACAACACGAGGCAATGATCCAGCAGCATATGCAACACCTGCGGGCGTCGATCACCAATGCCGCTTCTGCTATTGCAAACGCAGCCGACGGCAGAGACCTGGACGATCCAGGATTTAGGGCTCAACTCGCTACCCAAGTGGCTGGCACCACACAGCTTGCCGAAATGGCGATCAATCTCCTGAAGGGGCGTCCGCCCAGTGACGCCGACCTGCTGGATTACTGCATGTCTGAGGAGTTTCTGAATCATGACTGAAGAATCGATATTGGCGCTCGCTGGGGTTGACGTCGAATTACTCGAATCTGACGAGCCAACGACGGGCGACCTACAGGTTGATCTTTACTTTGAGCAGGCGAACACAAAAATCCATCTTATTTCTCAGGCGGCAGGGCAGATGCTGTTCGACGCGCGTGACTGCGGTCGCCTGCTCCTAAAGATCAAAGAGCGATGTCCTCATGGCAGCTGGCTGCCTTGGCTGGCCGCGCATTTTCACGGGACAGCGCGACAGGCGCAAAAGTATATGCGGGTCGCCTTCCACTGGGATGAGATCGCAGCCGCAGCGAACCTGTATAACCCCTCGTTTGAGCCCGGCGCAAAAAACGAATCCGATTCGCATTTGACGAAAAACGAATCGGATTCGCGTTTGAGCTTGGAGGGCGCATTGTCTCTAATTGCGGAGCCGAGGGAAGCGCCGCAGCTGCCGCCCGCCCCCATCGTGGACTTTGTGGAAGGCGAGATCGTTGAAGAGGAAGAGCTAGAACTCGAACCGCCTAAAGGGCCGCGCCTCGACAATCCGAACGCCAGTAATGAGCATTACACGCCCGACAGCGTGCTGGCGGCGGTTTATGAATGCTTTGGCGGCATGCCCGATCTTGACCCCTGCAGTGATGGCGGCTTCCCGCCCAGCGTCAACGCCGGGTCGCATTTCACCGCCGAGCAAGACGGCCTCTCGCACGACTGGTTTGGTCGTGTCTTTGTGAACCCGCCCTATAACCCCAGCGGCACGATCGGCAAATGGGTGAAAAAGCTGCTCGATGAAATTAAGACGGGTCGGGTGAATCAGGCGATTTTGTTGGTGCCTGCTTACACCGATACGGGCTGGTGGGCAGCGCTGCGTGACTATCCCGTTTGCCTGGTGAAGGGGCGGCTCACGTTCAAGGGTAATGAGGATGCCGCGCGATTCCCCTCGGCGATTTTCTACCTCGGCCATAATGCCAACGCCTTTGGCGCGGCGTTCCATGAGCTGGGCGATTTCTGGATGTGTAGCGACTTGGAGGATTGATTCGGTGAATATCACTCCCCT
>JBHJJI010000017.1:0-31972 GCA_050042805.1 Leptolyngbyaceae cyanobacterium
GGTGGTGGAAACCGGGCGACCCCGCGCTGGGTTTAGCGTCATTGTCGTCAGCCAAGACACGAGCAAAGCGGTGGAACTCGCCTTCCAAGAGGGGCAAATCTTTGCTCAAGAACTCGGCAATGTTGGCCCCCTCACTAATCAATTTGTCGCTTCCACCACCGATGTCGTCGCCTTCGACACGACCAAAGAGGTGCAATACAGCCTAGCGGTGCAGGGCAACAGCTATACCCTGTCGGCCAATGGCACCGCCATTTTGACCGGTACCCTGCAAGACTACACGGCAGGCAACACCAACGGTGCCCCCAACCCCTACACCACCTCAAACTTCATTTTCTTAGGCGATAACACCACCTCCGCTCGCGGCGAGTTTCGCCTCAACCAGATCGCACTGGAAACGCCAACCCAAGTGCGCTTTGTGCCCGATGCGGACTACGCCGGAGATGCCCCCCTCAACTTCCGCGCGTGGGATACCACCGACAGTTCTGCCAATGGCGAAACTGGGGTCAATGCGTCTCAAACGGGTGGCACCAAAGCCTTTAGCGCTACTGAGGCTACCGCCACCATCACTGTCAACGCGGTAAACGATGCGCCGACGCTAACGAGCTTTGCTGCGCCAGTAGATAACACTAATGAAGATACGCAGGTAGAACTGACCTTTGCCGATATTGCCGCCCAGGGTAATGAAGCCGATATTGACGGCACTGTGACTAGCTTTGTGGTGCAAGCGGTCACCAGTGGCACCCTATTGTTAGGAGCCGATGCGGGGAGTGCGACTGCTTTTGTGATCGGGACGAATGACACCATCACGACCGCAGTCAATGCCTACTGGACACCCGATGTCGATGCCAACGGTACTCTGGATGCTTTCACCGTCGTAGCCCAAGATGATCAAAATGCTGAATCGACCCCAGCCGTCACGGCCCAGGTCAGCGTCACTACAGTCAACGATGCACCGAGCTTCAGTGCAACCAATCCAGCGACCAATGAGCGCGGCGAAACGGCTATTACCCTTTCGAATTGGGCCACCTTTGCCTCTGGAGGCGGCACGGATGAAGCTAGTCAAACGGCCTTGGCCTATACCGTCAGCGGCATCACTAATGCCAGCCTATTCACTGTCTCGCCCAGCATCAGCACCACGGGCGAACTGACCTATACGCTGAATCCAACTGCAGTCGGCACATCAGACTTCCAGGTCGCGGTGCAAGATAACGGCGGCACGGCTAACGGTGGTGTGGATACCGCTGTGACTCAAACCTTCACCATCACGGTGAACGATACGACGAATCCTACTGTCACCGCCTTTACGCGTAAAGCACCCACCGCGGGAACAACAGACGCCGATGCGCTGACGTTCCAAGCGACGTTTGACGAAGCCGTACAAAACGTTGATAAGACTGACTTTGAGGTAAATGGCACCACCGCCACCATCACCAACGTCACCGGCAGCGGCGACACCTACGAAATCACCGTCTCCGGCGGTGATCTGGCTAACCTCAACGGCACCGTCAACCTTGACCTCGCCGCCGGACAAAACATCACCAACACCGTTGGCAACACCCTCATCCCCGTCGAGCCCACCCCTGACGAGTCTTATCAGGTAGCCAACGCCAATATTGAATTTTCGCAAGCGACCTACACCAGCAATGAAGGCGATGGCACGAGCCAGTTGGTGACTGTGACTCGCGCCGTCACCACTGGCACTGCTTCAGTGGAAATCGCTCTGCAAGGAGCCAGTACCGCGACTAGCGGCAGCGACTACACCGACCCCGGCTTTCCCCTCACGGTGAATTTTGCTGACGGTGAAGCGAGTAAAACCGTCGATATTACCCTCATTGATGACAACGCCACCGAAGGTGACGAAACCCTGGTTCTGAGTTTGCAGAATCCCACTGGCGGGAACTTAGGCACTCAAACCACCACCACGCTTAACATCGCTGATAACGACAGCCCTGGCTTCACCGTCATCGAGTCTGGCGGCACGACACAAGTCGATGAATCCGGGACGACGGATACTTTCACCGTCGTGCTGAATACACAGCCCCTCTCGGATGTCGAACTCACCGTCGCTAGTGATGATACGGGCGAGGCCACAGTCGATACCACCACCCTAACCTTCACCAACAAAAACTGGGATCAAGCTCAAACAGTGACAATTACCGGCATTGATGATGCGGGAACCGATGGTAACCAAACCAGCACCATCACCCTCAGCATCAACGATGCCACTAGCGACGACGCCTTTGATAGCTTGGCAGATCAAACCGTAACGGTGAGCACCACCGACAATGATGTCGTCGGCATTACCGTCACCGAGTCGGACGGCACCACAGCGGTAACCGAAGGCGGCATCACGGATAGCTATACCGTAGTGCTCGATTCGCAACCGACAGATACGGTGACGATCGCTTTGTCCCCCGATAGCCAGACCACGCTAGATAAAACCACCCTGACCTTTACCACCAAAGATTGGGATCAGGCGCAAACGGTAACGGTGACGGCGGTAGATGACAGCGACCTAGAAGGGCTACACACCAGCGCTATCAGCTATACCGTCAACAGCACCGACAAGGACTACGACGGCTTTAATTTGGCCGATGGGTCGGTGGCCGTCACGGATAATGATGTGCAAGCAGTGACTCTCGCGGTGAGTGCGGCCAGCGGTAGCGAAGCCGATGCTACGGCCATTACGGTGACGGTGACGGCAGCGGGCGCGGTCACAGGTGATCAAACTGTAAATCTAGGGGTGGCAGGCACCAACATCACCACCGGAGACTACACTCTGAGCACGCCGACGATTACGATTCTCGATGGGCAGACCACTGGCACCGCAACCTTTACCGTCATTGATGATGCGTTGGTAGAGGGGCTAGAAACGGCGACCCTGTCGCTGAGCAATCCCTCGGCAGGGTTGATGCTGGGGGGAGTCAGCAGCCAGACGATCGCGATCGCCGATAATGACCGCTCTGCGAATCCGGTCTTTACCTTCGAGCAGTTCGCTCAGTTTCAAGCCGTGGATAATGGCCAGTTGGCGCCTAGTGAGTCCGCCGCGATCGGGCTAGAAATTGGGGGGCTGCAACTGGCGGAACTCTTTGATGAAACCTACTATCTCGCGCAAAATCCTGACATCGCTAACGCTGTCGCGCAGGGAGGTTTTGCCACCGGCTACGATCATTTCGTGCAGTTTGGCATCAACGAAGGCCGCAACCCCAGCGCCTATTTTGACGAAGCCTTTTACCGAGCCAACAACGCCGACGTGGCTGCTGCGGTTAACAACGGCAGTCTCAGCAGTGGCCTAATGCATTATCTGAGCTTCGGGCATTGGGAAAACCGCGACCCTAGCGCCCTGTTTGATGCCAGCGATTACTTGCTGAACAATCCGGATGTCAGTGCTGCTGTAGCCAGCGGTGCCTTTGCCAGCGGCTTTGAGCACTTTATCGAGTTTGGCGACGACGAAGGGCGGCTCTCGACCCTGCTGTTTGAGGAGGCGTTTTATCTGCAGCAAAACACCGATGTGGCGCAGGCAGTCCAGGCGGGGCAGCTGGCTTCGGGCTTTGACCACTTCATCAGCTTTGGCCAAAAAGAAGGCCGCGACCCATCCAGCCTCTTTGATGAGAGTGTTTACCTGAGTGGCAACGGCGATGTAGCGGCAGCAGTGCAGGCGGGAGCATTTTCTAGCGGCTTTGAGCACTATGCGCTGTTTGGCCGGGCGGAGGGGAGAGTGGCGGTTTGAGCAGAGTAGGGAAGTAGAGAGTGGCGGGTGATGGGGGGGAGGGATGGGGAGGTGAGACCCTCGAAGCCCGGTTCATACCCGATCTTCAAACCGCTGATACCAAATTAGGTTCATGAGGGCGGTGATGGCGAGGGCGATGCCGCCGCCGATCCAGGCTAATGAGGGCTGATAGCCGCTGCGCGTCAAATTGATCATCCATAAATGGGTGAGGTCGCTGCTCACGATTTGATCGGCCAGAGCAGGAAACAAATACATCAGCGCCGCGCCGACGATCAACCAACCCACCATCGAAGCGAGTAGATAAATAGTTTTGGCGGTGGATTGAGTGCCCATGGGCGATCGCGATAAAGAGGATGATTAAGAGATTAGCATTTTGGCGAATGCCGTCTTCTGCATGCCGCCCTCTAAACTCCGAACGCCGAATTCTACTTTTCGCATTCGGCGCTCAGAATCATTCACAATCAGGAATGATGCGATGGAGCTAGAACTTGGACTTTTCGAGGTTACCTGAGACTGCGTTTGTGCATCCGCGCGGGGAGAACCGAGCGGCGATTGAGGCGTTGCTGAGCCAGGTCGCCACTCGGATTTTGGATTATTTGACCGGGGCGGCAGACCGGACGCCTTTGCCTGAGCTGAATGAATTCCTCGCGATCGCCCTACCGGAAAAATCGGGCGACGTGGCGACCCTGATGGCCACGCTAGACACCGTGTTGAGCACGGCGATGAACCCGGCACATCCCGGCTATGTGGGACACATGGATCCGCTACCGACGACGGCCTCGATTGTCGGCGATTGGGTGGTGGCAGCGCTCAATAACAACATGCTGAGCGTCGAGATGTCGCCGCTGTTTTCGCGGTTGGAGCCGCTGCTGTTGCGCGAAATTGCTCAACTGTTTGGCCTGGGCGATCGCGCCGGGGGGCTGTTAGTAAGCGGCGGCAGTTTAGCCAACCTGCAGGCGCTAGCGGTGGCCCGCAATGTCAAGCTCGGCACCCTCAATACGGGATTGGCGACCCAGGCGCAAGCGCCCGTGTTTTTCGTGTCAGAGGCCGCACATTCCTCGATCAAGAAGGCGGCGATGCTACTGGGTTTGGGCACCGACGGCGCGATCGCGGTAGCGACTAATGATCAGTCACAGATGGATCTGCAGGAACTGCGTCAGGCCATTGACCAGGCCCAGCAGCGGGACCAAAAACCCTTTGCGCTGGTGGCCACAGCGGGCACAACGGTGACCGGCAACATTGACCCGCTGGTGGAACTGGCGGCGCTCGCTCGCGAGCATAACCTCTGGTTTCACGTGGATGCGGCCTACGGCGGGGCACTGATGTTTGCGGAGGCGTATCGCGATCGCCTGCAGGGCATTGAGCAGGCTGATTCCGTCACGTTTAATCCGCAAAAGTGGCTCTATGTGGCTAAAACCTGCGCCTCGGTGTTATTTCGCGAGATGAACCAGTTGCAGCAACACTTTCAAGTCGCGGCCCCTTACATGAATACGGAAGATGACTGGGTCAACCTGGGCGAAATTTCCATTCAGGGCACTCGCCATGCTGATGTGCTGAAGCTGTGGCTGTCTTTGCAGCATTTAGGCCAGCAGGGCTATCGCGAACTCATCGCGGCTAACTATGCCCTGACCACACACTTTGTGGATGCCGTTAAAGCCCGACCTGACCTGCAGTTGGCGAGTGAGCCGGAGATGAATCTGGTCTGTTTTCGCGGTTGTCCTGATTGGCTACCGGCAGACCAGTGGGACGACTGGAATCGCCAGCTACAGGCCCATCTGCTCAAAGAAGCGCGGGCCTTTTTGTCGCTGCCACGATATCGGGGTCACAACTGGCTCAAGGTGGTGCTGTTAAACCACTATACGACCTTGGCGGAAATTGAGCTGATGTTTGCGGCGATCGATCAGTTTGTCGGCACCACCCAGCGATCGGTAACGTAGCATTGTTTCTCAATTTTGAGCCTGCTCATAACCGTTGAAAAGACCAGGTAGCCGAGGGGCAGGGGGCTAGATTTACAGACGGCCAGGATGGCCATCAAACAAGAGGCGTTGGGAGGAACCGACAAATTTATTTCTGAGTGGGTGAGGGTGAGGCGATCGCGGGTTTCAATTAGCCTGAGCGCGATCGCCGACATTGCGGCATGCGGCCAGTGGGTCAGAAAATCCCTACTCACGATTCAGCGATGGATTTCCGCTGTTTGAAGGGAGCAAAAATCCATCGCTGTAGGGGGTGTCTGACGGCTAGTGACGAGGGATGGGGTGGCAACCTAACCGATTCAATCAGAGGTGGAGTTAGACGTAGTTGCGGTGAGAAGTGGGCTCGATGAATCGCGTACCACCGGGGTAGCTGCCGCTGCGACCATTGCGACTAGGCGGATTGTACTCGCTCGCAACTGGGCTGCTGGTTGGCTGGTCGGAGGCTAGGGTTTGTGTTCCAGCCCAAATCGTCAAGACACCGGCACTGAGACAAAGAATACTGAGAGTGGCTGTGAGGATGAGTTTCATGGGGAGTTGACTCCTAATGGAGACAGAACTGGGGAACAAACGGTAGATTTATGACCTGACCTGACATCGTTTACTCATCCAGTGAGGTTGGTTAGGTCTTAACCCTCACGCTTACAGAATAGTGCGATCGCCCCCACACAGTAGGCCGTCAGGGACATTATCTCAACTGGCATACAGAACTGGCATACACCCGGAAGAAACCGAATCGCCAGCTTATCTGCCTCGCCGTTACTCATATTTACGGCACACAGTGGCAATATCCGGAGCGGGTCTGCGTTGCCAAGGCCAGATCGATTCTGGCGATCGCTCGACTGATTTCGTTTCAGGTGCTGTGTCAAGCCATTGGCAAGCGCGTTCGATCAGCTCTGAAGTCGCTTCTAATCGCCACAGCTTAATGTCGCCATCCCCCTGAGCTACCGCAATTTGCTGACCGTCATGAATAAACGTCGCACTGAAGGCGCCCTCTTGATGACCTTCAAATTGATAACGACGCTTAAACACGTTGCCTGGTCGCTGCAACCCCCAACCTTCCAGGTTGCGATCCCAGATAATCACTGAGCCATCCTTACTCGCGGTCGCTAGCCACTCGGTCGGGGCGTCCTCCGTCTGCTGAAACTCGACCCAAGTGACCCGCCGACTATAGGCCGACAGCGCCTGAATCGGCTGGGGCTCTGGCTGTTGCAGCACAGTGGCCATTTCCCAAATGCGCACTGTGCCATCTTTGCCTGCAGTGGCAATCAGGCCATCGTCACTAAAGTCAACGCTGGTGGCTCCTTGACGATGGCCCGACAAGACTGCGATCGGCTCGGCTGGCAATTGCCGGTTGCCGTCTTGATCGATTTCTAAGGCCCAGAGTTTGACATCGCCGTCTTCACTGGCAGTCGCAATGTAATTACCGTCAGGGCTGAACTTAACCGCAAACACGGGCTGTTTCTTGGGGTTGTCGGCACCCTCTTCGGTGGAGAGGAAATCGCCCACTGGCTCACCGGCGGCGGTCCATAAAAAGAGCCGTCCTCTAGAATCCGTTGAGGCGATGTAGTTGCCATCAGGGCTGAACGCCACACTGTACACAAAGGCATCGGGTCGATGTTGCAGAACGATTGGTTGCAGCTCACCGGTTTCGCTGTCCCAGAGTCGGACAGTGCAATCAGCCCCAGCCGTGGCGATCGTAGACTCATCGGGGGAAAAAACCACCCAAAACACGTCGATATTCGTGGCTAGCGCTGCACACTGGGGCGAGGGTTCCGTTTCATGCTGGAGTTGAAACCGGAATTGAGGTTCTTGTTGAGATTCTGCGGGGGCTGATAGCTGCCAAACCTTAGCGGTGCCATCAGAGCCAGAAGTCGCCAGTAACTTGCGACTGGCACTATAGCTCGTACTCCAAGCCTGGCCCCATCCAAATTCTGGGTCTTGGTGGCCCCTCACGCTGGTCAGAAAGCCGGGATTTTGTTCAAAGATGTTGTTCAGATCCCAAAAGCGTAATCGGCCATCAATGCCCGTGGAGATCAGAAGTGGATCGGTCGCTGTCGCTGCTGCCGTTTGGGGCAGAGCCGCTTGAGACGTGTGGAGTAAATTCCAAATCCAACCCTGATGTCCTTTCAACTCCTGAAGCTGAACACTCTGGGCGGCATCGACTGACCAGCTCCGAATTGCGCCTTGATCATCAGCAGTCACCAACCGCAGGGCCTGGGTCTCAGCAGGATCTGGACTCCTGTCGCTAACGAAGTCAATGGCGGTGACCCACCGGCCATTATGGGCTAAAAATTGCTGTAACAATTCGCCGGACGCTAAGTCCCAAAGTCTGACAAAACCGTCTTCTGACGCGGCGGCCAGGACATCACCCTCAGGGCTGACGGCCAGGCCAAAGGTGCTCAGGGGAATGTTGTCGAGACTTGACACCGAAAATTCGCGTAATGGGGTTCTGCCCAAATCGGTGGCTGCTGTCTCGGTAGCCCAAAGCCGAATCTGGCCCTCATAATCAGCCGACACGAGCTGCTGAGCGTCACTAAAGTACATGCTACTGATGGGCACGTCGTGGGCTTGCCAGTCCGCTAGGGGTTCTAGCGTGTCCGCCTGCCACAGGCGGATCATGCCGTCGGCCCCCGCCGTGGCTAAAACGGATTTGTCAGGACTCGACACCAGGCGGGTCAGAAAGTTCTCGGAGGCATGGGCCTGGCGCAATAATTCCGGCTCAGCTTGATCAGCAGCGAGTTGCCAGAGCATGAGTTGGCCGGCACTGTCGATAATGGCGATGCGATCGCCTGCCGCCGTAAATCGAATATCCCAAATTTGCGTTGAATCTGACATCTGCTGGGACACATCGATTGTGTACTGTTGCTCCCCAGCAAAGTTCCAAACTTTGACCGTTTGATCGAGCCCCGCTGTCGCCACTAACTTGGCTTCATCACTGACGTCAGCAGCAAATATTTGCACTTGCTGAGTATCGATCCAGCGTTTTTCTGAAATATTGTCCAGAATCGATTGCAGGGCATGAATGGGTAAGGTGGTGCGCTTTTCGAGCACCGATTGCTGATTAAATTGATCCGCTACGCGCACGGCAGATTCCAGACTATTCAGCTGATAGCCATCAAATTTGCTTTGATTTTCAATCGAGTCGCGCTCTAGCTGAGTGACCTGATAAAGCAATTTATTATTGCGATAAAGCAGATACAGTACGCATCCCACCGAGACGATAGAGATCAGGAGCACTGCCAACAAGCGCACAATTTTGTCTAATCCCCGCACTTGTTTCATCAAGTCGGAGATTTTTTCTTGGTGCTTGGTCTCGACTTTTTCTCGAATTAAATTAACGAGATAATCATGAACTAGCTGGTAGGAGTCCATCGGGGCTGAGGGCACCAGCAGCACTAAGCCAGATCGAACAAAAATCCCCAGAATGAGATCGATTTGTTGAGGATTGCTGGACAAGGCTTCATACAGCTTTTCCTGCATTAGTTCCGACTTTGTTCTGACAGGGCGAGTGCCCTCCTTACTGGTGAGCAGATAGAGGATAATTTCAGCTAAGTCTTGATTTTCGGCACCACAGTCCTTAACCACATCTTCCAAATACCGATTAACTAATTCTTCTTTGGGTCGGCAGCCACTTTCTGCCAGGTCACGGTATTGAGCTAATGTTGTAATTTCTTCTGTTTGCAGCTGGGCACCGACAATTTGCAATTCAATCGGCCGGATTTGATCAAATTGATCGGCCAGATCTTTCACCATCTGATCAATCAAATCATCGTCAAATTTTATGCGGGTATGCTGGGTGCGATTTTTAACAATATTGTAGGTTTCTTCTTGAGTGAAATTGCCAATGTAGTAGAGAATTTTTTTATCGAGGATATTGTTGCCGATAATCTCTAAGTCGGTTAATCGATTACAGACTAATAGGTAATGTAGATAATCTTCTTTCATAGAAAGAATGATTTCAACGTCCAGAATTTTGAGACAGCTTGCCGCAAAATCATAAAATCGATACCGCTCATCGACATTGGAGTTGGCAAAAAAGAATTCTTCAAACTGATCAAAAATCAGTACCGTTTTGAAGTACTGTTTTTCATTTTCTCGCAGCTGCTGCAAGATCGCGTCTAGGGAATCAAAGTCCGGAATCGGTGTTGTATCAGGGTAAATGTCTTGACAAGCCTGGGTGAGCTGATGGCCGAGTTCCGGTACCCAGTTTTGATAGACCTGTTGCAGCACCGCAATCACTTGTCGCCCTTCAAAGGTGCGCTGCTTCAGGGCTGGCAGCAATCCGGCCTGAAAAATGGAGCTTTTGCCGACGCCCGAGGGGCCATAAACTACGCTGAGGCGGAAGTCTTTGCGCTCAATGCGCTGCAGCAGAGCGGTAATGTCCTGATAACGGGCCGAGGTGGCAATTTCTGGGGCGACATGGTTGTCGATCTGAGGCTGGGGCAGAGAGGGATTGGTGATTTCCTGGCTGGCCTGCAACCGACCGGGGCCAACAAAGGGCCGTAAGTTGAATTGACTCTGGATCTCTCGCCGAAGCTGCCGGGTCTCGTAGGCTTTGAGATAGTCCTTTTGGGTAAAGTAAATCTCCCGTAGCTCATTCAAAATGTAGGTATAGAGATCGGGATCGTAGCTGGGTTGCGCAGTTTTACGCGCCTCTTCCAGGTTCTGGGTGGCAGGGACAAAATTTTGACTGTGGCGTTGGGCTTTTCCCAAAAAATAGAGATACCAAGGTCGATGAAACCAGCGCTCCCATTGGAGCAAGGCGGTGCGATCGCCCTCAGCAACCATCCGATCAGCCGCCTGTTGCCAAGTGCTGAGGGCCAAGTTGGCATGATATTCGGCCTGCACCCATTTTTGGTGGGCGATCGCCACCGCTGCCATAAACCCAAGTGCCTTGGCCTGACGAAAGTAATCGCAAAAGCGCTGATGCAGGTTAAAGGCCTTGTGGGCTACCTCATCCAGCGCCGGCCAATCTTCTTGACGATGCAGCACCTCGCCTAAGTAGTTGATAAATTGCGCCACCCAATGAGGTTGCTCAGTGGTTTCAAAGGTTTGAATAGCGGCTTCTAGACAGGCTCGTGATTTTTGCAATCCCGCCGTGCGGTCTTGCAGGTGGCGCGCCGCATAGTTGCCCCACCATAGGCCCAGGTAGAACTGGACATGGCCATAGCGCTCTTGATGCCCCACCTGCTGCCACAGTTCGAGGCTGCGTTCGTAGTGCTGTCGGGCGGCTGCGGTATTGTTGTCGGCGACGCGACCGAGGATAAACTGGCTGCTGGCTGCGACCGCTGCTGGCAGGGGATCCAAATACTGATGAATCTCTTCGCAGGCCGTGCGCAGTTCAGCCCGCAGGGGCGATTTTTGATCGAGGGCGAGCGCCTGATTGTCGAGGAAAATGTTTTCGCGAGAGTTCAGGAGCTGCTCGAAAATCATGTCGGCGGTTTGCTCGACGAACTGGGTCAGTTCCGACAGGTCGGTTTCAAACTCGAGGGTGACGGAGGCCCAGCTTTCAAAATCGGTGGCGTCGCGGATGAGCCGATTGAGCAGGCTGTCGGTCACCCAGATCACGATTGGACAGGCCAGGTTGTTGCGAAATTCTTCTCGGCTTTGATTGGCCACCCGGAGAAACGTATCTAAATCCTTGACCGTCTCTAAGCCATTGACGATGACGGCGGTGGGGGATTTGCCGCCCAGCGTCTGACCGATCGCGGTATAGAGCGTGGGCGAGTAGGGGGTCAGGTTGACTTCCTGAAAGGGGACTCGCAGCTGCTGATTGAGCGCCGTCCGCACGCGATCGCGCAGCATGCGATAGTTGCAGCGGGCCAAAATCAGCGAAAACGTGCCCTGCGATCGCTCAATCGAGCGAATCAGCGATCGCAACGCATCTTGATTGGAAGATGAGAGCACAGGGACTTTAGAGATCGTCATAAAGAATGGGGTTGACGTCAAACCAGTGACCATAGTCGTCACTGCGGTATTCAAACACAAACATGCTCTTGAGCAGCACTTCGTAACTGGTCTCGCCGCGCACTTTCTTCTCGCGCTTGACCTGTTGTAGCAGCTCCATCTCATCTGGCGTGATGGCCCGCAAGAGTTCGTTGCGGCGCTGCCGAATCACCCGCTCCACACAGTCGCGAGAAAAGGGGGGATCCATGCGCTGCAGGCAGCTAAACCCGAGCTTGAGTAAATTGCGCACATGCCCGCCGCTAGCCATGCAGAGCAGATCAAGGGTGGCCAGATCTTCAAAGATTTCCTCAACTCGCGCCAGGCGATCGGTGGGCAACGTTTCCGGAAACGCTCGCGCCAGAATGAGCTGCCGCAGCAGCTCTAGCCCAGGTTCACAGAGCGCCTCATCGGCATAGCGCGTAATCACCATCGGCAACACTTGTGGATCAATGCCAAATCGGTTGGCCAGGGGATTGAGTTCATTCGAGAACACCAGCACGATGGGAATGGTGTAGACCACGTGACAGGTGAGTCGCCGCAGTTGTTCCCCGCGATCGACGAACAGGTAAGCGGGCTGAGGTTTGCCCGCTTTTTCGGTATTGTCAAGTCGATCCAGATTATCAATCAGCACGACGAGCCCCTGGTAGCCCTTCTTTTTTAAAGCAGCATCGGCGGGGGCCAGCAGTTCCTGGTTGATGGACTCCAGAATGTTGTTGGTGCGCGGCTCCATAATCTGCCGCATCTGCCGTCGCAGTTCGGGACTGTCTTTAGTGCTGGCGGTGACACTGGCCAATCCTGCCGAAAACTGCACATTGCTGATTTCGATCGGCGTTCTTAAGATCTCACTCACTTCGCGAAACAGTGAGACGAAATAATTGGGCTTGAGACAGATATTGATGGCTTCCAGACTGGCACTCACCTGCCGGGCGATCGCCATCAGAATATCTGTCACATCCACATCGTTGAGATCCATTTCATCACTGGACTCAAAAAAAACGACGTGAAATCCGGCTTTTGTTAGGTGAGTTTGCAAGCACAACAACTCAGTCGATTTGCCGCACCCAATATGTCCGGTAAACAGCTGACAAGTTGGACTATCTTTCAAACGCTCGATGGTGCGGGCGAGTTGGCGCGTGACATTACCACCCCGCACATCAGAGAAATCAATGTAGTATTTGACATCTTCAGCGTGGGCAATATTCAGCGGTTTTGACGGATTGAGCGCTTTCCAGAACCGATCAAGATCTAGGGCCATGGTTCTTCTCGCAAATGCTGCCTGATGAGGGTCGGAATGCTGACATTGTAAAATGCCAAGAAAAGTTGCTCTAAAGGGTTATTAGAGATTTACAACGAATCTCACCCGATGGGTCAACAATCAGCTAACTTTTAGTGCCTTCAATACCTGAACAGATTATTTCTGAATAAGTTCCTCAAATTGATTGCGACCTGTCTTGAGCCCCAAGTTAAACTCCTAAGGGAAAATAAATTTGGGTGGCCCATCGACCCTCCGGCCTCCGGCTCGGCATCGGTGTTGCGATCGCGGCCCGCCGCTACAGGCTATCGTCAATGGCGAAATACAGATCTCGTCAGTAGAAAGTCCTCATTAAACGATGCTGTCGGGTGCCTTGTGGCGACAACCCACCGCATCGCCTGGATTGGTTTGGTGCGTCATCGCTGGGCGTGACGCCCCCTACGATAATTCGGGCGACCCACTTAATATTGGCAACACCATCACCATTTTCGCTGTTTTCCACCCTGCCATGACATCGTCAACAGCTGGCAAACACCCAGTAAATTCTGCAGCATTGTTTTTTTGGAGCCCAGAGGATTTTAGAAGAGCCCAGAGGATTAATTCTCAGAATTTGAGGCGGCAAAGTTTTCCTGGCTTTTCGATAAAAAGGAATTGCCCCTATTCACAATTTCCGCCATATCTTGCCAGTAGTCTGATGATTTGGACAATGCTGGGGCAACACTTCGGCCATCGCATCAGGTCTCACCGAGACTTTTGTGCTCACATCAAGACACTACAATAGCGGTGAGATCAAGAAGCTATTGAGTTAGCTGAACCGATGATGGAGCCGGAGCAGCCCCTACAAATCAATTTGCTGGGCGACTTCTGCTTGATCGATCAGGGAGCCGCCATCTCAGGCATGCGTGGGCGATCGCAACAGTTGCTCGCTTATTTGATCTTGCACCGCCAGGCCCCCCAGCCCCGCCGCCGCGTGGCGAGTACCCTTTGGCCTGACACTTTGGAGCGTCAAGCTCGCACCAACTTGCGCAAAGAGCTGCATCTCCTGCGGCACACCTACCCACCGATTGAGCAACTAGTCAGCACGACCCATCAAACCCTGCAGTGGCAGCCGACGGTGCCCTGTCGTGTCGATGTCGATATCTTTGAATCCGCTTTGGCAGCGGCCACTGCGGTCACCGGTCAAGCCGCGCTGCCCTATTTAGAAACTGCCCTGGATGCCTATCAGGGTGACCTTTGGCCCGATAGCGATGCCGAGTGGCTGTATCCCGACCAAGAACGACTGCGCCAGCAGCATGTGCGCGCTTTGGCCCAAGCGACTCGACTGCTGAAGGACACTGGGGCAACTGCTAAAGCCATGACCTTAGGACAACAGTGGCTCGCAGTGGCACCGTTAGACGAAGGGGCCTATCAAACCTTGATGGTGCTGTATGGCGAACAGGGCGATCGCGCGACGGCGCTACAGCTCTATCACCAATGCATGACCACGTTGCAAACCGAATTGGGCGTGACGCCGAGCGCTACCACCGCTAACCTCTATCAACAGTTGCTGATGGATGCAGCAGCGGCTGAGGCACCGCCCGCTGTGCCCGCGATCGCCCCACCGCATCGAGCACTGCCTGTCCCAGCGGCAACGCCCCTGACTCGGCCAACACCCGCTAACACCCTGGTCGGTCGCGATGAGCTTTGCCTAGTTTTAGAACAGTGGCTCTCGTTCACCGATGAACCGTCTGCACCGCTGTTGCTGTTGACGGGAGAGCCCGGCATCGGCAAGACCCGTCTGCTGGAAGCGCTGGCAGCAAGTGCGACCCAGCAGCATTATCAGGCGGGGTGGGGGCGAGCCTTTGCCGCAGAACAGTTGCGCTCCTACGGGGTCTGGATTGATCTGCTGCGGGGTGCGCCTTTTGCAGCCCAAGTGCCCAATTTGACAGCATTATCAACCGACCTGCGGGAGGCGTCAGCGGCGAACTTGCGGGATCGGGGGCAGTTATTGGATGCCACCGTTCAGGGTCTGGGTAGCGTGGCGACCTCCGCCCACCCTTTGCTGCTACTGTTCGACGATATTCACTGGTTAGATGAAGCCTCCACTACCCTGCTGCACTATGTGTTTCGATTGCTGGGACAGGGGGCATTGCGCATCGCTGGTGCCGCTCGAGCACAAGAGCTACAGGCAAATCCGGCGGTGGTGAACTTGGTGAAGTCTCTCCGGCGGGCCAACCGCCTGCAAGAAATTGCGGTGCCGCCCCTCTCCGCTGAAGCGGTATCGATGTTGGTGCAGCCGCTAGAATCCGACGACTTAAAGCATCCCCTCGACCCTCAGAAAATCTACGCCGATAGTGGCGGCAATCCCCTCTTTGCGTTGGAAGCCGCCCGCGCTGTCACCCAGACTAACAACACGCTGGCCGACTTGATTGGCGATCGCCTGCAGCGGTTAGGTGCGACAGCGCGGGACTTATTGCCCTGGGCCGCCGCCTTGGGTCGCCGCTTTGATCCCACCACGTTGGCCCTCGCGGCAGGCTATGCCCCCCTGCAGTTTCTCACCGCGATCGAGCAGCTAGAAGCTCAGCAAATTGTGTGTCCCACGCCGTTAAGTGACGACGAGGGGCAAAGCCACTATGACTTTGTGCACGATTTGGTGCGTCAGGTGGCCTATAAGCAACTGTCTGAACCGCGACGGCGACTCGTCCACGGTCAGTTGGCCAAAACCCTTAACCGCCAAACTGTCGATGCTGACCTTGCTAGCCAGGTGGCATATCATGCGGCACGAGCGGGCGATCATGCCCTCGCGGCGCGGGCCTATGCGGCTGCGGCCGATCGCAGTTTGCGGTTGTTTGCTTACCAGGATGTGATGCAACTGGTGAGCCAGGGACTGCACCATAGTGAATACCTGCCCAGCCGCGATCGCCTTGGGCAAGCCGCCCACCTCTTGCGGACCCGAGTCCTGGCGGGTGTCGCGACCGCTGAAGTTGCCGGGGTAGAGTCGCAACTCCAGCAGCTAGCTGCCGATCTGGAGGGATTGTCGATTCCAGCAGCCGAGATCACGGTGCAAGAGGCGTTGAATATTTTGAACTATGGGCAAGGCAAACTCGTCGCCGTGCATCAACAGACCTTAAAGGCGCTAGACGCTCTACCGCCTAGCCCCCAACTGCAAGCCCAGAGCTTGGCGGCGAATGGGTGCTGCTTAGCCGAGATTGAGCGCGATATCGATCGGGCTGAAGCCGTCCTATTAGAAGCCCAAACCTTGGCTGATCGCCTCGGGCTGAGCTTGCTGGATGTCGCCACTGGCTTAGGCTGTGTCGAGCGGTATCGCGGTCACTATGACCAGGCGCGAACCTACTTAGAACAGGCCCATCGACTCGCTCAGAATCAGCAGAGCTTTGTGTTTCAGGGCCATGCTCTGAGCCATCTCGCCATGACGGGCTGGGATGGACATCACCCCAAAGTCGCCGATGCCCAAGCCCTATGGGCACTGTCAGCCCAGCTACCGGAGGGCAGCGAGGGGGACTTTGCCCAAGCACTGATCGCCTTGAGCACCTACGCCAAAGACCCTGGAGCGACCGAGGCTTTGACACAGTCCTTGCATCAGCTGCAGCAACTCGATGCCCAGCGCAAACGCGTCTTTGTGGCCAGCCATGCCAGCGAAATCGCCCTAGCCCATAACCACCGAGACGCTGCTCAGCACTATGCCACGATCGCTCATCAAGCGGCTCAAGTCGTGGGACATCCGAACGATCTGGTGATCGCGGCGGCACTACAAGTCCTCAGCGCTACAAGTGAGGATGATCAAGCGGCCGATCGACAGCGGTTACAAACTTTACTCATGGATGATTTGCGGCTTAGCGCTCGGGCGCAGTCTTTATGTGATCAGGCACAACGCTGATATCAACGCCCTGGCCCACCCTAAAATGCAGTTTAGGCAACGGCTCGATGCCGGTGAATCCAATCGTTCTCAACGATCCAAATGATCTGTATGGAGTAAAAGTATGGCTCTAATTGTGGTGGAAACCACCTACGATCCGCCCATTGATCAAGCGCTATGGGACGCGCTGCTTGAACGGGGCACACCGTGTATGGCGGAACGGGATGTGACCTGGAAGCGCACCTATCTGTCCCGCGATCGCAGACGCAGCATTTGTGAACTGGAAGCCGCTGACGCCGAGACCGTCCGTGCGACCTACCAACGGGGCGATATTCCCTACGATCGCATCTGGTCTGCTGATTTGGTGGAGACGCTACCGACAACAATTTAGCAATCCTGGCTGCGCCTTCCATGCAGGGCGCTACCAACTGAGCGGGAGAAGAGTCTGCTGTGGTGATTGATAAAGATGGATGGCAACCGCTCCAGCCGTTTCTCTCTAGGGTTTTGACGACGAGGGAACGCTGAGGGAACGGTGGCGGAACGCCTGGGTTTCTACTGTTGAATCATGTCCATCCAAACCAACCTTGGAGATCATGATGACCACAGCAATTCCTCAATCCGAGCAGCAGCTCGAAAGTGTAGCCCCTGATCCTCAGGTGACCGCTCAGTTTGCCGATCGCCTACTGGATATTCTCAACAGTGGTGCGATCGCCAGCATGTTGTCCATTGGCCATCGCACCGGGTTGCTGGATGCCATGGCGACCCTGCCCGCCGCCACCAGCGCCACCATTGCCGCCACCGCTGGACTGAATGAGCGATATGTGCGCGAATGGCTCGCTGCCATGGTGACCGGCCGCATCGTCGCCTATGACCCGGCCAACCGCCTCTATGGGTTGCCTGCTGAGCATGCCGCATTGCTGACCCGCAGTGCCAGTCCCGACAATATTGCCGCCATCATGCAGTACATCCCCCTGATGGGCGCAGTAGAAGATGCTATTGTCGATTGCTTTCACCACGGCGGCGGCGTTCCCTACTCTGCTTTCACCCGCTTCCATGAAGTGATGGCTGAAGATAGCGGCCAAACCGTCGTTGCCGCATTAGAGGATTTCATTTTGCCTTTGGTGCCGGGCCTGCGGGAAAAACTGGCTGAGGGTATCACCGTGGCCGACCTCGGCTGCGGACGCGGCCAGGCTTTGCACACCCTAGCCAGATTGTTTCCCCACAGTCATTTCGTAGGGTATGACCTATCCGCTGAGGCGATCGCCTGGGCCAAGACTGAAGCCCAGCGACTGAATCTGAACAATGTCACCTTTCAGATTCAAGATGCGGCGCAGTTTACCGAAGTCGCCCCATACGACCTGATTTGTACCTTTGATGCCATCCATGATCAGGCCCAACCCGATCGCGTGCTGGCCAATATTTATCGCGCCCTCAAACCTGATGGGGTTTACCTGATGCAGGACATTCGCGCCAGCAGTGATGTGGGTGGCAATCTCGACCATCCCATCGGCCCCTTGCTCTACACCATCTCCTGCAACCACTGCATGACCGTGTCTCTAGCCGCCGGGGGTCGCGGCCTCGGCACCATGTGGGGCGAAGAGTTAGCGGTTGACATGCTGCGGGAAGCGGGGTTCACGCGCATTGAGGTGAACCAACTAGAGCATGATTTTCAGAACAACTATTACGTCGTTCAGAAATAAGCCCCTTATCCCTACCTACCATGTGTCAACTTTGCCATCTCGGGCCCCTGACCAATCGCCGTCCGCCGCTGGGCATTTCGGCTCCGGCCCTGTCTAGCTGGGGTTCCCTGTCTCAGCCCACGACAAAGTCAACCAAACCGTCATCCCCGATTACCAAACACCCCTAGGAGCAAATACACCATGACTGTTGCCATCGACCGCAATCAAAGTGCGATCGCGCTGCCCTCTGACAGCAATCCGGTCACCATGGCCCGTGAAATCGCCAACCACCTGAGCCACACAACACACCAACGGGATGCCGCAGCGGGCATTCCCAACCAAGAAGTGCAGTGCCTCAAAGCATCAGGACTGTTATCGCTAGTGGTGCCTCAAGCCTATGGTGGCACTGGCGCGAGTTGGCTAGAGGCCATGGATATCGTCAAAATTCTGGCCCAAGCCGATAGCTCAGCGGCCCAACTGTATGGCTATCATCTATTGCTCTCCGTCCTGCCCCATTTGATCGGCACCGCTGAACAAGCCGCCCACGCCTATGGTGAAACGGCTCAGCACAATTTGTTTTGGGCTAATGCCATCAACACCCGCGATATGCGGCTGACATTAGAGCCGGACGCTGACGGCTGGCGCGCTAGCGGGGTAAAAACCTTTTGCACCGGTGCTGTGGTGAGCGATCGCATCGTTTGCGCCGCCACCCAATCGGGTAACCCGCTGCCTGCCATGTTTGTGATTCCGGCTGATCGCCCTGGTCTTACCTACAACCACGATTGGGAGGTTTTGGGGCAGCGCCGCACCGCCAGCGGCAGTTTCACCTTTGAGAATGTGCGCGTAGAGGCCGCTGAAATTTTGGGGCCGCCGCCTAATTTAGAGAGTGCCTTCCCCACCGTGCTCGGCGTGGGCGGCCTGCTCATGCTGTCGTCGATTTTCTTAGGCATTGCCGAAGGTGCCCTGGCAAAGGCCCTGGCCTATACTCAAACCCAGGCTCATCCCTGGGAAACAGCCAAGGTCGAAAAGGCGACTGACGATCCCTATGCGCTGCGTCGTTATGGCGAACTGTGGGCGCAATTGCAGGGGGCGATCGCCTACACCCAGCAGGTCACGAAGCAGTTCCAGCAGGCATGGGATCAGGGTGCAGCCCTGACCCACGAGGAACGGGGAGAAGTGGCGATCGCTGCCGCTGCGGCCAAAACCCTGTCGATTCAGATCGGGCTCGCTATCACCAACCAAATGTTTGACCTGATGGGAGCGCGATCGGTCGCCAGTCGTTACGGATATGATCTTTACTGGCGCAATCTACGGACGCTGACCCTGCATGACCCACTGGACTACAAACTATTCGACATCGGCAACTGGGTCGTAAATGACACCGCTCCCATTCCCAGCTCCTACGCCTAAATCCCCTTCCCTGGCTGACCCTACGGCTTATCCATCAGTCATTCTGAGGACGATCGCCAGACCTCTACTGACGAGTCGGCGGTGCAGCTGTCATGTCTTTACAATCCAGTAGTTGAGCCACCAGGGTTTCCCATTCACTGGCGGCGAGCACCCCAGAGGCGACAACCTGCTTTTCTAAAGCGGCTAACCAACATTGGTAGTAGTCCCAATTGGGGTCATCGAGCTCATGGGTGGCCTCCCATTCGGCAATGGTGGCAATCAACGTTTGCCGAAACTCTTCCCACTCAAAATAGCCTTGCTTAGACAGGGCGATCGCCACGCCAAAAGCGAGCTTTTCCCAATCGCGATCAAACTGAAGATGCCCATCCTGTCGGGGAGGGGCTTCTTCGGGCGAGCCCATCAAGCTGGTAGCCGCAAAATGCTCAAATTTAGTAAACATACACAGTCACTTTGGCGATGATTTAGCGTCATGGGGTGGGCCTGCCGAGGGATGAAAAACCAGTTGAGCAGACGTCCCCGCTGCTGATCGGGGCGGAGCCCGCTTAAACCTTCACAGTGGCCACGCCCATCATGGCTTCGGGAGTCAGCAACTCTGCGAGTTCGGCTTCACTCATATGCTCAGTTCCCGGTGGACGCAGCGGCAAGACCCACCAACGAATCTGACCGCTGGTATCCCACAGGCGCACCTCCACCGACTCATCTAGCTCAACGCCAAACTCCGATAACACCACGCGAGGTTCCCGCGTGACTCGGGCACGAAATGTCGGGTCTTTGTACCAATAGGGGGGCAGTCCGAGGGTGTGCCAGTGATAGCAAGAGCACAAGGTACAGACAATGACGTTATGGACTTCGGGGGTGTTTTCGGCCACGCGCATATGCTCGCCCTCCGCCCCAGACATCCCCTCGGGAAAATCCATTTGCTGACAGGCCGCATTACAGTCAGCCACCAGCAGGTCTTTAAACTCAGGATCGACCCAAGCGCGAGCCACTAATTTCGCGCCGTTAAACGGCCCCATTTTGGTCTCAAAATAACTCAATACGGTATCAACGGTCTGGCTGGTAATGACGCCTTTTTCAATCAGTAGCGATTCTAGGGCTTTGACCTTAGCTGCACTCACCGTCTCTCGGTCTGCGGAATATCCAAATCCTGGATAGTTACTGGGCATCACATGCTCCTCTGGCGTAAGGGTTAAAGGGGGCAGTTGATCAGGAAGACTGATTTTGGCGAATTGATACCACCGGACAAACGGTGGCCCCAAAACGCTGGCATGGTCTGACTAACCCGTTCTGGGGTGAATCAGTTCGCTTTTAACCTTCTTCCAAATACTCCAAATACACTTCAAAAATGTCGTTGTAATAGACCGAATTGTCATCCGCCAGGGAGGTTTCCCAGATGTCGGTGGCCTTAATGGCGATGCTATAGATCGGCATCGGCGTGCCGATACCATCCGTGGTCTTAAAGAAGTAGGTGTAAGCCTCGTCATAGACTTTGACGATTTCTACAACGCGACCCCGAATATGACCAGGCAAACGCGTGTGATCAGCCGAGACGAGATTTTTGACCCGCACGCGATCGCCCACACTAAACATCGGGGCGGCTGGCAGGGGGCGCATCGGCGAGTCGCCCTCGACCAAATACTTCACCACTTGCTCATCAATAGCCGCTTCACCGCCGCTGGGCAGAGGTGCTTGAGCTGCTGCCTCATCGGCCAAGATCGCTGCTGTCCGCTGGTCTAGTTCTTCCTGAGTAATGTAGCCTTCCGCCACAAAGAAACCGGAGATGCCTCCTAACCACTTTTCGTAATAGCGAATTCGAAAATATTCAAAGGGATGCATGCCTTCGGCACCCATGCGCAAATGGCCCCAGGTCCAAAAACTTTTGAACTGAGTCGGTACCTGCTCGATTTCATAATCGGGTATCGACTCCCCTAGGTGATTACTCAGCGCCATCATGGCGGTATGAATGCCAAAAATGCGTTGTTCCCACGGTTCGACAAAAACCTGGGTTTCAAAGTTGACGGGGTCTAAATTTTCGAGCCCCCCTAAATAGTGCTGTAGTTTCATCGATTTAGCGCCGTCTCCGTAAGGTCACGAAAGTTGGGAAATTGATCATCTGTATACGCTGGAGTCAAACAGTCTTGAAATCCTTGTCGTAGCTCTGCCTCATCTAAATTGCGGCCAATAAAGACCAATTCACTGTGGCGACGTTCACCTGGCTGCCAGGGTTTACCTGGACGTCCATCCAACGTCATGTGAACGCCTTGAAAGACAAACCGACGATGGGCATTATCCACATCCAAAATGCCTTTCATCCGAAAAATATCAGTCCCTTTCGCCTGCACCAGCTGATAGAGCCACCGATTAAGCTTGTCACTATCGACGGTGCCCGTCTTGGTAATGGCGACTGAATAAACCGACTCATCATGCTCATGGGCCTCTTCATCCAGAAACTGAGGATCGATGCTAAGGGCATTCTTGAGATCAAAGGCGTGAATACCCAGCAGCTTCTCTAAGTCAATGGCACCGTTTTGCGTAGAATAGATGGTCGCGATCGCGTTCAGACCTCGCACCTTTTTCTCTAGGGTTTCTAGATGTTCTGGCGATACTAAATCTGACTTATTGAGCAAAATTACATCCGCAAAGGCAATTTGCTCTTGGGCTTCACTACTATCCCAATGCTCTGAAATATATTTGGCATCGACGACCGTCACCACCGCATCTAACTGAGTTTGGCGAGCCATGACTTCGTCTGTAAAAAAGGACTGAATCACCGGTGCCGGATCCGCCAACCCGGTCGTTTCAATCACTAAATGGTCAAAGGTATCTCCCCGAGCCATTAAGTTGCCAATAATCCGGATCAAATCTCCTCGAACGGTGCAACAAATACAGCCGTTATTCATTTCAAAAATTTCCTCGTCAGCGTCAATCACCAATTGGTGATCAATGCCAACTTCACCGAATTCATTGACAATCACGGCAATCCGTTGACCATGATTTTCTGTCAAGATGCGATTGAGCAAAGTTGTCTTACCCGCACCCAAATATCCAGTCAAGACCGTCACCGGAACTTTCTGAATCACTGCCATTGATACAACCTCTCGCTAAAGGGACGTTTTCAAGACTAAATCTAGTCACCTCAAAAACTTCAGCTAAGCGGCAGAGGTCGTCATCGCCTTGCCCCAAGCCTCGGATAGGTAGCCAAAGATAGCGCCTAAAATCATGGCGGCGATCGCAATCAAAACGGGATTATTCGGCAGCGGCGCAGTCACCGACAAGCCCGTCACGGCAACCGTTCCGACTGTTTGAGAAAATCCCCAAACAATCGCCGGAGTAATGCCATGGGTAAATGGTAATTTGGACGCTTGCACCATCCCAGCGCTGCCAATACCCACACAAATGGCCGCAACAATTGGACTCGCACCAATCAAATCAATCGCTAATAAAGATAGCGCCGCGATGATAATGCCGGTAATGTTGCAGGCGACAGACTTAATGAATCCTTGGGTACCACCGCCCACAATAAAGAAGGAAGCCCAAGCCGTAAAGGTCACCCAAACAGGCACCAAAATCACCGTTGCGGTCAAAAAAACGTCGACGCCACCTAAAACACCAATACTAATCGTCAATGCTTCTGATTGCTTCATAGAACACACCTCAAATGTTGCAAGAAAGATTTTCTATATCTCAATCAGTCGTTAAAAATCACACCTGTCTCAGACAGTCAGTTAGGCTCATCGCCCAAGGTTGACTCTTTCTATGAGGATAAGAATACTGCTCAACTTTGCATATAACCGTAGAGGTGGCTACAGTTTCTTGCGGATATCGTTAAAGCCGACAAGAATTATGCGGTATCCATAAGTCTTGTCGATAAATTCGTGATTTCGGCAGAGCCTGTAGTATGAATATTTATGACTGCGATCGCCTAAAAATAGAACTATGCAAATCTCTCATCCTGATTCAGAGACCCAAGCCATTGAAGGGTATGAAATCGACCAGTTAGACCTAAAAATTATTGAGCTGTTGCAGCAAAATGGTCGGATTGCTTACAGCGACATTGCCCGTTCTATTGATTCACCGGAAGCCACCATCCGATATCGAGTCAAACGGTTACTGGATGAAGCGATTACTTCTATCAGTGCTTTTATTAATACGGGTAAAGCCAAACATGAAAATGTAGCTTACTTAGAGCTAGAAGTTGATCCAGTATTTTTAGAGGCCAGT
Source organism: Leptolyngbyaceae cyanobacterium (assembly GCA_050042805.1). Classification (GTDB taxonomy): domain Bacteria; phylum Cyanobacteriota; class Cyanobacteriia; order Phormidesmidales; family Phormidesmidaceae; genus Halomicronema. The sequence continues at coordinate 24,068 of JBHJJI010000017.1, forward strand.
CTCAGCCAGCTGATAGTCATGGAAAATATCAGCTACATTGCCTCGGTAACAGGGGAACTTAACCTCATGCTGGAATATATCTATAAAGACAATCGTGATCTGTTGAAGTTCATTAATTCCCTGAAAAGTAATCCTGAGGTGAAACGCCTAAATTCCAGAACGATTCTCAAAATTCACAAGGCTCAATATCCCGCTAGAGTTCAGCCCTAATCGAGGGCGACAGCTATATGTCGACTATTCATGCCGGTCAGAAGCAACGGGGCTGGGGAGCAATAAGTAGGTGGGCTAGATCAAACTGAGAATGGACTATCGTCCTACAAGTCCTGCGCAGATAGAGTTTAACGCTTTATGAAGTGAGTGCTGCGTTTTACAAATGATTGCGTTCTCCTACTTATCGCAAACTGCAGTTTGAGCAGGTCACCCCAGATGGCTGAAACTACGATCTAAGGGATCTGCGCTTAAATAATGTCCCCAGCAGAGACCATTCTCGGTAGGGGTTTGGCAGTGCCAAACCCCTACGATTTGGGACGCTATTTTCGGGCAACTCCCTAATCAGGTTTGCAATTCCGAATTCCGACTTCTGCATTCCGACTTCTGCTGTAATACCGGTTTTCTACAACCAGGCTACAGATCCGGCTCCCCTGCCCTTCGGCTCCCCTACATTACCAAGATTGCCTTGGCAGTCCGACCACTGAGAACTGGAATAACAGGGCTTTAAGTTTTAGGCGACGGATTTAAGGCGTGATTAGGCAGGGTCGAGGGCAACCCTGCCGATCGCGACTGCAGCCTAATTTCCTGCGTATAGGCATCTGTCTCAATGACGCCTTCTAAATGGCGCTGTAACTCTAAAAAGCGAGGATCGTAGCGATCGCGAAATCGCGGGTCAGAAAGATCCACCGTTTCGATGATTCTGCCGGGGCGATCGCCCACAACAATCAGCCTTTGGCCTAATAGAATGGCCTCTTCCACATTGTGAGTAACCAACACCATGGTGGTCGCCATCTCTTGCCAAATGGCGGACAAAAATCCCTGCAGGCGACGACGCAATTGGATATCCAACGCCGAAAAAGGCTCATCGAGGAGCAGGACGTCGGGCTGCACCGCAATGGAGCGAGCGATTGAAACTCGTTGCTTCATGCCCCCTGAAAGCTGATGGGGATAGAGTTTACGAGCCGGGAAAAGCCCCACATGCTCCAGAACATGTTTGACCTGCTGGCGATATTGCGCCGGCTTTTTGCCCCTCACCTTAAAGCCAAAGCCAATATTTTGTTCGACCGTCAGCCAAGGGTAAAGGGTGTTTTCTTGAAACACCATGCCAATTTTGGGGGTAATCCCCGGCAATGGCACGCCGTGAAAGAGCACTTGTCCCGAGGTGGGAAAAATAAATCCCCCAGAAGCTTGAGCAGCGTTGACTTGCCGCCCCCCGACTGCCCCAAGATGGTGACAAAGCCGCCTCGGTCAACCGCTAAATTAACGTCAGCCAAAATAGTTGATGTTTGCCGCCCCGTTGAGAAGTTTTTGGTGAGCGCCTGGCAGGCCAGGATCGGTGGGGTGGAGACGGAAGTCGGGGAGTGATCGCCTGTTGCCATCTAAACCTGCCACCAGAAAAACTTGCGTTGGATGAATAACAGTAAACGATCCACCGCGAATCCGGTGATGCCAATGATGCAGATGCCCAGCAAAATCAGATCGCTGTTGAACAGGTTACGCCCCGTCATGACGACGGTGCCCAAGCCATCTCGCAAGCCGGTCATTTCAGCGGCGAGCACGGCCATCCAAGCAGCGATAAAGTTCAGGCGCAAGAGGGTGAAAACGCCGGGTAGCACCGCCGGAATAATCACCCAACGCCAGCGGTTAAAACTGCCCCCGCCCAAATTTTGAGCGGTCATTAACAGCGGCTCAGGAATTCGCTTAATCTCAGCTACCGTAGCGATCGTCAGCGTAAAGAATACGCCCATAAAGACGATGAAAACGGCGGTTAAGTTGCTGACCCCAAAGACCACGAGCGCTAAGGGCACCCAAGCGATCGGGGCGATGGGCGCCATCAACCCTAACAGGGGCAAGATAAACAACTCTGACCATTTGGAAAGACTGATCAGCAGGCCGCAGACAATGGAGCCCACAAAGGCGATCGCCATCCCCAAAGAAACGCGGATCAAGGTGACCGTGACCGACTGATAAATGGAGGCCGATTGAGAGCCCAAGCCCACTTTGAAGTCGCTTTCAAACAACACTGGCAAAAACTGCGAGGGCGGTGGCAAGACCTGAGTCACCGGATTGGCGGGATCACGACCGGCCACTTCCCAGATACCCACCACCACAGCACAGGATAAAAACCCACAGGCGATCGCGAGCAGGGAGGCTTGCCAAGCTTGCTGATCGGATAGCTGACGGGGCATCCTACTTCTCTAACTCTTTTACAATCTGGGTGTCAAAAATATCGGCAGCCGGTACATCAGACTCGATATATTTCAACTCCACCATTTTATCTACCACGGTTTGCACGGCGGCTAAATCGGGGGTAAAGGTAATGGGCGAGGGTTGTGTTTCAAAGGCCGTGAGTAAAACTGACTCCTCGACCCGGTAGTAGTTGCCATCCGTTAACAGCGCGATCGCGGCTGCGGGGTCAGTATTGATAATTTCAGCGGCACATTGCAGCCCTTTAATGTAGGCTGCCACCACTTCGGGGCGATCGTTCAGGGTGGGCTCCAACACACTGACGACGGTATTCGGCGTCGTGGGCGACCACACCTCAGCATTGTCGGTCAGCACCGTAGCCTCACCGCTGGCTACAAATTGGGTTGTGTAAGGTTTGATGTGGCTTAAAATATCGACTTCACCGACTCGAAAAGCATCCACCATGGCCAACAAATCATCGAAATAAACCATTTCAAAAGCGTCTGGGGCAATCCCTGCTTCTTCAAAGGCATCGACCAAAATCAGCTCTAGGGTATCTCCCCGTAAGGTGGCAATCTTCAGCTTTTCGCCTGAATTATTGGCCACAAAATCGGTCAAATCAGAGACGGACTCAACTCCATACTCATTATTAATAATAACCTGCATGACTCCCCAACCACCGGCTGCCGAAACCGTCTTGATTGGGACGCCACTATTAGCCGCAAAGAACGGCAAGGTAAAGGGGTTCGTACTAAAGTCGATTTGCCCCCCGGCTAGGGCCGCATTATTATCACCAGGATTTGTGAAAAATACGGTTTCTACAGCTAAGCCATTGTCTTCAAAACAGCCAGATTCCACCCCCACAAATAACGGGGCCATATCCAGAGCGACGAGATGTCCCGCTTTCACGGGAATCAATTCATCAGGGACGGCGGCAGCTTCTGATGACGGGACTTCAGCCGTCTCTTCTGGCGACGACTCAGACGTGGCACAGGCAGTCCACAAGCTGACACCGAGGGCTAGCATTAGCAGCCGCCCCAGCAGTTGAAAAGTCGGGGGCATAGCAGTCACCTTAAGGGTGGGCAGGTGTTGTCAAAGCGGGAGTCTAGGGAACTTGATGCTATGACAATAAATAACTTAATCGGCGTTTGCTGTAGCCAATGTCACAGTTACCGCAAACAAGGCAGCAATATTTTACTGCATCAGTCATTTTAAATTAACAATTTGCGAATTCAGCAAAACGCCTAGTCGCGATATCCGCTGGCCATCATTTAGGCCAATTGCATCGGCAGGGCCCCAAACAGCTGCGGAGAACTGGCCACCCAACCCAAGACGCCCCCTTCAGCCTGCAAAATCCGCACCGTCGCTGCGTGGTCTTGAGGCTCAAAGGCCGCACAACAATCATCGAGCAGCAGGCAGTAATACCCCAAATCGCTGGCATGGCGGTAAGTCGCCAGCACACAGCATTCTGTGGTGACGCCCGTGATCAGCAGGTGGGTAATGTTGTCTACTCGTAACTGCTGGTCGAGAGACGTCTCGATAAAGCAAGAATGGGCGGGTTTGTCTAACTGCCCTTCCTCTGGGAGCGGTTGTAATTCATTGATAATGGCGACGCCAGGTTCCCCTCTCACCAAAAATCGGCCCATCTTACCGCGCTGACCAATGGGCGACCCCGCGTTGGCATATCGCGTTTGCTTGCTCGGCGATAAATCAGAGAGATCCGGTGCGTGACTTTCGCGCGTAAAAATAATCTTGACGCCCATTTTTCTGGCCCAGGTCAATAGCGACTGAATCGCCGGAATGATGGCTCGGACAGCGGTGAGATCCAGGGCTAGCTGGCTACCATTGAAGCCGTCAGGATGGCAAAAGTCGTTTTGCATATCAATGATCAACAAAGCCGTTTTTTCGAGGGGTAGATCAAAGGGATGAGTATACGTTTTGACTAAAACCATAGGGGCCTCAATTGAGCTAATCGAACTGTATCCTTTTGAGGATAATTGCGGCAACTGTGAGGTCTAAAGGGTTGGGATTTCCGGATAATCTTGATAGAATCCTTCCAATCGATTTCTAATCACGAGAAGCTAGGAAGAAGTTTCTTAACAAAGGGCGTTACTTTGCATTGACAGACAGGGAATTTCTAAACCTATGACGACTCATCACCATCGTTCAGAATCAGAGATCGCGCTGCGGGTAAAAGCCATTGAATCTCTACTGATTGAAAAAGGAATTGTCGATCCAGCCGCGCTAGACACGATCATCGAGCACTATGAGCATCAGGTTGGCCCCCATGTGGGCGCTCAAATTGTGGCGAAGGCCTGGGTTGACCCGGACTTTAAGCACCGACTCCTAGCCGATGGCACCGCCGCGATCGCCGAACTCGGCCTCACCGGATTTTCGAGTGAGCATATGATCGTCGTCGAAAACACGGCGACAGTGCACAACCTAATTGTGTGTACGCTCTGCTCCTGCTACCCCTGGGCAATTTTAGGCTTGCCGCCCACCTGGTACAAGTCGTTGGCTTACCGATCGCGGGCCGTCATTGAGCCTCGGAGCGTGTTGGCAGAATTTGGCCTCGTTCTCCCCGATACGGTCGAGGTGAGAGTGTGGGATAGCAATGCTGACCTCCGCTACCTGGTGCTGCCAGAGCGCCCCGACGGCACCGCAGAATTATCGGAGGAAGCGTTAGCCGCTTTGGTCACTCGCAATGCCATGATTGGGACGGCCAAGGTGCAGCTGCCAAGCCCACCGACCCCGATCGCCGCCTAGGAGGCAAATAGCATGAATGGACCGCATGATCTGGGAGGCATGCACGGTTTGGGCGCGATTCCCATTGAGGAAAATGAGCCCGTTTTTCATAGCGAATGGGAAGCCAAAGTATTTGCTATGAGTTTTGCGACCTTTAGCACCTTCTTCCCCGTGGACGAAACTCGTCATGCCGCCGAGCAAATCCCGGCCAGCGAGTATCTCAGTTCTAGCTATTACGAACGCTGGCTCGCCGCTTTAGAGTTGCTGCTCGCCAAACATGATTGGCTCACAACTGCCGAGATCGAAGCCCGGATGGCGCAGCTCCGCCAGACAGAAGAGTAAGAGAGATCCCAGTACTCAGATATCAATCGGTTGTAAACGATGACGATTAAAACCAGTAATCGATGTATGACTGCTGCTGCTGCCAAGGCCTTGCTGCAAGAGGGATTGAGCTGTCAGGCAGACAGTGACTGCACCCCCCAATTTCAGGTGGGTGATTTAGTGCGAGCCAAAGTCATGCATCCCAAAACCTACACTCGATTACCGCGCTACGTGCGGGGCAAGGTGGGCACCGTCATGCACGATCATGGGGGGTATGTTTTTCCCGATACGGTGGGAGAGCGGCTTTCCACAAAGCCCCAACATGTTTACAGCGTGCGATTTTCGGCTCAAGCACTGTGGGGCGAAGCGGCTCCTGCTAGCGATGCGCTCTATCTTGATCTCTTTGATGACCACCTCGAAGTTCCCTAACGCGATGAATCAGATGTCTCCTCAATCGCCTCAGCCTCCCTTTCTCACTGACGAACAGGCCACCGAAGATGAGCCGGTTTTTCAGGCCCCTTGGGAAGCCAAGGCCTTTGCGATCGCGCATCAGTTGGCGGCCGATCGCCAATACAGCTGGACAGAATGGAACGATCAGCTAGTTCAAGAAATCGCTACGGCGGAGTCTAGCACCACCGATTCGCGCACCTACTATGAATGCTGGCTGCAGGCCTGTGAAAAGCTGTTGATTGCCAAGGGCCTGCTCGATACTGACGCGATCGACCAAAAAGTTGTAGATCTGGCGCAGGAAATCGTCGCTGATCATGACCATTTGACCCATGAAGATGCCTAAAAATTTTCCCAGTCGTCTCTCCTAGTCGTTTCTTCACTGACCATACCAGTCTGCATCTTTCTCCTCGGCTATGGCAGAACGGGGGAGACTTGCCAATCATTTATGCTGTCTAACCGATATGTTCTCGGTTTGTTCCCGTTCTGCCGATAGCATGGCATCAAGACGAACCCGATCGCGGCTGTCGCTGAGTTGGTTGATTTTCGCCGCTGGCTCTCCGGGGTTCAGGGCAGATAATACCCGTTCTCAGTGATCAGACTCCCGAGGCAATCTTGGAAATGCAGGGGAGCCAGATCGGTAGCCTTGTTTCAGAGAAAGAATCGGTATAAGTCCAATTCAGGAGAAAGACATGACTCCGCCGATGACCAATCATCCCAGTCGGCAACAGCGACTGGCGCTGATGAAGGGCTGGACCACAGAGGTCGTCATTCAAGCGCCGCCATCAGTCGTGTGGGAGCAAGTGACTGATTTTGCGGCCTACTCAGACTGGAATCCGTTTGTGTTGGCCGCCACCGCCCAGTTTGAAGTGGGGCAAAGCATTCGATTTTTAGAAGACCTCAAACAGTTTGGCCAGCACTGGATTACTGCCAAATTTTTAGCGATCGATCCGCCCCACTCGTTTGTCTGGCAGGGGCATTTCGCCGCGCCGTTTCTCTTCACCGTTTGTCATACCTTTGAGTTAGCGGCGATCGCCGATGGGCAGACCCAGTTTCGCCAGATCCATCAAAATTCTGGGTTACTCGTGCCCTGGCTGGCCTGGCGCGGCATCTACTGGGTCAGTCACCAAGGCTATCTCGACTTTGACCAAGCTTTGAAAGCTCGCTGTGAATCGCAAGTCTCGAATAATGGCTAGAACAGGAGAAGATCGCCATGGCTAAAACCACTGCAACCTACTGGAATCCACTGCAGGCTAACCATGCTGATAAATGGGAAGCGATCGAAGGTACGGACGGCCTGATCGAACAGCTCTTCCTCGCCATTGATGAAGCAACCGGGGACTATACCCGGCTGACGCGATTCAAAGCCGGGGCCGATACTACTGACTTGGGGCCGCAGCTCCACGACTATCCCGAAGAGATTTTCATTGTTTCCGGTCAGCTCTATGACCAAGCGTTCGATCGCTGGCTCACAGCAGGCGATTATGCCAGCCGTCCGCCCGGTGAAGTGCACGGCCCCTTCTGTGCCAAGACCGACTGCCTCGTGTTGGATTGTTCCTATCCCAGCCAAAGGATACTTGAATCAGACGCGGCCAAAGTTTAACTGACCCCAGCCGCTAACTTTACGCCGTCGGTGAGTCATCGTGATTCGTCTCCCGAACCGCATGGAACGAGCAAATCCGACAGTGAGGTCAAAAGTTGTCTATGAGCGCTCATGCAACCCAAAAAGTCCTGATTGTCACCGGGGGCAGCCGGGGCATTGGGGCCGCGACGGCCTGTTTAGCCGCCCAGCAGGGGTATGCCGTGGCCGTCAATTATCGGCGCAATCAGGCAGCGGCCAACCGCGTCGTCCAGTCAATAGACCTTATCGGAAATTGAGCCGATAGAATTAAAACTAGGAGCATCGACCCAGGATATGCCATGAAAGTAACCTACGCCGAGTTGCGGAGCAAACCTCGAACCTTGTGCAGTTTAACTGGGCTGAGGGTGTCAGAG
>JBHJJI010000018.1:0-10945 GCA_050042805.1 Leptolyngbyaceae cyanobacterium
GCACCCCAACGGCCATCACGCTGTACTAGGATGAGAAAATACCGCTGCACTTCAGGCTTTTATGGGTAACACGTTTGGTCATCTGTTTCGCATTACCACTTTTGGCGAATCCCACGGTGGCGCTGTCGGGGTGGTGATTGACGGCTGCCCGCCACAGATTGAAATTTCTGCTGACGAAATTCAAGTGGAACTCGATCGCCGCCGTCCGGGCCAAAGCAAAATCACCACCCCTCGCAAAGAAGCGGATCGGTGCGAAATCATGTCCGGCGTCTTTCAGGGCAAAACGCTCGGTACTCCCATTGCCATTTGGGTGCGCAACAAAGATACCCGCCCGCAAGATTACAGCGAGATGGCGACTACCTATCGGCCCTCCCATGCCGATGCCACCTACGACAGCAAATATGGCTTTCGCAATTACCAGGGGGGAGGCCGCTCTTCAGCGCGTGAAACCATTGGTCGCGTGGCCGCTGGGGCGATCGCCAAAAAGATCCTCAAGCAATATGCCGGGGTGGAAATCATTGGCTACGTTAAGCGCATTCAAGATATTGAATGTGTCGTTGAACCTGACGTAGTCACCCTGGAGCAAGTCGAGAGCAATATTGTGCGTTGTCCCGAGCCCGAAGCCGCCCAGCGCATGATCGATCGCATCGAAGCAATTCGCGATCAGGGTGACTCGATCGGTGGTGTGGTGGAATGTGTGGCCCGCAATGTTCCCAAAGGATTGGGCGCACCTGTGTTCGACAAGTTGGAAGCCGACCTCGCCAAGGGCGTCATGTCGCTGCCTGCGAGCAAAGGCTTTGAACTGGGGTCTGGCTTTGCGGGCACGCTGTTAACCGGCAGTCAGCATAACGACGAATTTTATACCGACGACGAGGGTGACTGGCGGACTCGCACGAATCGCTCCGGCGGTACCCAAGGCGGCATCAGCAATGGCGAAAACATTGTCATTCGCGCCGCGTTTAAACCGACCGCCACCATTCGCAAAGCGCAAAACACCGTGACGAATACCGGAGAAGAAACCGTACTCGCCGCCAAAGGCCGTCACGACCCCTGCGTGCTGCCCCGCGCCGTGCCCATGATGGAAGCCATGGTGGCGCTGGTTCTCTGCGACCATTTACTCCGCCATCACGGTCAGTGCGAGCTGTTTGATTAAGAGTCGCTCAACAATAGCGGCCTCATTTAAGGGCGTTGTTTATCCCTGAGATGAATCAATTTCTGCAAACTCTGGAAACATTAGGGTTCCTTAGATTCGCTTGTCCCTCACTGCAGCAATACCAACTTAAGAGGGCGGCCCAAACTGTTGTAAATCTCGATTGAGTCTTTCGGCTACGAGCCGATTGCCATTTTCAGACAGATGACAGAAGTCAATATAGACATATTCGTTCGCGTCAAAAACGTCTGTATAATCCCAAATCCAGGGTTGGTCTGACGCTTGAATCAGTTGCTGCAAGATGGGATAGACAGCCTCGTACTGCTTGCCGAGTTCGGCATCGAGTTCGATATGATCGACTGGCGAATCATCGAGGTAGGAAACAGGTTGTAAAACGGCAATTAATTGCACCCCTCTGGCTTGGGCAATTTGATGGGCAATTTCCCAGTTTAGTAGCAGGCTCTGGGCGACTTGCTCGGCCAGCTCTGGCGAATCATCGCAAATTAATGATTGGTCAATTCTTGCGGCCTCACGTTCGGGGGCGATCGCCTCGCCGATGTCCACCGCAACGCGCCTGATTTCTCGCAGAAATAGCACGTCTAAGTAGGACAAAAACTTGGCTGTCGGCGATAGCAGTCGGTCAGCTGTCTCTTCAGAATCAGCCGCGATCGCCTTCTGAAACCGAGTCGTTCGCGCATGATCAAACACGCCAATATCAGCCCGGCAGTGATATTGCACGTCATTCACCCCTTCGTAAAACACCACTGTGTCAAGGTTGGGATTACTGGCCAATAAATTGATGAAACTATTGAGGGATTGCCTACTCACATAGGCGGTTTCTCCTTTGTTAGTGGTGGCTAGTTGGGAGAGGTTTTGAAAGTGAGCCGGAATGGTTTGATCATCCAAAACGCCGGTGCCCCAAACCGTAGACCCCCCGAAGAAATATACGTCGGTGTCTGATTGTGTGACCGAAGGCGCACCCGTGTGAACGCGATCGCCCACCTCATTAATGGTGATGGTTGGCCCCGCAAAGGGCTGGCGCGACCAGGCCACAAAAGACTGATATTCCGTTTCTAAGGCTTCAAATTCTTGAAAATGCTGCAGCGCCAGATCGGGGTTATCTGAGTAATTGCGGAGGCTGGCCCGAGGATCAACTTCAAGGCTGGGCGTTCCGCTGAAGGCCACGCCAGCAGTTGAGAGCACAAAGTCCACTAGGGCAATCAAAAAGTTAAGACTAAAGACGATTCCCAGCGTCAAGCCAATGTTAATAAACAACAGCTTTAACCAGCCTGATTTCATACCGGGCTCCTTAACAAATCAGCGAGTCTCAACCGGGGAAGCGCTAAAACAGCGTATAGATAAACGGCGCGATCGCAGACCCTTGGGTAAAGACGATCAACACCCCAATAAGCACGAGGGTGATGATCAGCGGTGCGAGCCAATACTTTTTGCGCTCTCGTAAAAAGCCCCAAAGATCTTTAATGAAATCGATCGCGGTTTCAAACATTAATAGGGATTCTCCATGCTTTTTTTGAGGCGGGTTTGACTCGCCGTGCGATAGGTTTCGGCGTCGCCTAACCGCTGACGATGGAGCGGATCGTAGCCGACCCATCGCATGATCACCCCCATCGGCCACATTAGCGCATAAAAAATGAGGCCTAAAATAATGCGCGTATTAATGAAGCCGAGGACTAGGCCAATGCGCATCCAAACGCGGTAAACCGGATTCAAGGTTGAGGGGGTGGCGATCGCCCACATGGCCAATATGGCCGCGACTAACAACGCCCATTGCGAAAAGCTATGCCCTCGCAACCAGGGCAGCAACAGACCAAAGAGGACCGCAATAATGGCCCCGGTGAGTAACCCAAACCGTCTGAGCCCTTGACGGTCGAGGGTCGGAATTTCATGCTGCATCATCTAGTGCTCTGTTGATCCTAAAAGTTGAGGTGGGTGACGGTCGGGCAAAACGGCCTGCTGGTGATGTCCACAAACGGCCTCCAAACTGTGCAGCGTCTCTAAGGGGGGAGAATCCGCTACAGCAGGCAAAGTCAGAGAGACTATAGCCCAAAGGACTGACCCTAGTCTTGATTGATTAAGAGGATAACCTGATTCGGTCATGATCGGTAGATGTCTCTCAGTGCGATGCTTTCAGAGCTTGCAGGGGACTCTAAAGGCGGCTCATATCCCCAAGACTCTAAAGCTATCGGTAGCCTGGTTTAACGCGATCGTCCCTAACGGATATAGCAGAAGTCGGCATGAAGAAGTCGGAAGTCAGAATTAGAAAGCTGATCTGATAGTGATTTCAGGCATTGAGGGTGACCTGATCCAATTGCAGCTTGCGATAGCTCCTCCTATGCTGACTGATTCTCCGTTTATCTAGCGATGCTGGCATCCGTGAGTCCCATCGAATCCAAGTGCGCAGTATAACCGCTGAGGCACCCCCTATCCTGAGAAAATGCCGTTAGATCGGAGCTGTGATCCGTGACGACAATCCCCGACGATCGGGGTAGCATGACGAAAAAATGAACGGCGAGAGAAGGTCGGCATCTTCCCGAGATCTTCCCGATAGGCAAGTACGCTAAAACTATTTATAAATAGCTGGCGTATTTATCACTGATCTAATGGCAGAGGTAAGCAGCAACCATGGGTGATCAGGCAGAAAGTAGCAGCGATCGCCTTCCTCAGCAGCCGTTTTCTCGCGATCGTGACGTCGCCCTGTCACTGCTGCAGGCCACTCTGGAATCCACCGCTGACGGCTTATTTGTGGTCAGTTGCGCGGGTCAGGTTTTGGGCTACAACCAAAAGTTTCTGCACATGTGGCACCTGCCGCCTCATCTCGTCGCCACTGATGCGGATGCCGCTGCCCGATTTCAATACCTGGCTGATCAGACCACCGACCCCGAAGGGTTCAAGGCGACCGTTTTAAACCTGATGGAACACACGCCTAACGCGGTGGTGTTTGATCAGCTGACGTTAAAGGATGGTCGGATTTTTGAGCGATATTCACAGCCGCAGCAACTGAACGGCGAGATCACGGGGCGGGTTTGGAGCTATCGCGACATTACCGAACGGTATCAAACGCAAGAAGCGCTGCGCCAAAGCGAAGAAAAGTTTCGCCGCATTGTCGAGCAGGCCAACGATGTCATTTTGCTCTTGGGGCCGCAGGGCAACTTTCTCTACGCTTCGCCCAACCTCTCCAATCTTTCCGGCTTTTCACCCCAAGAAATTACCGACCAACCCTATTCTGTGTTTGTCCACGAGGCGGATCTGCCTCTCTGCGACAGTATTTTTCGACGGGTGCTCACCACCGGCCAAAAACAGGACGAAATCGAATTTCGCACTCGCCACAAAGCCGGACATTGGATTTGGCAAAGCGCCAGTTTAGCCAAGTCCAATGATGACCAGGGCAATCCGGTGGTGGTGGTGGTGACGCGCACCATTGACGATCGCAAACAGCGCGAGCAGGCCCTGCAGGTCTTGATGGAGGGCACCGCCTCCCACACGGGGCAAAAGTTTTTCCGGTCTTGCATCAAGCACATTGCCGACCTGCTCAAGGTCGATGCGGTGCTGATTGGCCAATTGCAAACGCCCCACAACCGGCGCATCAGCACGCGAGCCCTCTACGTCGATGGTCGTCTGCGCAAGAACTTTGACTATGACTTAAAGGGCACCCCTTGCGGGCAGGTGATGCAGTCAAATGCCATTTTCTTTTCTGAGAACGCCATTGCCCGCTTTCCCGATGACAAGTTGCTGGCCACCGAGCGCCTCGACAGCTATTTGGGCATTCCCCTAACCAGCTCTAATAATGAACTGATCGGCCTGATTGCGATTTTTAACCGAGGGGAACTGGATTTTGACCCCGATCGCGAGCTCTTTTTGCATATCTTTGCCGCCCGCATCAGTGCCGAGCTCGAACGACAACAAACCGAAACGGCCCTGTTACAGCGCGAAGCGAAATATCGCACCATTTTTGAAAACTCGCAGGTGGGCATGGGGCGCACTCGCCTTGCTGATGGCTTGATTTTGGCAGCGAACCAGCGGTTTGCCGACATCGTCGGCTACGACTCACCGCAAGCGCTGATCAATCGGGTCTCGACCAGCACCCTGTATGCGGGGCTTGGCGATCGTGATCGCATCATCCAAACGCTGTACCAGCAGGCTGGGGCCCACGATTTTGAGCTGCAGCTCTATCACCGCTCAGGAAAGCGCATCTGGGTGTTGCTGTCGTTAGAAATCAACCCGACCGAAGACTGCATTGAGTTTGTCATCACCGACATTAGCGAACGCAAGCAGGCGGAAGAAGCGCTACAGCGCCGCGAAGCCGACTATCGGTTGTTGGTTGAGGCGGCTAATTCCATCATCATCAAGTCTGATATTGGCGGTAATGTGCTTTTTGTTAACGATTATGGCCAGCAGTTTTTTGGCTATAGCGCCGAAGAGATGGTGGGTCGGCACATCACTGAGACCTTTGTGCCTGAAGTTGAATCGGGGGGGCGAGACCTGACCGAACTCTTGGCTAACATCTTCACCCATCCTGAAGAGTACGCCTTTAACGAAAACGAGAACCGCTGCAAAGATGGCCGTCGGGTTTGGGTCAACTGGTCAAATCGACCCATCACCGACGAATCAGGTCAACTCATTGGCTTGCTTTCCATTGGCATTGATGTCACCCAGCGACGTCAGCTAGAGGACAATCTGCTGCAGTCTCAGCAGTTTCTCCACACCTTTATCGATAATCTGCCCCTCACCGTCTTTAGCAAAAACGTGCAAAACGACTTTCGCTATGAGCTGGTTAACAAAGACGCCGATCGCGTGATGGGCTTTGCCGCTGAGGCTAGCCTGGGCAAAAACGACTATGACTTGCTGCCATCAGATATTGCCGACATTCACCGACAAGAAGATCTGGAGGTGATCCGCCAAGGCCAGCTCTTGGATACCTCGAAGGAACTCTTTCGCCCGAGTACCGGCGAATATTTGTTCATTCGGAGTATCAAAATGCCCCTGTATGACGGCCAGGGTCAGGCCACTCACCTCTTGGGCATTGGCGAAGATTTCACGGCGCGCAAGCGAGCCGAAACACTGCTCAGCGTGCAAACTCAGGTGTTAGAACTGATTGCGGCTGACGTCTCTCTAGAAGAAACGCTCACCGTTTTAATTCGCACGTTTGAGCAGCTGATTCACGCTCGGGGAGCGTTTATTTTGCTGCTAGACGAGAGTGGACAGCAGTTCCAAAACGGTATTTTCCCGAGCCTGCCAGTGGACTATCAGCAGACGCTAACCAGTCTCGAAGTCAGTCCCACTAGCTCTTGCTGTGGCGCGGCGGCTTATCACAAAGTGCCGGTGATTGTGACCGATACGTTGACCGATCCGCTCTGGGCAACAGCGCGCGACTTGGCCCACCAATTTAATCTCCGCAGCTGTTGGTCAACGCCGATTCTCTCGTCTCAAGACGCGGTGATGGGAACCTTTTCGATGACGTTCGATCGCACCCATGCCCCCTCTACTGAAGACTGGAAAATCTTAGGCACGGCCGCTCACTTAGCGGGCATCGCGATCGAGCGCAAACGGACGGCGGCAGAACTCTATGAGGCGAAAGAAGCGGCCGAAGCGGCCAACCGGGCCAAGAGTCAGTTTTTAGCGAATATGAGCCACGAACTGCGGACGCCGATGAACGCCATCCTCGGCTTTACCCAACTGATGGCCCGCGACGATCGCCTACCCCCCCACCATCAGCAATCGCTCAGCGTCATCAACACCAGCGGCAAACATCTGCTGGACTTAATTAATGACGTGCTGGAGATGTCCAAAATCGAAGCGGGCACCGTCACCCTCAATGCCGCCCCCTTTGACCTGCGAGTCCTGGTGCAGACGGTGCGCAGCATGTTTCAAATGCAAGCGGTCGAAAAGCGACTGGCGCTGCGCGTCACCGTCGAGGACACCGTACCCCAGCAGATCTGGGCCGATGAGGGCAAACTCCGACAAGTGCTAATCAATCTGTTGGGCAATGCCATCAAATTCACCTCAACGGTGGAAGTGGCGCTCACTGTGCAAGTGTAATCGTGGCCAGCGACAGCAGACGCGATCGCCCCTGAGGAGGCTCCCACCGACTGGCTCAAATTTGCGATCGCCGACACCGGGCCCGGCATCGCCGCCGACGTTCTACCCCGGTTGTTTCAGCCCTTTGTGCAGGCGCTACACCATGTCCCGGGCGAAGGCGGCAGCGGTCTCGGGTTGGCGATCGCTCAGCATATGGTGCAGCTGATGGGGGGCCAGATTGACGTGGCCACCACGGTAGGGCAGGGAACCACGTTTACCTTTACGCTGCCGCTAACCGTTGCCAATACTCTCGATCGCGCGATCGCCGCGAGTGGCGACACTGTGCATCACCTGGCCCCCAGCCAGCCCAACTACCGCATTCTGGTCGTGGATGATCGGGCAGAAAATCGCGAGCCCCTGATGCAACTGCTGCAAGGGGTGGGGTTTCAGACTCGTCCAGCGATGAATGGCCAAGACGCCGTGGCCCAATGGCAAACCTGGCGACCGCATCTGATCTGGATGGATATGCGCATGCCTGTGATGGATGGGTACGAGGCGACTCGGCGGATTCGAGCGTTGGAAGGAGCGAGGAGCGAGTCAGGCGTAGAGAGTAGCGAGTGGAGAGTAGGGAGGGAAGAGTCAGCAACGGACCATCAACCTTCAGCGTCTTTCCCGCTACCCGCTACCCCGCTACCCGCGACTCCTCCCCCCGCCACCAAAATCATTGCCCTCACTGCTAGCGCTTTTGAAGATCAGCGAGCCGAGATGTTAGCGGCGGGATGTGACGATTTTGTACACAAACCCTTCTATGCGGCCGAAATATTTCGTAAAATGACTGACCATCTAGGGGTGATATTTGAGCTGCAGACAGCGCCGTCCCGCGCCGCCGTCCCAATGGCATTGCCGTCTCCTGAAGATCTACAAGCGATGCCCAGAGAGTGGACGACGACCTTCCATCAGGCGGCCATTCAGGCCGATGCTGACTGGCTGCGATCGCTGCTCTTACAAGTTCCGGAAGCGCAGTCTCGCCTTAAGAATTATCTGGAGTCCCTGATTACGCGGCTCGACTTTGAAACGTTGATCAATCTGATGGAGACCGCTCTTGGTGACTAACCTTGTCGCTAACCCCTATCGGGCTGATATTTTGGCGATTGATGACACGCCGGAAAACCTGCAGTTGTTGTCTCAGTTGCTCACCGACCAGCATTACAAAGTCCGCAGCGTCACCAAGGGCACGACCGCCATCAGAGCGGCCCAAGCGGCCCCCCCCGATTTGATTTTGCTGGATATCAACATGCCGGAGATGGGGGGCTATGAGGTTTGCGAAAAGCTCAAGGCTGATGCCCGCACCTGCGATATTCCCGTCATTTTTATCAGTGCCGTGGGCGATACCTTCGACAAAGTCCGCGCCTTTGAGGTGGGCGGCGTCGACTTTGTCAGCAAACCCTTTCAAGTCGAAGAAGTGCTGGCCCGCATTAAGACTCATCTGCAACTTTGGGCCTTGCGGCAGCAGCTCCAAACTCAAAATCGACAGCTTCAGCAAGAGATTCGCGATCGCCTCGCTGCCGAAGCCGCCCTAGAGCAAGAACGAGAAAAATCGGAACGGCTCTTGCTCAATATCTTGCCCCAGCCCATTGCCGAACAGCTGAAGCAAAATTCCCAGGCGATCGCCTATCGCTTTGAAGAGGTGACGATATTATTTGCCGATATCGTTAACTTTACCGGCCTCTCAGCCGGTATTCCTCCGACACAACTGGTCAATTTGCTCAATCAGATTTTCTCTGGATTTGACCAGCTCGCTGAAAAACACGGCTTAGAAAAAATCAAAACCATTGGCGATGCCTACATGGTGGTCGGCGGCTTGCCTAACCCCATGGCCAACCCAACGGAAGCGATCGCCAACATGGCCCTCGACATGCAAGAGACGATTCGCCAGTATCCCCGCGATGATGGCAGTCCCTTTAACCTGCGTATTGGCATTGATACCGGGCCAGTGGTTGCTGGAGTGATTGGCATGAAAAAGTTTTCCTATGACCTGTGGGGCAATGCGGTCAACTTAGCCAGCCGGATGGAATCTCAAGGGCAGCCGGATCGGATTCAAGTCACGGAGGCGATTTATCAACAATTGCGCGATCGCTATCAGCTGACGCCTCGGGGCAAAATCTCGATCAAGGGCCGCACGGAAATGTGTACCTACTGGCTGGAGGCCCGTTGCCCATGACGGCTGGTGCTCCCCCCTATCGAGCCGACGTGCTCGCCATTGATGACACCCCCGAAAATCTGCAGCTGCTCTCTCAACTGCTGACGGATCGTCACTATAAGGTGCGCAGCGTCACGAAGGGCAGAACTGCGCTACGGGCGGCTCAAGCCGCGCCCCCCGACTTGATCTTGCTGGATATCAACATGCCGGAGATGGGGGGCTATGAAGTTTGCGAACGCTTGAAGGCAGACGACATTACCCGCGAAATTCCGGTGATTTTTATCAGTGCACTGGGGGAAACCCTGGACAAAGTTCGCGCCTTTGAGGTCGGCGGCGTCGATTTTGTCACCAAGCCTTTTCAGGTGGAAGAGGTGATGGCGCGGATTGAAACCCACCTGCAACTCCGTCGCTTGCGACAACAGCTGCAGGCTCAAAATGTGCGACTGCAGCAAGAAATCCGCGATCGCAAACGAGCCCAAGAGACCTTCACCAAGGCCTTTCGTTCTAGTCCCAGCCCGATTGCCATTACCACTTTGGAGGGTGGCCGCTTTCTCGAAGTGAATGCCAGCTTTTTGGCCCTGAGTGGCTATACCCGCCCCGAAGTCATTGGCTTTCGGCTGGATGAGTTAGCGCTGGGGCTCGATATGAACCGCTACCACCAAGGCCGTGCTCAGCTCGAACAAGCCGGAGTACTCCACAATTGGGAGTTAGAACTCTGTACCAAAGCCGGAGAACGCCGCACCGTGTTGCTCTCCGTCGAGAGTATTGAACTCGAAGGTCAGCCCTGCGCCCTGACGATCGCGAATGACATCACTGAGCGCAAACGGCTGGAAAATGAGTTCATCTCGCTGGTCAGTCATGAACTTAAAACCCCAATGAACTCGATGATCGGTGCTCTCGATCTGCTCGGCACCGGACAGCTGGGCACCCTCACCGCCAAAGGCCAGCAAATGATCGCGATGGCCATCAATAATGCCGAGCGCCTGGTGCGCCTGGTAAATGACATCCTTGATTTGGAACGGATGAAGTCGGGCCACCTCACGCTGCATCCCCAAGATTGCGGCTTGTCCGAGCTGTTTGAACAGGCGGTCACGGTTATGCAGCCGATGGCCCAAGAGGCTGACATCAGCCTGATTGTCGAACCAGTGGTGGTAACGCTCCATGTCGATGGCGATCGCATCCTACAGCTACTCACCATCCTGCTCAGCAATGCCATCAAATTTTCGTCGCCAGGCAGCACTATCTGGTTGAGTGCGCAAATACAATCCCCCTCCATCCCAGATCGAGTCCTGCTACCCACGACCCTCCACCCTCCACCCTCCACCCTCTCCGCCTCTCCCCCGGCTCTCCACATCACTGTTCGCGATCAGGGCCGAGGTATTCCCCCCGATAAGCTCGAGCTGGTGTGCGATCGCTTTCAACAGGTCTATGAGTCGGATGCTCGTGCCAAGGGCGGCACCGGACTAGGAGTGTCGATTTGTCGTCAAATTTTTCAGCAGCATCAGGGCCAAATTTGGTCCGCTAGAGCACCTGGTGGCGGCAGAATGTTTCATGTATTG
>JBHJJI010000019.1:0-2805 GCA_050042805.1 Leptolyngbyaceae cyanobacterium
ACGCCCGTCGCGACCAACCGCACCAAAACTTCACCGGCTTTGGGGCCGTCGAGATCCACTTCTTCAATGGCTAACGGCTTACCCGCTTCCCATGCGATCGCTGCCCGTGTCTTCATCCGTCATCCCCAAACGTTTCATTGACCGACACCGTATCATTTGCCGATTGTCGTGGCAGTGAAAGCTCAATTTTTCTCAAGGGTTTTGGCAGGTCTACTTATTCTCAGTGTCGAGACGCGAAGTTTAGCCCCCGACTTATAGCTCTCTCTACAGCAATTTCAAAGGGGGTTTATTACAACATCAGGACTCTTCATAGTCTTGTTTGAGCTTTTCGTAATAACGTCGCTCTGCCTTCCTAACTAAGTCAGGATCTTCTCGTCGTCTCTCGATAGGCATAGTACTTTCATCTGATTCAATCAAGCGAATGGTCATTTCATCCCCTAGATCCAGTGATTGTTTGAGCCATTCGATATGTTCATGATCATGCCTGCCATGATTATTCATTCCACTGACGGACATACGCAAATCGTCTTCATTATCTGCATCGGCCGCTCGATAGGAAAGTATGGCTGTTAAAACTCTGATTTCATCAAAACCAGCGATTATCCTTTTTCCGCCATTGATTGTGATTTCAAAACACAGCATTTTGGGAACTCACTTTTTCAATATGTTGCTTTACAGCGGTTCCGACTTTTGTGAGGTACAGTGCAAGCTCTGAAATCCCTGCTATACGGGCGTCTCAGATCTGAATTTGTACCTCATCCACCAAGGAAACGCTGTATGCGCGATCATTCCAAATTCCACTCTCCTTGCCCCTAAATAGGAAAATGGCTGATTCGTCACGGTTTGACCGGGGCCATACAATGGAATTCTGAACAGTGCTTGCTCTATTGTCATGACGGATTCCGCGATCGCCCCCTCAAAATCATCAGCCACCCTGCCCACTGGCGCGCTCAGCTGCATTCATCACATTGCGCTGAACGTCAAAGATATGGCTGCTTCCCGCCATTTCTATGGTGAGATTTTAGGGCTGCATGAGCTGCGCGGTGCCGAAGTGCCCGAAACGCTCAAAGAGCTCGTCGCAGCAGGCAAAGTCGCCAACTTTCGCCTGCCAGACGGGCTGATTTTAGACCTGTTTGGCGAGCCCGATCTGTCGCCACCTGATGCCGACCCGACCCAGCAGTTTACCCGCGCCAACCACATGGCCTTTGGCATCGCACCAGAGCAGTTCGATCAGGCCGTCACCGTCCTCAAGCAGCAAAACGTCCCCATCGATCACGGGCCAGTCAGCCGGCCAACCGGGCGCGGCATCTATTTCTATGATCCCGACGGCTTTCTGTTAGAAATTCGCTGTGATCCAACGTAGTTTTGGGATGCTGGCGTGAGATTTTTGATTGGTTCTGGTGGCTGATCGTCAGGCAGCTGTTTAACGTCAGTTCGGGTTAAAGCAAAACCCGTTACTTTCCCCTCCTGGGAGGGGCTGATGGGGTGGGTTCAAGCCGTCGGAGAAACCCACCCCGTCCTGCGGATACCCCCTCCCAAGAGGGGATTTGGCCCTCAAACTACCTGCCAATCCCTTGGCAGTTTTATCCCGAACTCAGGTCTGTTTAGGCTACATTGAGGTGTGCCCACTGGGGAAATCTCGCCTTATCCCCATCCAGAAGCCACCCTGTAGGTTCCTCCCCAATCCTCTTGTTTGATGGCCATCCTGACCGTCCTTATCGTTGCAGAAGCAGATCTTTTCCTATTCTGATGGGATGGGGGCAGGCTAGGAAGCCTACCCAACCAGGTTTTGGATCACGCTTGGGCATAGTGGAAAAGAAGATCGCCCATCCCAAATCGGCAAGAACCGCCACTTAAGATCATTCGGCGAAGGCTACCCCGTTAGAGATTCGCTGCGACCCGGCCTAGTTGCAGACTGTTGGCGCGTCAACATCATGCTTGGGGGCTGACCGTTTTTTCAGAAACCACACCAGCGCTAGTCCCTTGAGACAGCCGCCGATAAGGCCCGTCAAGGCGGCCAACGGTACCCAGTGCCAGAGGATGCGCCGGGTACCGTAAGTTGCCGCATCGATCATATCGGGGACAAACCAGGCAATGCTGACCGTGAGAATAACCGCATTCACTAGCGGCCACCAGCCCCACAGGCGACTGCCGCGCCGCAGCACCCACGCCTGCGGACACCCCACGATCGCCCCACACACAAATACCATCAGCGGCAGCGGCAACGCATGCCAAAAGAGAGCCCACACAATAAAGAGCACGATCGCCCCATAGCCACCCACTATCGTCGCCAGACCCCACCAGACAAACGGTGCGTAATAGCGCCGGAGCGCCAGCCCTTGCGCGATCGCCAGCACGACGGGGCCGATCAACAGTCCAGGTGCCCCGAGGGGATTGCAGAGGGCGATCGCGGCGGTGGTCGCCAAAATCCAGCGGAGGCAAAAGCGCCGATCAGCCGGCGTTAGATAGAGCATGTGAGTTCCTGCGTTTGCTGGCTAAACAACAGGTTTTCCCGATAGTCCACTGGGCAGTCAATCACCGTGGGCACCGATTGCGCCAGCGCCTCCTTCAGGGTGGGCATTAAGTCTTCAGTGCTCTCGACCCGATAGCCCTTCAGACCCATCGACTCGGCAAACTTGTCGAAGTCGGGATTAGTGAAGTGGTTAAAATTCGACTCGCCGTACTGATTCTGCTGCTTCCACTCAATCAGCCCATAGCCGCCATCGTGAAAGATCAGCGTCACAAAGGGCGTCCCCAAGCGACACGCGGTTTCGAGTTCTTGGCAGTTCATCAAAAAGCCACCGT
>JBHJJI010000020.1:0-6945 GCA_050042805.1 Leptolyngbyaceae cyanobacterium
GCGGCCCCTGGACTCACTCAACAGTTGCATGAAGTGACGCTAGAACCCTTGCCCCTCAGCGAATCAGGGGTGGGGGCGGCAGCCTACGTGCCCGATGCAATTGCCACCTCCTCAAGACCGGTCGACGGGCCGCTGCGAGCCGTGGTGAATGAGGACGATCGCACACCCGTATTAACGGCCAGTTATCCTTGGTCGGCAATCGGGCGGGTTGATTGGGTCGCGCCCGACGGCGTCCCCGTGCTAGGCGCTTGTACAGGCACCTTGATTGGATCGCAGCTAGTGCTCACCAATGCCCATTGTTTAATCGCCCCTGAGAGCGATCGCCCCACCACCCACACGATCACCTTTCGCCCCAATGTGGTTCAAGGGGAGGCTGATGCCGTAGCGACGGTCATCGCTTACGAATATGGCAGCAGCCCGTTTACCGGCAACGTCTCTGATGACTGGGCGCTGTTGACCTTAGACGAACCCTTGGGCGAGACCTTTGGCTATTTGGGCTGGCGCAATGTTGACTTTGCCGATGCCGATACGCTGACGGAGATGGATGGCCAAATTAGCGTGGTGGGCTACTCGGCCGATTTTCCCCCAGCGACGCTGAGTGGGTTAGGCGAACCGGGAGAAACGGCCGGGCTGAGCGCTAATTGCAGCGTGCTGATGGAACTCGATGACGGCGACTTTGCCGGTAGCCTGATTCACACCTGTGACACTAATCCCGGCGCATCAGGAGCGCCGTTATTTGCCTTGTTTGATGATGGCGACTATTACATCTTGGGTTTACATGCGGGCAGCGTGTCGCTACTCGAAAATGTCACCTTACCTACCGGTGAGCAAACCGATGTGCTGAATCGCGGTATTCCAGTCTCTCGCTGGGCCGCCAGAGCCGCCGATCTGCGCTAGTGAAGCGTGCAGCTCAAAATCCCAGCGACGAATTCTGCGCCTGGCTGTCTGGACGCTGGAACGTTACTGGCGGTTGGGCATCGTCCTGAATGGGCGCAATGGCACCATTGGATAGCGGGACCGGAACCGAGACTTTGACACTGCGGTGAAAGGTGTAGCGGATATCGCCGTGATCAGTCGGTTCAAAGTCGGCAAAGAAATCTTTGGCCCGAGCATCGAGAAACCCGCGAGCTTGAGAGCCTGTGATGTGGGCGACCATGGCAAAATCCAGGGCACTAATACAACTCTCGTGAGTCTGTAGGCAACTGTAAAAGCATTGATATAGACGCCGTTGAAAATCACGGTGCCGTTGCCAGCGATACCAACCGGCAGTGCCCACAGCTAAAAGCAACAGCCAGGGCAGTAAGAGCTTGATTAGCCAAATCAGCAGCAAGACGGCGATCGCGGCGGCCAGCCCTAGGCCCAGTCGGAGTGTGACGTGCTCGGCATCAAAAGACTGGGGATGAAATCGCGACATAGATCTGGCTAGCTAGTGCAAGGGTATTATCCACCTTCACTCTGAGTGTAAAAGACTCCGAGTGCTTTGGCTGGGCGATCGCACATTAACCGTTACATTCAGGCACTCTCACGTTCTAACCAGCCGCGCATTTTGCCCGGATTCAGCAACCCGTAGGGATCGACCTGCGCTTTGAAATCGACCTGAGACTGGTTGATTTCCTTACGGCCCCCGTCTTCCAAAATGTAAGTGTGGGGGTTGGCGATAAAGGCCCCCTGCGCTTCGAGGTAGTCAATGATGGCCTGCAGCCGTTCCGGCGTTGAGAAGCGCACCAACTGCAGCGCCGCTGCAATCACCGCCCCACACACCCGAAAATATTCCAAATGCATCATCACCTCCTCGCCAAAGTGCTCAGACATCTGCAGCACCAGCAGCAGCTCCGGGTCATGGGGAAACAGGGTTTGCAAATAGGTCAGAGAGGGATCGACATTGCGGGCGTGCAGGGTGGTGTGGTTCCAGGTGAATTCTGCCAGCGAGGCCTTTTTGCCCGGCCCGTCAGCCGCCTTCTGGTAAGTGATGGTGCCGCCAAACTCGGCCACGAGTGCGGCAAATAGCTCTAGCGACGGCTCGGCCACCATCAGCAGTGCCGCATGGCAACCTTCCGGCAAGTAGGCTTTGAGCGCGGCAAAATAGCTGGGAATCGGTGCCGCATGGATGCTAATCAGCTTTTTGATCAGACCGTCGGCATCGCCTAAAGCCTGCCCAAACCGCGCCGCCGTCATGAAATCGTCAAAAGTGACAATCACCTCCGCCCACGGATAGGCTGGCCCCAGCGGAATTTCTAGCTCGGTGATAATGCCGTTGGTGCCATAGGCATGGTTGACTTGCTGCACGTCATCGCCCCGTAGCTCAATGACACGAGGTTCATCTTCCAACGTCACAACCCGCACCGCGTTGAGGTTGCCGCGATCGCGCAGTTGGCCATACATAATTGACCCGATGCCGCCGCTGCCGCCACCAATAAAGCCGCCAATGGTCGCCGTGCGATAGGTTGAGGGATACATCCGAATTTCCCAGCCTTCGGGCCGCGTGACTTTGTCAATCGCTGCCAACTTGGCGCCGGCAGCAACACAGGCCATACCGGGTTTTACCCATTTCACGCCGTCCATCCGGCTCAGATCCAGGATGATGCCCCCCACTAAGTGAATGCACTGGCCATAGTAGCCCGTGCCAGCGCCTCGCACTGTTACGGGCACCTTGGCCGCAACACAAGCTTTGGCCACCTGCAGCACCTCTGCCTCTGACGTGGGACGCACGACTAAGTCCGCTGTTTTGTCAGCGAGCTGTGCCTGCAAGATCGGGCTGAAGTAGTAATAGTCCTTAGAAAGCTTTTCAACCTGAATGGGGTCGCGAATCACTTCTACGTCACCCAGCGCGGTTGTGAAAGCCTGCCAGTCAATGGTCGGGTTAGTCGTCGAGGTCATGGGAGTTTGAATCAGCCGGAAGAGAGTCTTTAAGGTACGGTGTCGCTGAGATATGTGTCGTAGTTTTACACACTTCCTCACGAACTGAAGCGCTATTCTGCTTGGCATGAATCGATCATTGCTCCCAATGATCCCGAGTCCTCTATGGCAGAAGTCACACGACCCTGCCAGTGTCTCTCCCCCTGACCTTCACGGCTCCCTAGCCCTCTGCAATGATTGGGGAACCCATGCCGCAGTCTACTAGTCGGATTCCTGCTCTAGCCGCCGATGGAGCACAGGTTCAATCCGGTCGACGAGAACAGTGTCTGTGGTTCCTTTAGGGCGACTCGTAATGCTTGAGCTGACGATAGCGGGTGCGGGCACGACGAATGAGCGGCAGTCCGGCAAAATAAGCTAAAGGACCAAAAACTGCTCCCATCACAGTGCTCCCGAGCATCAGCGCTAGCCCGACATCGGTGCCGGTAGCTAGCCAGTTTTCCAACGACTCGGCATCGGTAAAAAGATTGACAGCGGGTTGGCCTAAAATCCACGCGCCCAGTCGGTAGTTAAAGGCATAGATAGGCACATAGGTGAGGGGATTGCTAATCCAAGTCCCGGCGGCGGCCATGAGCGGGTTGCCTTTGATGCGAAAGGCGATCGCCACGCCCATGATGGTCTGCACGCCAAATAGGGGAAACATCCCAGCAAACACTCCGGCAGCGAGCCCCCTGGCCAATTCTTTAGGATGTCCCCGCAGGCGAATGAACTTCAAATAAAGATATCGAACTCGCCGTTTGAGCTGTGCTAGCGGAGCGCGCTGTAATTTTGACGAAGCGTTTGAAGAAATGGGCACTGCAGATAAATCAGGTAGCTGGGTTGAGGGCACTGGCAGCAACGACAAATTAAAAGAAAACGTTAACTATTCACCATCTTAGGGGTTTCACACCGCCCCTGGCAGCGCCGAGTAGGCAGATCACAGAATCTACAGAGAATTTTGGTATCTCATGAAGCTGTGGCCAAAATTTTGATCGGTAAGATTTTCAAACTTGGGGCACTCGCGATCGCAAGGAGTCCGCATCAAGGCAAGTTGTCAATTTGGAATCGGCCCGATAGCATTGGGTTAAGTTACAAAAGTTCACAGTATCGCTTCTACCCCTTGTCTAGGCACGCCTAGATTTTCTCTATACGGTGGTTTAGATTTATGCCTTACGCTCTAGATACGGCTCAAGTCCTGGCTGAGCAGTCAGTTGCTACCTTTTTTCAGACCTGTGAAGGTGACTGGTGTTCCAAGCGTCGTTATTACACCCTCAAAAGTGGCGACGTGCAGGAAGTGGTGAGCTATCTCAATATTCGCTTTTTAGCTTCAGACAATGAGGCCTTGCAGCAACTGCATCAGCTCCATGAACTACCAGACTCGATGCCGCTGGTGTGTGGGGCTCAGGTGACTTGGGAAAGCAACTATGTTCACACTGGGAGGAAGCCGGTGGAGGGCTCAACGCTTTTTGGCGTCAAAGGGGCAACGCTGTATCGCGATCGCGGTTTTTCCACCGCGAAGCCGGTTACCGCTGACTTAGTGTTTCGCGACCCCCGCACGATGATTTTGAAAACGACCTATGACGGCTCCAGCTTTGAAGAAGAAATTAAGCTGATCGGCGATCGCACCCGCACCCGACAAACCATCATTTCCCGCGCTGGAGAAGAGATTATGATCGGCCAGTATCTTGAGCAACGCTGTTGATCCGCGCTGCTGACTAGCGGCCCTGGCCATTAAGCTCTGTAGCGCTGGCGAGAACGCCAAAAAGGCCATCGGTGAGGCACCGGTTGGGATAGACTGCATTAACAGTTCGCCGTCCCCCGTCAGGTAAACGACCCAGTTGGCAATTGTGCCATCAGCAAGCCGGTAATGCTTGAACGTTGAATGCTAACTGGCAGCGGGCTCTCTGGTTCCCGCGATATCTGTTCCGTTTGAATTTATGGTGCTCAAAGCTGTTCTGCTTGGATTTGACGGTGTCATCATCAAAGACATCGGTTTGCGAGAACGTCTGATTGATGACATCCTGATTGCCGAAAACCTCCGGCCTAACGCTGCTGAATACGCTGAGGTCTGTGCCGGTCAGAGCGATCGCGCCTGCTTAAACCAGCTCCTTACCCGCCGGGGTCGGGTCACCACCTCTGACCTGCTAGATAAGCTGCAGGCGAAAAAAGCGCAGGCCTACATTGAGCAGTTGGCAGACCTGCCGCAGTTGCCGATTTATCCTGGTTTGCCTGACTTGCTCTACAAGGTTAAAACGGCCTCTCTGCCGTTGGCCCTGGTGACGAATACGGCGAAGGTTGAAGTTGATTGGGTCTTGGCTCAGGCTAAATTGACCGAGTATTTCTCGGTGATTGTGACGGCTCAGGATCTGGATTTAGCCACTGAAAAGCCTGCCCCTCAAAGCTATGAGCGGGCGATCGCCCGTCTCAATGAGCAGTACCCTAAGCTAACTATTCAGCCAGGGAATTGTCTGGCCGTCGAAGCTCGCTATGCTGGCATTGCCGCCGCCCAGAGCGCCCAGGTGCCGGTGGTGGGCGTGGCCCACTATCATCCCTATCGCATGGTGCAGCGACGGGCTGACTGGGTGGTCGATTACCTCAATGAGATTGATTTTGACTGGATTCGCGAGGGCTATGAACTCAGACGCCAGCGCCTGAAAACCGCGCCGCGCTGAATAGGCTCTAGCGCTCTGGGGAAATTATGTGCCAAAACAGCGGGGCGATCGCCCGAGCATGACGTCAACCGTTGCCGTAAAGGATCTGCGCTTATACCAGTTCTCAGTGATCGGACTTTCAATACAATCTTGAAAACGCTGGGGAGCTGAGGGGCAGGGGAGCCAGATCTGTAGCCTGGTTTTAGAGAATCGGTATTAAATAACGTCCTACTGTATAGACATAACCCTGTCGGAATTTGTCATTGCCAAATTCCGACGATCGATGGACTCACGATTGACCAGCGGTTGCTCTAACCACAAATCAACCCAGACCCTAGCTCACATCTTCAGGCGTCTGGGCATGACCATTGCTACCAAGCCGATGACGCACATCGTCGATCGCTGAGTTGAGCTGGGCAATTTTATCTTCTAGACCACGCCGCGCCAGCTCCATCTCTTCATCAGAGGGGGGGAGGGCATCGCCCTCGCCAATATCGGCTCGGTCAAGGGCATCCTCTGGGCTCAAGCGAGCGCGATTGCGTGATACGGTCACCGCCCCGACAACGCCGCCGATCACCCCACCGAAGAGTGCGCCCAGTAAAAAACCGCTGCCAAAGTTGTCTTGTTGACTCATGGTGATTCGCAAAAATTCGTCTAAATCAGCCGTTCAAAATCGGCTGGCATGGCTCTATTGTTGCTGATCTTGGACGATCGCAACGACTATTGCCAAAAGCTTATCTCAAGTTAGTGGCCGCGATGGCTAGGTGCCAAAGGTGCGATCGCCCGCATCGCCGAGCCCTGGCACGATATACCCCTTGTCGTCTAACCCTTCATCAATCATGGCGGCGTAAATGGTTAAAGCCGGATACGCTTCGGCCAGCTTTTGCAAGGCGATCGGAGATGCCACGATCGCCACCACGCGTACATTATCCGGCTGAATACCGCGCTGTAGCAGGTCGGCCATCGCGGCTAACATCGTGCCGCCAGTAGCCAACATCGGCTCACTGATGAGCACTCGGGTTTCGGCGTCAAGGGTAGTGGGCAGCTTGTTGAGATAGCAGGTCGCTTCTAACGTTTCTTCATTGCGCACAAACCCCACGTGATAGACCGAGGCCAGGGGTAGCACCGATTGCGCCCCTTCCATCAGGGCTAACCCGGCCCGCAAAATCGGCATAATCACCATCGGCACTTCTGGATTAACGAAGGTGGCCGGACAAGGCGCGAGGGGGGTAGAGATCGTGGTGTCGAAGGTCGGCAACCACTCGCGCGCCGCCTCGTAGGTAAGCCAGCGGCCCAGCTCTGTCATGGCAGTGCGAAACAGTGATGAGGGGGTATTGGCATCGCTGTCGACTCCAAACCAGTGCTTAACCATGGGATGGGGGGTGACAAAAACACGGAGTTG